>NZ_DATJTA010000009.1:0-3581 GCF_035503875.1 Nocardioides sp.
ATGACCAACCAGCGGAACCAGGCGTACCCCGACACCTGCGTCGGCACCGACAGCCACACCACGATGGAGAACGGCCTCGGCATTCTCGGCTGGGGCGTCGGCGGCATCGAGGCCGAGGCGGCCATGCTCGGCCAGCCGATCTCGATGCTGATCCCGCGCGTCGTCGGCTTCCGCCTCACCGGCGAGCTGCCGGCCGCCACCACCGCCACCGACCTGGTGCTCACGATCACCCAGATGCTCCGCAAGCACGGCGTCGTCGGCAAGTTCGTCGAGTTCTACGGCGACGGGGTGGCCAAGGTCCCGGTCGCGAACCGGGCCACGATCGGAAACATGTCGCCCGAGTTCGGCTCCACCTGCGCGATCTTCCCGATCGACGCCGCGACGATCGAGTACCTCACGCTGACCGGCCGAACCGAGAGCGAGCTCGACCTAGTCGAGAAGTACGCCAAGGCGCAGGGCCTCTGGCACGACCCGAGCCAGGAGCCGCGGTTCTCCGAGCAGCTCACCCTCGACCTGGGCACGGTCGTGCCGAGCATCGCCGGTCCCAAGCGCCCGCAGGACAAGATCGAGCTGACCGACGCCAAGACCGCGTTCAGGGACGCGCTGCCCACCTACACCGGCGGCGACGGCAACGGCAGCTTCCCCGCCTCCGACCCCGGCGAGCAGGAGGACGTCAGGCCCACCCACGAGGTCAGGGTCACCCTCGATGACGGCAGCGAGACCACCCTCGACCACGGCCACGTTGTGATCGCCGCGATCACCTCCTGCACGAACACCTCCAACCCGTTCGTGATGATCGGCGCCGCCCTGCTCGCGAAGAAGGCGGTCGAGAAGGGCCTCAGCCGCAAGCCCTGGGTGAAGACGACCCTCGCCCCCGGCTCCAAGGTCGTCATGGACTACTACGAGCGCGCCGGGCTCATCCCGTACCTGGACAAGCTCGGGTTCAACCTCGTCGGCTACGGCTGCACCACCTGCATCGGCAACTCCGGCCCGCTGCCGACCACGATCAGCGAGGCCGTCAACGACAACGACCTCACGGTCGTGTCCGTCCTGTCCGGCAACCGCAACTTCGAGGGCCGGATCAACCCGGACGTGAAGATGAACTACCTCGCGTCCCCGCCCCTCGTCGTCGCCTACGCCCTCGCCGGCACGATGGACATCGACCTGGACCACGAGCCGCTCGGCACCGACCAGGAGGGCAAGCCGGTCTTCCTCACCGACATCTGGCCGTCGCCGCAGGAAGTGCAGTCCGTCGTCGCCTCGTCCGTCGCCGCCGACATGTTCACCTCCGACTACGCCGACGTCTTCAACGGCGACGACAACTGGCGCGGCCTCGAAGTGCCGACCGGCGACACCTTCGAGTGGGCGCCAACGTCCACCTACGTCGCCCGGCCGCCGTACTTCGACGGCATGCCGGCCGAGCCCGCGCCGGTGACCGACATCCACGGCGCCAAGGTGCTGGCCAAGCTCGGCGACTCGGTCACCACCGACCACATTTCGCCGGCCGGCGCGATCAAGGCCACCGCTCCCGCGGGCCTGTACCTGACCGAGCACGGCATCGACAAGAAGGACTTCAACTCCTACGGATCCCGCCGCGGCAACCATGAGGTGATGATCCGCGGCACGTTCGCCAACATCCGGCTCCGCAACCAGCTCGCGCCCGGCACCGAGGGCGGTGTCACCAAGAAGGACGGCCAGGAGATGTCGATCTACGACGCGTCCCGGGCCTACATCGAGGAGGGAACCCCGCTGCTGGTGATCGGCGGCAAGGAGTACGGCTCGGGTTCCTCCCGCGACTGGGCGGCGAAGGGCACCGCGCTGCTCGGCGTCCGCGCCGTGCTGGTCGAGTCGTTCGAGCGCATCCACCGCTCCAACCTGATCGGCATGGGCGTGCTCCCGCTCCAGTTCAAGCCGGGCGAGAGCGCCGAGTCCCTCGGCCTCAGCGGCCAGGAGGTCTTCGACGTCGAGGGCATCGAGGAGCTCAACACCGGGACGGTGCCCGGCGAGGTGACGGTGACCGCCGACGGCAAGCGCTTCACCGCCGTCGTCAGGATCGACACCCCCGGCGAAGCCGACTACTACCGGCACGGCGGCATCATGCAGTACGTGCTGCGCTCGCTGCTCGCCGCGCAGTAACGCGACCAAGCACCCGCGTAAAAGCGGCTGCGGCAACCGTTAACAGAAACGTTAACGGTTGCCGCGGTCGTTAGGTTTAGTAGCGGCCCCACCGCGTCCCGCGCCCGTCCACGGGCCTATAGGCTCGACCCATGGCCCACGACCACGACCACGTCAACTCCCACGGTGTCGCCGATGACTTCGAGTACGAGGACATCGACATCAAGGAGGCGCTCGGGCTGCCCGACGCGCTGCCGCCGATTCGCCTGCTGCCGCTGCCCGAGCTCGCGGCCGAGGCCCGCCGGGCCCCCTTGCCGGCTCAGCTCGCCGCGCTCGCCGCGTGGGTGGGCAAGGACGGCCGGGAGGTGGACTCCAGCGGCGACATGACCCCCGAGGACCAGGCCGAAGTCGTCGCCGCGCTCGGCGTCACCCCCGAGGACTTCGACTTCCTGTGGGAGTACGCGCTCGGCGTCGAGTGGCTGCTGTTCGACCCCGACGACGAGGACAAGGTGCTGCAGGGCGAGACCGCCGACGACTGGGCGTCGGGCGACGACGAGTTGGTCTTCGCCGCCTGGTCGTCGACGATGGCCGCCGTCCTCGGCGAGACGCTCGAGCTCTACGGGCCGGAGCCGGACTTCGACGACGAGTCCGACGACGACGAGGGCGACGACGAGGAGTTCAACTTCACCGGCCAGGGGATGGCGATCGCCATCCTGCTCTTCCTCGCCCGCCGGGAAGGGCTCACCGTCGAGGAATTCACCGAGGTGCTGTGGGAGAACGCCGGCGGCGGCGACGTCGACGAAGACGACGAGGAGCTCAGCGACGAGCTGGCCGAGGCGCGGGAACGCTGGGAAGAGGAGTACGGCGACCCCGCCCGGCTGCTCCTGGACCGGCTCCACACCGTGCTCGCGATCACCGAGGACGACGACGTCATCCGGCTCACGCCGCTGGCGCTGGCCGCGCTGCACGAGCAGCTGGTCGAGGCGGGGGTGGACATCCCGCTGCTGCCGCCGACCGCGGCCGAGCTGACCGGCAGCGAGCTGCTGGCGATGGCCGAGGGCGTCAGCGACGCCGAGTTCGAGGCCGAGGCGCAGGCGTGGGTGGAGTCCCGCGGCGACGACCCGGCCGCCAGGGAGCTGCTCGAGCTTGGCGCCGAGGGGCACCCGGGCGAGCGGATGCTCGCGGTCGCCGTCGTCACCGCGATCGGCGCCGCGGCCGCGCCGGCCCTCCGCGAGAGCCTGGCGGTCGAGTCGCTCCGTGGCTACGCGAAGGTCGCGCTGCTCTCGCTGGCGGGCATCGACGACATCAGCGGGGCGGCCGACGTGCCGTCCGAGCTCGAGCTCGGCCCCGACGACCTCGCCTGGATCGCCACCGACCTGCTGGCGCTGGCCTGCGACGACGAGTACCCGGACCCGGACGACCTGGCGGTCAGCTTCCGCGAGGCGGTTCCGGTCGGCCAGGAGGTG
>NZ_DATJTA010000010.1:0-20353 GCF_035503875.1 Nocardioides sp.
CGCACACACCAGATCGAAGAACCTCGACCGGACCACGTCCGGCACACGCTTCCTCGGCACCACAACACCTCCATCAGTCGGTGTTGCTTCGACCAGCTGAATCCGCCACCAGCCAGCGGTGCGGAACGTCAGGGACTATCCCGGCCGGGTCAGGGAGTCCCGGCTCAGGTCGCGGTGACTGCTGTAGCCGGCGTTGCCGAGGGTGAGGTCGAGCTCGGCGAGCAGGCAGCGCAGCACGTGCTCGACCCCGGCCTGGCCGGCGAGTGCGAGACCGTAGAGGTAGGGCCGGCCGAGCAGTACGGCGTCGGCGCCGAGGGCGAGCGCCTTGACGACGTCGGGCGCCGAGCGGATCCCGGAGTCGAAGAGGACCGCGAGCCGGTCTCCGACTGCCTCGCCGATCGCCGGCAGCTGGTCGAGCGACGCGGCGGCCCCGTCGACCTGGCGTCCGCCGTGATTGGAGACCACGATCCCGTCGATGCCGTGGTCGGCGGCGAGCCGGGCGTCGTCGACGTGCTGGATGCCCTTCAGCAGGATCGGGCCGGACCAGCGCTCGCGCAGCCAGGGCAGCTGGCCCCAGTCGAGGCCGGGGTTGGGGAAGACGGACGCGAAGGCGATGCCCGCGCCGGCGGGGTCCTCCTCGGCGGGCTTCTCCAGGCGGCGCCGGAAGACCGGGTCGCTGGTGTAGTTGGCGATGCCGACCGCCTGGAGGAACGGCAGGTAGCCGCGGTCCAGGTCGCGGGGACGCCAGCCGAGCAGGGTGGTGTCCACCGTGAGGACGAGATGGGTGTAGCCGGCGGCCTCGGCCCGCGCGAGGAAGCTCTCGCACAGCTCGGGGTCGGTCGGCCAGTACAGCTGGAACCATCGCGCACCGTCGCCGCCGGCCGCGGCGGCCTCCTCGATGGAGTGGCTGGCCTGCGTCGAGTGGACGTAGGGGAGTCCGAGGGCGGTCGCGGCGCGCGCGGTCGCGAGCTCGCCGTCCGGGTGGGCGAGGGTCTGCACGCCGACCGGGCCGAGCAGCACCGGTGCCGCCATCGAGGTGCCGAGCACGTCCGTGGCGAGATCGCGGACGGCGTGGTCGCGCAGCATCCGCGGGACGATTCGCCACCGGTCGAACGCCGCGACGTTGGCACGGGCCGTGGCGCCGCCCCCGGCGCTGGGCACGATGTAGCCCAGCGCCTCGGGGGCGAGCACCTCGGCGGCCTGCGCCTCGAGGGCGCTCAGGTCGGTCGGCAGCTCCGGGGTCTGACCCAGGAACATGCCGTTGAAGTAGATCGACGACTGGTGGTCGCCGAAGTGCGCCATCGCGTCAGGCTCCGTCAGGAGACGCCGACGAGGTCCACCACGAAGATGAGCGTCTCGCCCGGCTTGATCACGCCGCCCGCGCCGCGGTCGCCGTACCCGAGGTGCGGCGGGATGACGAGCTTGCGCCGTCCGCCGACCTTCATGCCCTGCACACCGGTGTCCCAGCCGGCGATGACCTGGCCGACGCCGAGACGGAACTTCAGGGTGTCGCCGCGGTTGTAGGAGGCGTCGAACTCCTCGCCGGTGGAGTGGGCCACGCCGACGTAGTGGACCGAGACGGTCTGGCCGGCGCTCGCCTCGGGGCCGTCGCCGACGGTGATGTCCTCGATGACGAGGTCGGTGGGCGGGTCGAAGTCGGGGAAGTCGATCTCGGGCTTGTCCATGCCGTCAGCCTAGCGACCGCTGGACGACGTCCTCGGAGAGCCAGTGGGTGAGGACGGCGTCCACGTCGGCCGGGACGATGGGCTTGGACAGGTAGTCGTCCATCCCGGCGTCCAGGCAGCGCTCCCGCTCGCCCTCGACGACGCCCGCCGTCAGC
Source organism: Nocardioides sp. (assembly GCF_035503875.1). Classification (GTDB taxonomy): domain Bacteria; phylum Actinomycetota; class Actinomycetes; order Propionibacteriales; family Nocardioidaceae; genus Nocardioides. Next base: position 1,841 of record NZ_DATJTA010000010.1, read on the forward strand.
GCGATCACGGGGGTACGCCGGCCGCCGGCCTCGCGGCGGCGCAGCTCGCGAGTGGCGGCGTAGCCGTCGATGTCCGGCATCTGGCAGTCCATCAGGATCGCGTCGTACGTCGTGTGCGCCAGCAGGTCCAGGGCGACGCGGCCGTCGTCGGCGAGCTCGGTGGTGAAGCCCAGGCGGGCGAGGATGCCCTCGGCGACGATCTGGTTGAGGTCGCTGTCCTCGACGACCAGCACGTGTCCGCGGTGCGGGCGCTCGGGCCGGTCCGGTGCGGCCGGCTGCTCGGAGGCGGGCGCGTCGCTGTCGTGCGACAGCGCTGCCAGGCCCGGGTCGCGCGCCGGGCGCAGCAGGACCTCGAAGCCGAAGGTGCTGCCGCGACCCGGCGCCGAGACCAGGTCCAGCCGACCGCCCATCGCGGTCACCAGCTGCTGGGAGATGGCGAGTCCGAGCCCGGAGCCGCCGTACTGCCGGGTGGTGGCGGTGCCGGCCTGGGTGAACGGCTCGAAGAGACGCTCCTGCTCGTCGGGCGCGATGCCGGCGCCCGTGTCGCGCACCTGGAAGCGGACCCGGAGGGTGCCGTCCGCGCCCCGCTCGCGCAGCTCGGCGGAGACGGCCACCTCGCCGCAGGCGGTGAACTTCACGGCGTTGCCGATGAGGTTGACCAGCACCTGGCGTAGCCGGGTCGGGTCGCCGCGCAGGCCGCGGGGGAGGTCGGGCGCGCAGGAGGCGCGCAGTGCCAGGCCCTTGCCGCGGGCGATCTCGGCGAGCAGGCCGGTGGCCTGCTCGACGACCTCCGCGAGGTCGAAGTCGATGTCCTCCAGCTCGAGATGGCCGGCCTCGACCTTCGAGAAGTCGAGGATGTCGTTGATGATCGCCAGCAGCTGCTGCCCGGCGCCGTGGACGCCGTCGGCGTACTGGCGCTGGCGTGGGTCGAGGTCGGTGCCGAGGAGCAGGCCGGCCAGGCCGATCACCCCGTTCATCGGCGTACGGATCTCGTGGCTCATGGTCGCGAGGAACGACGACTTGGCGCGCGACGCCTCGAGCGCCGCGTCCCGGGCCGCGGCGAGCTCGCGCTGGGTACGCCGCTCGCGCTCCAGCAGTCGCACCGTGCGCAGGAAGGTGAGCGCCAGCAGGACGCCCAGGCCGACCATCTGGGCGACGGTGTCCCACGACTCACCCGGCTCCGGGTCCAGCAGCGGCATCACGGTCGGGACGAGGAGCGGCACCACGGCGAGGGCGCTGCGCCGCAGCACGCTGCCGCGACTGAGCTCGTCGTCCTCCGCGAGCACGGTCCGGTCCACCGGCACGAACAGCGCCCGCGCCATCAGCGCGCTGCCCACCAGCCAGCCGGACGCGAGCACGGTCGCGGCCGTGTGGTGGTCCTCCAGCAGCAGGGTCCCAGCGTCGGCGACCAGCCAGCAGGCGACGCCGGCGGTCAGCCGGGCTGTGGTCCAGGACCGGGACCGACGGTCGAGGAGCACGCGGAGCACGAGCGCGAGCAGCACGGTGTCGAGCAGCGGGTAGGCGACGAGCAGGGCCAGGCGCATCGCCGGCTCGCCCTGCCGCTCGGCGAGCAGCAGCTCCTCCAGCGAGAGGGACCAGACGAGCAGGAAGCTGGCCACGGCGAGCGTGAGCACGTCGACGACCGTGTCCACCCCGGCGATCCGCAACCGCCGGGCCAGCACCGAGAGCAGGGCCGCGCCGAGGAAGCCGTAGGCGGCCAGATGGGCCATGTCCGCGGGGGTGCCGCCGTCCCGCGTGGAGGTGCCGACGACGGCCGCCAGGACCGAGCTCAGCGTCATGCAGACCAGGCCGCACGCGACCAGCGCCGTGACCCGTCGGCTGCCGCGCGCCGTACGACGGGTCTGGTGCCAGGTGACCGCCGCCGAGCAGGCGAGGGCGAGGGCGAAGCACAGCGGGACGACGGCGGTGGCTCCGGGCAGCGGGAGGAGCTGCCAGGCGAGGTAGCCGACGAAGCAGGCGGTGAAGACGGCGACGTGCACCGTGCCGAGCGTGCCCGGAGCGGACAGGCGCCAGCGCATGGAACCTCCTCCCCCGGAGTCGTGCGTCGACCGGCGTGCCGTCGACGGCTCGACCTCTGGCATCGGCCGGACGGCCCGGACGCTGAGAACTTCGGGGCCGGCGGCTCGCACGGCGGAGGTCGGACGCGGGATTCGTGGGTCGACGTGCCACCATGGCTCCGCCCCGTGTGCGGTCGGGGCCGGAGAGCGGAGAACAGGGTGGACGTGCACGACGACGAGGGGGCGACCCCGCCCCGGCCCACCCCGAAGGCGAAGCGGCGGCTCTCGCTGTGGCAGGAGACCTTCGTCCTCCTGGGCGCGGCGCTGGTGCTGTCGTTCGTCGTCAAGACCTTCTTCGTGCAGGCCTTCTACATCCCGTCCGGCTCGATGGAGCCGGGCCTGGAGATCAACGACCGGATCCTGGTCCAGAAGGTGTCCTACTGGGGCGGCCGCACCCCCCAGCGCGGCGACATCGTCGTCTTCGAGGACCCGGGCGACTGGCTCGGTCCCGGCGAGGAGGTCGGCCCGACCAGCCCGGTGGGCAAGGTGCTCGGCAAGATCGGGCTCTACCCGACCGGCGGGCACCTGGTGAAACGGGTGATCGGCGTGGAGGGCGACGTCATCGAGTGCTGCGACGACGAGGGACGCCTCCTGGTCAACGGCACGCCCATCGAGTCCGACTTCACGCGCAACGACATGTCCTGCGACGGGCCGATGGTGACCGACTGCGAGGCGGGCTGGACGAGCGGGCCGGTGCCGGACGGCGAGCTCTTCGTGCTCGGTGACCACCGCGACGCCTCGGCCGACTCCTCCGCGCACATGTGCCGCGAGTCCGAGACCGACTGCGTGCCGGGCGGGGAGTTCGTGCCGGCCGACCTGGTGGTCGGGAAGGTGTTCGCGCGGGTCTGGCCGGCGAGCCGGTTCGCGTTCCTGCACAAGCCGGACACCTTCGCCGACGTCGACTGAGGTCGGCGCCGGCTCAGGTCTGGTGCACGTAGCTGTCGAGCTGGTCGCGCTCGAACTCCAGCTGGTCGATCTTGTGCTTCACCACGTCGCCGATGCTGATGATGCCGACCAGGCGCCCCTGCCGGACGACCGGGACGTGGCGGACCCGGTGCTCGGTCATGGTCTTCATCAGCGTGTCGAGCTCGCTCTCGGGGGCGCAGGTCTCGACGTCCGCGGTCATGATCGCCCCGACGGTGTTGTTGATGACCGTCCCGTCGTGGTGCAGGTGCCGCACGACGTCGCGCTCGCTCACGATGCCCTCGACGCTCACGCCGTCGGAGCTCACGATCAGGGCGCCGACGTTGTGCTCGGCGAGCAGCGCGATCAGCTCGCGTACGCCGGCGTCCGGGCCGATGGTCAGGACGGCCGGGTCGGCCTTCGCCTTCAGGACGTCACCGATGTGCATCTGCGCCTCCAGGTCAGGATGCCCTGACGGTAGTGCGGAGTGCGTCACATTTCTACGCCCAGCCCGGGGTGGTCCGGGGTGGTCTAGGAGAGGTCCTCGTCCACGGGGCGCCGCGAGCGCAGGTCGCTGACCGATCCCAGCCCGGTCCGTCGTACGTCGGGGTCGTCGTCGTCGCCACCGACCGAGCCGAGGAACGTCAGCGCGGCGTCGTGCAGGTGGCCGTTGCTCGCCAGCGCGTTGCCGCCGAACGGTCCGTCGGTGCCGTCGAGGGAGGTGAACCGCCCGCCCGCCTCGCGCACGATGATGTCGAGGGCGGCCATGTCGTACACCTCGAGCTCGGGCTCGGCCGCGAGGTCGACGGCCCCCTCGGCGAGCAGCATGTACGACCAGAAGTCGCCGTACGCCCGGGTGCGCCAGCAGCGCCGCATCAGGGTCAGGAAGTCGCCGAGCCGGCCGCGCTCGTCCCAGCCGTCGAGCGAGGCGTACGACAGCGACGCGTCCTCGAGCCGGCGGACGTCGGAGACCTGGCACCGGGTCGCCTTGAGCAGCGACTTGCCGGTCCAGGCGCCGTTGCCGGTCGAGGCCCACCAGCGGCGCTGCAGCTGCGGGGCGGAGACCACGCCGACGACCACCTCGTCGTCGACGACCAGCGAGATCAGCGTGGCCCAGACGGGCACGCCGCGCACGAAGTTCTTGGTGCCGTCGATCGGGTCGATGATCCAGCGACGCTGGCTGTGACCGGTCGAGCCCTGCTCCTCGCCGGTGATGGCGTCGCGCGAGCGGGTCCGGCCGAGGGTGCGCCGGATCATGTCCTCGACGGCCTCGTCGGCGTCGGTGACCGGGGTCAGGTCGGGCTTGCTCATGACGTGCAGGTCGAGCGCCTTGAACCGCGCCATGGTGAGCGAGTCGGCGTCGTCGGCGAGGACGTGCGCGAGGCGCAGGTCGTCGGTGAAGTCGGTGGCCACACGCACAGGCTACTTTCAGCAAACTCGATTAACGTTCAACCATGGAGATCAACGGACTTCCCCTGCACGCGCTGGTCGTCCACTCCGCGGTGGTCTTCGGGCCGCTCTCCGCCCTCGCGGGCCTCGGGTACGCCGTACCCCGCTGGCGTGACCGGCTGCGTTGGCCGCTGGTCGTCGCGGTCGCGATCGCCGGCGTCTCGGTGTGGGTCGCCTACCTGTCGGGGGAGCAGCTGGTCGAGGCCAACGAGTACGGCGGCCCGCTCGCCGAGCTGGTCGAGACCCACGAGGACCGGGCCGGTGTCCTGCGGATCAGCGCCACCGCCTTCGCGCTCGTCTCGTTCGTCGCGGCCTGGCTGCACACCCGCACCGGCCCGATCCGGGTCGCGCTCGCCGTGGCCGTCGCCGCGCTCGCGGTGCTCACCGCGGTCACCACGGTGCTCGTCGGCGACGCCGGTGCGCAGATCGCCTGGTACGGCACGAAGGGCTAGCGCGGGTAGTGCGTCACGTTCTGCACGCTGAGAGTGCTCTGAGCGTGCGAAACGTGACGGACTATCCCGGCGGCCCTCAGTAGACCGGCTCGCTCCGGGCGGCCAGCAGCCGCCGGAACGAGGCGACCCGGTCGGCATCGGCCTCGCCGGCCGCCAGCGCCTCGTCGAGTCCGCACTCCGGCTCGTCGTCGCCGTGGGTGCAGCCGCGAGGGCAGTCCTCGGTCATCTCGTCGAGGTCGGGGAACGCCTCGATCAGGTGCTCGGGCTGCACGTGCGCGAGACCGAAGGAGCGGATGCCGGGGGTGTCGATGATCCAGCCGGGTCCAGCGTCGGCGGAGTCCGGCAGCGCGAGCATGTAGGCCGAGGTCGACGTGTGCCGGCCGCGCCCCGTCACGGCGTTCACGACCCCGACCTCCCGGCGCGCGTCGGGGACCAGCGCGTTGACCAGCGTCGACTTGCCGACGCCGCTGGACCCGACGAGCACGCTGGTGCGGCCCTGGAGCCGCTCGCGCACCTCGGCGAGGTCGCCACCGCGCCGGGTCACGACCCACGGCACGCCCAGGGAGCGGTACGTCGACAGCAGCGTCTCGGGGTCGGCGAGGTCGGCCTTGGTCAGGCACAAGAGCGGCTGCATGCCCGCGTCGAAGGCGGCGACCAGCGCCCGGTCGATCAGCCGGGGCTGCGGGTCGGGGTCGGCGAGCGCGGTGACGATCACCAGCTGCTCGGCGTTGGCGACGATGATCCGCTCGACCGGGTCGTCGTCGTCGGCCGTCCGGCGCAGCACGGTCCGCCGCTCGGGCACCTCGACGATCCGGCACAGGCTGCCGTCGGCTCCTGACACGTCGCCGACGACCCGGACCCGGTCGCCGACGACCACGCCCTTGCGGCCCAGCGGCCGGGCCTTCATCGCCATCACGGTCCGGCCCTCGACGAGCAGTGTGTAGCGGCCGCGGTCGACGGTCACGACGACGCCGGTCACCGCGTCGTCGTACGACGGGCGCTCCTTGGTGCGGGGCCGGGTCCGCCGACGAGGACGTTCGTAGTGCTCGACGTCCTGGTCGGAGTAGCGGCCCGACGGCATCAGAAGAGCCCGGACCAGAAGCCGGGGAAGTCGGGGAAGGTCTTGCCGGTGGTGGCGACGTTCTCGACCCGCACCCCGTCGACCGCGGCGCCCACGATGACCCCCGCGTGCGCCATCCGGTGGTCGGCGTAGGTGTGGAAGAGCCCGCCGCTCAGGCGGGCCGGGCGTAGCTCGAGACCGTCGGGCCGCTCGGTGACGTCCGCGCCGAGGCCGCCGAGCTCCTTGGCCAGGGCGGCGAGCCGGTCGGTCTCGTGGTGGCGGATGTGCGCGATGCCGCGCAGGTGGGACGGCGTGGTCGCCAGGGCGCAGAGCGCGGCCACGGCCGGGGCGAGCTCGCCGACGTCGTGGAGGTCCAGGTCGACGCCCTGGAGCTCGTCCGGTCCGGTGACGGCCAGCCCCTCGTCGGTGAACGCCACCCGACAGCCCATCCGGGTGAGGATGTCACGCAGCGCGTCCCCCGCCTGGGTGGTCTCCCGGGGCCAGTCGCGCACGGTGACGGTGCCGCCCGAGACCGCGGCGAGCGCGAGGAACGGAGCGGCGTTGGACAGGTCGGGCTCGATGACGTGGTCGACGGCGCGCACGGGCCCCGGGGCGACCGACCAGCGGTTGGCGCCTCCCCCCGTCGCGGGGTCGTCCACCTCCACGCCGTGCTCGCGCAGCATCGCGACCGTCATGTCGATATGGGGGAGCGAGGGCACCGGCTTGCCGTCGTGGCGTACGTCGACGCCCTGCTCGTAGCGGGCGCCGGCGAGCAGCAGGGCGGAGATGAACTGGGAGGACGCCGAGGCGTCGACGACGACGGTGCCGCCGCGGACCGATCCGGTCCCGCGGAGGCGGAAGGGCAGGGCGTCGCCGTCCACGTCGACGCCGAGCCCGCGCAGCGCGGTCAGCACCTCTCCGACCGGGCGGGTCCGCATGTGGGCGTCGCCGTCGAAGGCGACGGTGCCCGAGGACAGTCCCGCGATGGGCGGTACGAACCGCATCACGGTCCCCGCGAGGCCGACGTCGACCGCGACATCACCCGCGAACGCGGCGGGCGTGACCGTCCAGTCCTCGCCGTCGGTGTCCACGGTCGAACCGAGCGAGGTCAGCGCCGCGGCCATCAGCGTGGTGTCGCGCGAGCGCAGCGCCCGGCGTACGACGGAGGGGCCGTCGGCCACCGACGCCAGGACCAGCGCACGGTTGGTCAGCGACTTGCTGCCGGGCAGCGTGACGACGGCGTCGACCGGAGCGGTCGCGCGGGGGGCGGGCCAGGGATCGAGGACGCTCGTCACCCGCTGAACTCTAGCGTCGGCTCACCGCACCTTGGCCTTCGCCAACCGGGCCTCCCGCCGGGCGGTGGCCGCGAGGTGCCGGGCCTCCTTGCGGGCGTCGGTGGCGGCGTGCCGTGCGCGCCAGGCGACACCCGGCTTCCCGTCGGTGTCGCCCGCGGCGATGATCAGGCCGCCGAGGGACGAGAGGTTCTTGAAGAAGTGCAGCTTCTGCTGGGTGCGCTCGGCCGGGTCGGTGGCCTCCCAGAACCGGTGGCCGGCGACCGTGGTCGGCACCAGCGACGTCGCCAGGACGGCGGCCGAGAGCCGGGGCGCCCGCCCGGTCGCGAGCCCGAGCGCCCCTGCGAGCTGGATCCCCGCGTTGAGCCGGACCAGCGTGGTCGGGTCCTCGGGCAGGGGGATCCCCGCCCTCTTGGCCAGCGGCACGACCTGGTCGGTCACGTTCCGCGCCTTGGTCGCCGTGGCCTCGGCGTTCTTCAGGGCGGTGACGGCCCCGACGAGGAACATCGAGGCGAGCATGGGGCGGGCGACGAGACGGCTGACGGTCATGCCCCCTCGATACCCGGGGCGCGCGGGATCCAAGCGGGTCAGCTGCGTCCGGCGGCGCATAGGGTGGGCGCATGTGCGGCCGGTACGCGTCCACCCGGCGCCCCGAGGACCTCGTCGAGGAGTTCGAGATCGCCGAGGAGATGATCGAGGCGCCGCTCGAGCCCGACTACAACGTCGCGCCCACCAAGGAGGTGTACGCCGTCCTCGAGCGTCCGCCCCGCAAGGGGGACGACCACGTCGCCCGCCAGTTGCGGGTGCTCACCTGGGGGCTGGTCCCGTCCTGGGCCAAGGACCCGTCGATCGGCAGCCGGATGATCAACGCCCGGATGGAGACGGTCGCGGAGAAGCCGGCGTACAAGAAGGCGTTCGCGAAGCGGCGCTGCCTGCTGCCGGCCGACGGCTACTTCGAGTGGTACCCGACCTCCCAGACCGGGAAGAACGGCAAGCCGCTCAAGCAGCCGTTCTTCATCCGCCCCAAGGACGGCGGCACCCTGGCCATGGCCGGGCTGTACGAGCTGTGGCGCGACCCCGCCCGGGCCGACGACGACCCCGCCCGGTGGCGCTGGACCTGCACGGTCATCACCACCGACGCCGAGGACGACCTCGGCCACATCCACGACCGGATGCCGCTGATGGTGGAGCCCGAGCGGTGGTCGGCCTGGCTGGACCCCGAGCAGTCGACCGACACCCTGCTCGACCTGCTCACCCCGGCCGCGCCCGGCGCCCTCGAGGCGTACGCCGTCCCGACGCTGGTCAACAACGTGAAGAACAACGGCGCCGAGCTGATCGAGCCGATCCCGCTCGACGAGGTCGAGGGGCTGGTCGAGTGAGCGCCCCGACCGAGCGGCGCATCGAGACGCCGCGCGGCGAGGCCCGGCTGGTCACGCATGCCGCGGCCGAGCCGGTCGCGACCGTGCTGCTCAGCCACGGGGCCGGCGGCGGGATCGACGCACGCGACCTGGTCGCGCTGGCCGAGGCGCTGCCGGGCCAGGGCTTCACCGTCGTCCTCCTCGAACAGCCCTGGCGGGTGGCCGGGCGGAAGGTCGCCACCCCGCCGCCGACCCTGGACGAGGCGCTCCTCGCCGCGGTCGCCGCGCTGGGGGTCGCCGGACCGCTGGTGCTGGGGGGCCGGTCGGCGGGCGCCCGGTCGGCGGCCCGGTGTGCGACGCAGGCGGGCGCCGCGGGCTGCCTCGCGCTGTCCTTCCCGCTGCACCCGCCGGGCAAGCCGGAGAAGTCCCGGCTGGCGGAGCTGGCCGGGGCCGGCGTACCCACCCTGGTCGTGCAGGGGGAGAACGACACCATGGGGCGCCCGGACGAGTTCCCGCCCGACACCGAGCTGGCCGTCGTACCCGGGGGCGACCACGGCCTGAAGGTGCCGGCCCGCGGGGCGATCTCGCAGGCCGACGCGATGGCGATCGTCGTCGAGTCGACGCTGGAGTGGCTGGTGCGTGAAGTGACGGGGAATGGTGCGCCCGACTGAGGTGTTCCACCAGCGTGATGGCACTGCTGGATGCACCCGCCCCCGGCGTAGGCTGGGAGACGATGACTGACTTCACCGACGCCACGCTCGACGACCTCGAGCCTGTCGACGTCGCCACCGAGACCGAGACCGAGCGGGCGGCGCGCTTCGAGCGCGACGCCCTGCCGTTCCTGGACCAGCTCTACTCCGCGGCGATGCGGATGACCCGCAACCCCGCGGACGCCGAGGACCTGGTCCAGGAGACCTTCGCGAAGGCGTTCTCGTCGTTCCACCAGTTCCGGCCCGGCACCAACCTGAAGGCCTGGCTGTACCGGATCCTCACGAACACCTTCATCAACACCTACCGCAAGAAGCAGCGCCAGCCGCAGCAGTCCATGGCCGAGGATGTCGAGGACTGGCAGCTCGCGCGCGCTGAGTCGCACACCTCCAGCGGGCTGAAGTCCGCCGAGACCGAGGCGCTCGAGCACCTGCCCGACTCGCAGGTCAAGGACGCCCTGCAACGGCTCCCGGAGGAGTTCCGGCTCGCGGTCTACCTCGCCGACGTCGAGGGGTTCGCCTACAAGGAGATCGCCGAGATCATGGAGACGCCGATCGGGACCGTGATGTCCCGCCTGCACCGCGGCCGCCGTCAGCTGCGCGACATGCTCCAGGACTACGTCCGGACCAACGACCTGCTGACCGTCGGCCGCGAGGGGAGCGAGAAGTGAGCACCTCCGATGCCGGCCACGCCGGCCACACCCACGACGAGGTGTCCGAGCGCGAGTGTGCCGACTACCTCGAGCAGATCGTCTACTTCATCGACAACGAGCTCGCCGAGGCCGACTGCGACGTCGTCCGGGCGCACCTGGACACCTGCAACCCGTGCCTGGAGAAGTACGACCTCCAGCGCACCGTGAAGTCGGTCGTCGCCCGGTCCTGCTCGGAGGCGGCTCCGGAGGAGCTGCGCCAGCGCGTGATGTTCCGGATCCGCGAGGTCCAGGTCCGCATCAGCGAGTCCTGAGTCTCGATACACCTCGCTCGTTCCTCGCGAGGCACTCGACCACCGACACCCCGAACAGCAACGAACCCCCGGCCCAGTGGGCTCGGGGGTTCGGATGCGTGGTGCCTGCGCTCAGGCGTTGGGGCGCTTCCCGTGGTTCGCGCCCTTCTTCTTGCGAGCGCGGCGCTTGCGGCCGGTCTTGCCCATGGTGATCTCCTCGGAATCGGTGTCGACCCAGACAGAGGGCCATCAGACAGTCTCTCAAATGACGCCGCTGAGATGAAATCAGAGCCGGGCCAGGAACCGCTCCGCGTCGACGACGACGCGGGTGATCTCGCCGGACGCGACGATCTTCGCCGATCCGGCGTTGCGGGCGCTCACGGTGAAGCGGTGCAGGCGGCCGTCGACGTACGCCGCCGTGGCGCTCACCTCGACCTCCTGGCCGACCACGGACGGCGCCAGGTGCTCCAGCGACACGCGCGTGCCCACGGACGTCGAGCCGGGGGAGAGCGTCGGCTCCAGGGCGGCGCAGGTGGCCGCCTCGCACCACGCGAGCAGCCGCGGGGTGCCGAGCACGGGGAGCGTGCCGGAGCCGACGGCCGCGGCGGTGTCGGCGTCGGTCACGGTGAAGGTCAGCGTGGCATCCATCAGAGCTCCTTGCGGAAGGCGATCAGGTCGACCTCGGGACGTGGCTTCCAGTCCCGCTCGGGCAGCCGGGTGAAGCCCAGCCGCTCGTAGAGCCGGTGCGCGGCAGTCATCTCCCGCAGGCTCGACAGCGCGACCGCCGAGGCACCGTCGTCGCGGAACCGGTCGAGCACGAGGCCGACCAGCGCCCGCCCGACCCCGCGGCCCTGGGCGTCGGGGGCGACCGCGAGCATCCGGAACTCGCCCTCGTCGTCGCGCGCGATCTCGCGCCAGCGCGAGCCCGGCGGGCAGATCGTCACGCAGCCGAGCAGCGTCCCCTCGTCCGTGGTGGCGACCCACAGCTCGGCCTCGGCGTCGCGGGACGCGGCGTCGGCCAGCCGGGCGACGTAGTCGTCGTCGGCCGCGTCGCCCGTGAAGGGGTCGTACGCCGCCACGGTCACCGCGCCCGCGCTCGCGTAGTCGGCCGGGGTGGCCCGTCGTACGACGAGGTCGGACACCGGCTCAGATCCCGAAGGTGGCGCGCGGGTACGCCGCGTCGACGTCGGTGATCACGTTGACGAGGTACGGCGCGTTCGCGGCGAAGGCGCGGTCGAGGGCGGGTCCGATCTGGCGCGGGTCGGTGACGGTCTCGCCGCCGCCGCCCAGCGCCTTGACCACCTCGTCGTACGCCGTGCGCGGGGCCAGGTCGGCCGCGACGTCGTAGCCGTAGAGCATCTGCATCGGCCCCTTCTCCAGGCCCCAGGCGGAGTTGTTGCCCATCACCATCACGACGGGGAGGCGGTGCCGCACGAGGGTGTCGACGTCCATCAGCGAGAACCCCGCGGCGCCGTCGCCGAGCAGCAGCACGACCTGCGCGGAGGGCCGGGCCAGCCGGGCGGCGATCGCGGCGCCGAGGCCGGCGCCGAGGCAGCCGTACGGGCCGGGGTCCAGCCAGCCGCCGGGACGCTGCGGCTCGACGTACTTGCCGGCGAAGCTCACGAAGTCGCCGCCGTCGCCGACCACGACCGCGTCCGACTCCAGGCGCGGGACCAGCTCGCCGTAGATGCGGGCGGGGTGGATCGGGTCGGCCTCGGCGCTCAGCAGCTCGGCGTCGCGAGCGGCGCCGGCCCGGACGGCGTCCTGGAGCTCGGCGGTCCAGGCGGCCCAGTCGGCGCCGCGGAAGCGGGCGTGCAACCCGTCGAACACCGACGGCAGGTGGCCGGACACCGAGGCCGCGAGACTGGCGTGTCCGGAGAGCTGGGCGGGGGAGTCGGCGACGTGCACGACGCGGGCGTCCCCGAAGACGCCGTAGGAGAGCCGGAAGTCGAGCGGGGTGCCGACGACGACCACCAGGTCGGCCTCCTTCAGCGCCTTGCCGCGCGCCTTGGTCGCCAGCAGCGGGTGGCCGCCGGGCAGGATCCCGCGACCCATCCCGTTGGTGAGGGTCGGCAGCCCGGCCGCCTCGACGTAGCGCAGCGCCGCGATCTCCGCGCCGTCGGCCCAGACGTCGGTGCCGAGCACCAGCACCGGCCGGGACGCCCCGGCGAGCAGCGCGGCGATCCGGTCCAGGGCGTCGGCGTCGGGCTCCACCGGGGCGGGGCGGGTGGCGACCGGCGCGGGGCCGGAGGCGGAGTTGAAGAGCTCGTCCATCGGCACGTCGACGAACACCGGCCCGCGGTGCGAGGACCCGGCCTGGGCGAACGCCTCGTCGAGCCCCGGCAGCACGTCGGCGACGGTGGGCAGCGTCCGGGCCAGCTTGGCGACCGGCGCGATGATCGGCGGCTGGTCGAGCTCCTGGAGGCTGCCGGTGCCCCAGCGGTTCTGCGGGGCGCGGCCGCCGACGACCACCATCGGCGAGCCCGCGAACTGGGCCTGCGCGATCGCGCTCACGCCGTTGGTCACGCCCGGACCCGCCGTGAGCACGGCCAGGCCCGGGACCCGGGTGAGCTTGCCCGTCGCCTCGGCGGCGAACGCCGCGGTCTGCTCGTGGCGTACGTCGAGGATCCGCATCGGCGGATCGGCCTTGACCGCGCCGTCGTACAGCGGGAAGACGTGCGCCCCGGAGAGGGTGAACAGGGTCTCCACCCCGTGCGCGCGGGCGACGGCGACCGCCAGCTCGCCGGCGTGGCCGGACAGGTCCTCGGACGGGGTGGCGGATCCAGCCGCCGGCACTGTGACGTCGGTCATGTGCCGGAGGTTACCCGCCAGTCACGCACGCGGGGCGAGGTACTGCGGGTTGGTCGCGCGCAGCGCGTCGACGACCACGAGGATCAGGTCGGAGCGGACCGCGGGCGGCTGCGGTCCGAGGGCGAGCTGGAGGTACAGGGCGCGCAGGAAGGCCTCCGCGTTCCCGCCGACCAGGTGCGGGTCGCGGTCGTCGTACGACGAGCGGGTGCGGGCGGTCGCGACCAGGCGCGCCACCCACGGCTCCAGGACCGCGAGGGGCACGACGTCGCGCCGCAGCACGTGCATGACCGCCTGGGCCAGCCGGTCGGGCTCCCCGTTGGTGAACAGCCGGTCCACCGGCAGCACCAGCCGGTCGGCGACGACGTCGAGGAGGACGGTGAGCTCGGGCTGCTGGACGTGCTGGGAGTCGGCCAGCGCGCCGAGCGCGTCCGCGCCGTGGGCGACCGCGTGCGCCCAGCCCTTGCCAGGGACGTAGCCGCGCAGGTCCCGTTCGCGCAGCAGCCAGGTCGCGAGCCGGTCCCCCCACTCCAGGACCTTGCCGCCCGGGACGAGCGGCCGCTGGTTGTCGCGGGCTATGCACTCGCCCAGGACCAGCGCGGAGAAGCTGCGCCGGAAGACCCCGTCACCCTCCGCCTCGCCGATCCCGACGCCGAGGCCCGCGGCCATCCCGTCGCCGAGGCCCGGCAGGAGGTCGTCGTACACACCGCGACCGACCCAGGTCATCAGGGTCGGGTACGCCGTCGCGTCGCGCAGCTCCGGGTCCGGATCGCCGAGCATCCGGGTCAGCTCCGCGGTGAGGTCGTCGAGGGGTCGGTCCGCCGGCACCGCCAGCCCGGCGGCGTGGACCTGCTTCCAGTAGGACCCGGACATGGAGGCCAGTGTGCCAAAGATCCGGCCTGCTCCGGACATGGGGCGAACCGGCTCTGAGACGCCACCTCTAGCCTGACCTCGTGCCCACCTTCAGCGAGCTGGTCCGCAGCCACACCGACCTGGACGAGGCCGACGTCGCCTGGCTGCAGCTGCTGCAGGCGGACTGGCAGATCATCGCCGACCTCTCCTTCGCCGACCTGGTGCTGTGGCTGCCCGACCGTGAGGGGAGCGGGTTCTGGGCCGCGGGCCAGATGCGTCCGACGACCGGGCCGACGGCGTACGTCGAGGACGTGGTCGGCACCTTCGTCCCGACCGGACGCCGGCCGATGCTCGACGCGGCGTACCGCGACGGGCGGCTGGTGCGCGAGGGCGACCCGGAGTGGCGCGACGACGTCCCGGTCCGCGTCGAGACGATCCCGGTGCGCCGGGCGGGACGCGTCATCGGCGTGGTCGGTCGCAACACCAACCTGCTGGGCGTCCGGACGCCGAGCCGCCTGGAGCTGGCCTACCTGCAGACGGCCGCCGACCTGACCCAGATGATCTCCCACGGCTACTTCCCGGCGCCCGGCCAGCGCAGCGACCACGCCGACTCGCCGCGTGTGGGTGACGGCTTCCTGCGCGTCGACGCCGCCGGCCGGGTCGCGTACGCCAGCCCCAACGCGCTCTCGGTCTACCGCCGCCTGGGCCTCTCCGGCGACCTCGCCGGGGTCGCGCTCGCCGACCTGACCCGCGAGCTGGTGCCGCCGCGCAAGCGTCCGGACGAGGAGACGCTGAGCGCGGTCCTGGGCGGGCGGGCGCACCGCGACACCGAGGTCGGCTCCGACGACGTCTCGCTGATCGTGCGCAGCATCCCGCTGCGGCCCCAGGGCGAGCACCTCGGTGCGGTGATCCTGGTCCGCGACGTGACCGACCTCCGGCGCCGGGACCGCGAGCTCGTCACCAAGGACGCGACGATCCGCGAGATCCACCACCGGGTGAAGAACAACCTGCAGACGGTCGCCGCACTGCTGCGCCTGCAGGCCCGGCGGATCGACTCCGAGGCGGCGAAGGCCGCGCTCGAGGAGGCCGTACGACGGGTCGGGTCGATCGCGATCGTCCACGAGACGCTCAGCCAGGCGGTCGAGGAGACCGTCGAGTTCGACGAGATCGCCGACCGGCTGGGCGCGATGGTCACCGAGGTGAGCGCCATCGGCGGCCGGGTGCGGGTCCGCCGCGAGGGGTCGTTCGGGGTGCTGCCGTCGGAGGGCTCGACCGCACTCGCGATGGTGCTGACCGAGGTCCTGCAGAACGCCGTCGAGCACGGGTACGACGCCGACGGCGAGCAGGACGGCGAGATCGTGGTCCGGGTGCAGCGGATCGTCGGCCGACTGCACCTCACCGTCGACGACGACGGTCGCGGGCTGCCGGAGGGATTCACGCTCGACGGCTCGACGAACCTGGGGCTCTCGATCGTCCGGACGCTGGTCGAGTCCGAGCTCGGTGGTCAGCTGGAGCTCGGCCCGGCTCCGTCAGGAGCCGGGACGCGCGCCGTGGTGGACGTTCCGGTGGAGTGATCCGACGCTGGTCGAGGCCGCCGCTGGTCGAGGCCGCCCGCTGGTTGAGGTGCTCCGGAGCGAGGCACGAGCGCAGGAGCCTCGAAACCCGGTGGGCCGAGAGACGGCCTCGGTCGAGACCGCCTGTCTCCGCTACGCGGTGCGGACGCGGGCGCGGGCGTTGCGACGCTTCAGCGCGCGCCGCTCATCCTCGCTGAGGCCGCCCCAGACCCCGTGGTCCTGGCCAGCTTCGAGCGCCCACGCGAGGCACTGCTCGCGCACCTCGCAGCGTCGGCACACCTGCTTGGCCTCCTCGATCTGGAGGATGGCCGGACCGGTGTTGCCGATCGGGAAGAACAGCTCCGGGTCCTCGTCGAGGCACGCGGAACGGTGGCGCCAATCCATGGCTGGGGAATCCCTCATCTCTACTACGAACGTGCAGGCCAGGGGCAGCTCAGGCCTGCGGAATGCTCGGGTGGGCATCACGATGTGAACGCGTTCACGAGCGCCGGACCAGCCTGGCAAGGATCGGGGCGTTAAACAAGACCCGCGGTGGTCTCGTTCATCACAGGTGTCCGGCTCCGGCCGGCGGCGGCTGCCGGGAAGGCAACGTCGTGTGGTACCCCGAAAGCGGTCGTGGCACCGGTGTCTACGCTGTCCGCCGTGACCGGCACTCGACCCACTCCGCCCCGCCCGCTCCTCGTGGCGGCCGCCCTCGCCGCCCTGGAGGCGGCCGTCCTGCTGGTCAGCGCGGTCCTGGAGCTCGCGAACGTCTCGTCGGTGCGCGTCACCATGGGCGTGACGACCTCGCTGTTCTTCCTGGTGTACGGCGCCGGCCTGGGCCTGTGCGCGTGGGGACTGACCCGGCTAGCAGGCTGGTCGCGCGCCCCCGTCGTACTCGCCCAGCTGATCCAGCTCGGCGTGGCGTGGAGCTTCCGCGGGGGTGACACCACGCCCGTGGCGATCGTCCTGGCGGTGGTGGCCGGCGCGGTGCTGGTCGGGATCTTCCACCCCGCGAGCACAGCGGCGCTCGTCGACGACCCGACCGGTGCGACCCGGCGGGACGAGGACGGGTCGAGCTAGCACCGCGTGCCGGACGCCGCCGGGTCCCGGTGGCCGGATCCGGCCACCGGGACTAGTCGGCCTGGTCGAGCGAGGTCCGGAGCTGCTCCAGGGTCCGGCTCAGCAGCCGGGAGACGTGCATCTGGGAGACGCCGATCTCCTGGGCGATCTGTGACTGGGTCATGTTCTTGAAGAACCGCAGCAGCAGGATCTTCTTCTCCCGGGCGTCCAGCCGGTCCAGCAGCGGCTTCAGCGACTCGCGGATCTCGACGTGCTCGAGGCCCTCGTCGTCGATGCCGATGGCGTCGAGCATGGTCGCCGAGCCGTCATCGGAGTCGTCGGTGGCGTCCAGGGAGAGCGTGGAGTAGGCGTTGCTGGACTCGATGCCCTCGACGATCTCCTCGACGGTGCACCCGATCGCCTCGGCGAGCTCGCGCGGCGTGGGCGAGCGGCCGAGGGACTGGGTGAGCTCGGCGCTGGCGGAGCCGATCTGCATCCGCAGCTCCTGGAGGCGCCGCGGGACCCGGATCGCCCAGCCCTTGTCGCGGAAGTAGCGCTTGATCTCGCCGATGATCGTCGGGGTGGCGTACGTCGAGAACTCGACCCCGCGGTCGGTGTCGAAGCGGTCGACGGACTTGATCAGGCCGATGGTGCCGACCTGGACGAGGTCCTCGAAGGGCTCGCCCCGGTTGCGGAAGCGGCGGGCGCAGTGCTCCACGAGCGGCAGGTGCAGGCGTACCAGCGCGTCCCGGGCCGCGTCGCGGCCCGCTTCGCTCTGCTGGTCGTCGCGCAGCACGACGAACAGCTCGGCGCTGCGGCGTCGCGTGACCTCGACGCCCGTGGGCGGCGGATCGGGGGTGGCGACAGGGTCCCGAGTGGGGTCGTCCATGTCAGCCGTCTGCTCGGGGCGCGCTCGGCAGGACGCTCGACTCCATCGTCATGGTCACGGTGAACCGACCGGCTTCGGAGTCGACGACCGCGTCGCCGGCCAGGGTGGTGAGCACCTGCCAGGCGAAGCTGTCGTAGTCGGGGGTGGCGGCCGCGGTGGTCTCCACCCCGACCGACACGGTCAGGCTGGCCGGGGCGAGGTGGAACCGGGCGAGCAGTGAGGAGCCGGGCTCGGCCTCGGGCAGCACCATCGCGCACGCCTCGCCGACCGCGATTCGCAGGTCCTCGATGTCGTCGATGGTGAAGTCGAGTCGGGCCGCCACGCCCGCCGTGGTGGTGCGCAGCACGGACACGTACGCCCCGTCGGCGGGCAGCCGCAGCTCGACGTCGGCGCGCGCCGCTCGCGGGTCGGGATCGCTCACAGCCATCGTTCGTCCTTCGTCGCAGGTGACCTGGCCGGAACCCTAGGCCACCGTCCGGCGGTACGACGCAGAAGGGGCCGGTGCAGCGGGCGCTCCAGGGCGCCGGCCGCGGGCCGAACGCACTCGACGCCGCCCGAGCCCGGAGCGGGCTGGGACGGCGTCGAGGAGGTGACACTGCAGGACAGGTGGCCTGCGGAGAGGCTCAGCCCTTCTTGGTCTCCCAGAAGATCTCCGCGATCTGGTCGATCTTGGCGAGCAGCTCGTCGGCCTTCGCGGCGTCGAGCTCACCCTTGGTGCCGCCGGCACCGGCGAGCTTGGTGGCCTCGTTGACCAGCGTGTGCAGCTGCGGGTACTTCTCGAAGTGCGGGGGCTTGAAGTAGTCCGTCCACAGCACCCACAGGTGGTGCTTGACGAGCTCAGAGCGCTGCTCCTTGATGATCAGGCAGCGCGCACGGAACTCCGGATCGGAGTTCTGCGCGTACTTCTCGTCAATGGCCTTGACGGACTCCGCCTCGATTCGAGCCTGCGCGGGGTCGTAAACGCCGCACGGCAGGTCGCAGTGAGCGTGGGCGACGGACTTCGGCGCGAGCAGCCGGTTGAGCAGCCTCATCGATTCCCTTTCCCGTACCAGATCTGTAGGGTTTGCACTTCCGACACTACTCCGTGGGGTGGAAGCTAAACGTGCG
>NZ_DATJTA010000011.1:0-15018 GCF_035503875.1 Nocardioides sp.
GGCGGATTCAACCGGTCGGTGCAACACCGGGGTTGATGTCGTGTTGGGAGAGTAGTTCGTCGAGGGCTTCGGCTGGGTTCTTCCAGCCGAGGGTTTTGCGGGGTCGGTTGTTCATTTCGATCGCGACTCGTTCGAGCATCCCGGGGCCGTGGAAGGACAGGTCGGTGCTCTTGGGGAAGTACTGGCGCAGGAGGCCGTTGGTGTTCTCGTTGGTGCCGCGTTGCCAGGGTGAGGCGGGGTCGCAGAAGTAGATGTCCAGGCCGGTGGCCTCGGTGATCTTGGCGTGGTTGGCCATCTCGATGCCCTGGTCCCACGTCAGTGACTTGCGCAGGAACGTGGGCAGGTCGGCCATGGCGGTGAGCATCGCGTGTTGGACCGCGAGCGCGCCGTGGCTGCCGGGACCGATGTCGGGCAGGTGGAGCAGGATCACGAACCGGGTGGTGGGCTCGACCAGGGTCCCGATCGCGGACTTGTTCTCAGCACCGGTGATCAGGTCGCCTTCCCAGTGACCCGGCACGGCACGGTCTTCGACCTCAGCGGGGCGTTCGCTGATCATGACCATGTCCTTGATCCGCTCACCACCACGCCGACTGTTGCGTGTCTGGGCCTGTTTGCGGGGGCGGCGCATCGCCCGTCCGGTACGCAGTGAGGTGGTCAGCTCGCGCCGCAGCGCGCCACGGCCCTGGACGTAGAGCGACTGATAGATCGTCTCGTGCGACACCCACATCTCCGGATCGTCGGGGAAGTCGTGACGGAGCCGGGCAGCGATCTGCTCGGGGCTGTGATTCTCACCCAACCAGGCCTGGACCTGGCGACGTAGGCGCAGGTTCGTGGCCAGCTTCGCCGGTTTCGGGCGCCGTGCAGCCGCGTCGGCCTTCTGCTGGGCCGTGCTGGCTCGGTAGAGACCCTTGCTGCCAGCGTTACGGCGCAGCTCACGGCTGATCGTGCCCGGATCACGACCCAGCGCCCGGCCGATCGCTCGAACGCTCTTGCCCGCCGCAACCAGGCAGGCGATCTCCTCGCGCTCTTGGAACGTCAGGTCCCGAGCCTGTGGCTGATTCACGATCGAGGGGACCACGCCACCCGCACGTGCGAACAGACGCTGTGCCGTCGGTCGAGATATCCCAGCCACAGCACCGGCGCCGACGACCGAGACACCAGCAGCGACCTGCTGCCAGAACACGCGCTGAACATGGACAGGAACGGGCGGACGACCCATCGCAAACACCTCGATCAGATCAAGGTGTTGCACTCACCCATTGAACCCGCCTTCGTCCTTCGCACCTCAACCAGCGGGACGGCCCGGACTTCGTCCTTCGCGCCTCAACCAGCGGCGGCCAGGACGTCGGTGGTGCGGGTGCGCTTCGCGCAGGGTCGCGGTCCGTGGTGGTGGCCCGGCGTGTCAGGGGCGCCGGAGGTCCCGCTCACGGGCAGCCGTCGGCGAGGGTGGGGAGGGCGACCCCTAGGGTTGAGGCATGAGCCTGCCCGACGAGCCGCTGCGTCAGGACGGCATCGGTGACCACGACGAGCTCGACCGGCTCTGGACGCCCCATCGGATGGCCTACATCCGCGGGGAGAACAAGCCCACCGACGAGTCGTCGGGGGAGTGCCCGTTCTGCCGGGTCCCGAAGCTGAGCGACGAGGACGGTCTGGTCGTGCACCGGGGCGAGCTGGCGTTCGTGGTGCTCAATCTCTACCCGTACGCGCCGGGACATCTGATGGTCTGCCCCTACCGTCACATCGCCGACTACACCGAGACGACGGACGAGGAGGCGGCCGAGATCGCCGACCTCACGCGGACCGCGATGCGGGTGGTCCGCAAGGTCTCCGCGGCCGGTGGCTTCAACATCGGCATGAACCAGGGGCACATCGCCGGCGCGGGCATCGCGGCCCACCTGCACCAGCACGTCGTACCGCGCTGGCCCGGCGACCAGAACTTCATGCCGATCATCGGCCGCACCAAGACACTTCCCGAGCTGCTCGGCGAGACCCGCCAGCTGTTCGCCGAGGCCTGGCCCGCGTGAACCGGGACGACGCCGAGCTGGCGACCGGCCTGGTCCGCGACGCCGGCCGGCTGGCGCAGCGGATGCGCGCGGAGGGCCTCTCCGCGGAGCGGAAGACGTCGATCTCCGACGTGGTCACCGCCGCCGACCGCGCCGCCGAGGCGCTGATCGTCGAGCGCCTGCGCGCCGAGCGCCCCGACGACTCGATCCTCGGCGAGGAGGGGACCGACCACACCGGTACCAGCGGCCGGACCTGGGTCATCGACCCCGTCGACGGGACCTACAACTTCGTCGCCGGGCTCGACTGGTGGTGCTCGGCCGTCGCCCTCATCGACGGCGACGACCTGGTGCTCGGCGCCGTCCACCACCCCGCGAGCGGTACGACGTACGTCGGCGGCCCGAAGTTCACCCCGACCGTCGACGGCGTACCGATGGAGCCGCTCCCCGACCGCCCGCTGGCCGAGTCCTGCCTGACGACGTACCTCCACCCGCCGTTCTTCGGCGGCGAGGTGGGCGACGCGTTCGGCCGGATGGCCAACGGCGCCGCGACCGTGCGGATGCTCGGCTCCGGGACGATGGACGCGATGACCGTCGCCCAGGGCCGCCTGCAGGTGCTGTGCCAGCACTCCGTGCCGTCGTGGGACGAGCTGCCCGGTGCCGCGATCATCCGCGGAGCAGGTGGTACGACGCGCCGGGTTGAGGCCGCCGGCGTCGAGTGGTACGTCGCGGGCGCGCCGACCGCCGTGGCCGAGGTCTGCGCCGCGCTCCTCGCCCGCTAGCCTGCTCCCGACATGATGGAACGTTTCCGTGCCTTCTGGACGAAGGTCATCTCGCCGATCGCCCACCTGCTCATCCGGATGGGCGTGAGCGCCGACGTCGTCACGCTCGTCGGCACGCTCGGCCTGAGCGCCGGCGCCCTGATCTTCTTCCCCCAGGGGATGCTGCTCACCGGGGTGCTGGTCGCGACCGCCTTCGTCTTCAGCGACCTGATCGACGGCTACATGGCCCGCTCGCAGGGCAAGAGCAGCAAGTTCGGGGCATTCCTGGACTCCACGCTGGACCGGATCGGCGACGGCGCGATCTTCATCGGCCTCTCGCTCTACTTCGCCGGCCCCGGTGACAGCACTCTCTACCTGGTGCTCTGCCTGGTCTGCCTGCTGATGGGTGCGGTCACCTCGTACGCCCGCGCCAAGGCCGAGGGCCTCGGCTTCCAGGCCAAGGTCGGCATCGCCGAGCGCGCCGACCGGCTGGTGGCGATCCTGGTGATGACCGGTCTCAGCGCCATCTTCGACCTGCCGATCCTGCTGTACGTCGTCCTGTGGGCTCTCGCCATCGCCAGCACGGTGACGGTCGTCCAGCGGGTCTGGGTCGTGCGCAAGCAGGCCCTCGCCGAGGTCGCGGCCGGCCCCGTCTCGTAAGCACCACGCTCAATCGGCGGCGTCCTCGATCCGCCGTACGATCCGGGTATGGCTGAGAGCACCCCTGACGACTCCTTCGACACCTCCGAGATCCGCGGCACCTCGCGCGTGAAGCGCGGCATGGCCGAGATGCTCAAGGGGGGCGTCATCATGGACGTCGTCACGCCCGAGCAGGCGAAGATCGCCGAAGACGCCGGCGCGGTCGCGGTGATGGCGCTGGAGCGGGTGCCGGCCGACATCCGGGCGCAGGGTGGCGTGTCGCGGATGAGCGACCCGGACATGATCGACGGGATCATCGACACCGTCTCGATCCCGGTGATGGCCAAGGCGCGCATCGGCCACTTCGCCGAGGCGCAGGTGCTGCAGAGCCTCGGGGTCGACTACATCGACGAGTCCGAGGTGCTGACCCCGGCCGACTACGCGAACCACATCGACAAGTGGGCCTACACCGTGCCGTTCGTGTGCGGCGCGACCAACCTGGGCGAGGCGCTGCGCCGGATCACCGAGGGCGCGGCGATGATCCGCTCCAAGGGCGAGGCCGGCACCGGGGACGTCTCCAACGCGGTCACCCACATGCGCACCATCCGTCGCGAGATCCGCCGGCTGGGCGCGCTGGAGGCCGACGAGCTGTACGTCGCGGCCAAGGAGCTGCAGGCGCCGTACGACCTGGTCAAGGAGGTCGCCGAGGCCGGCAAGCTCCCCGTGGTGCTGTTCACCGCGGGTGGCATCGCGACCCCGGCCGACGCGGCGATGATGATGCAGCTCGGCGCCGAGGGCGTGTTCGTGGGCTCGGGCATCTTCAAGTCCGGCAACCCCGCGCAGCGGGCCGAGGCGATCGTGAAGGCGACGACCTTCTTCGACGACCCCGACGTGGTCGCCAAGGTCTCCCGCGGTCTGGGCGAGGCGATGGTCGGCATCAACGTCGACGAGATCCCGCAGCCGCACCGGCTCGCCGAGCGCGGCTGGTAGTACGCCGCATGACCCCGACCGTCGGCGTACTCGCCCTCCAGGGCGACGTCCGCGAGCACCTCGCGGCGCTGGCCTCCCTCGACGTCCAGGCGATCGCCGTACGCCGCCCCGGCGAGCTCGACGCGTGCGACGGCCTGGTGATCCCCGGCGGCGAGTCGACGACGATGGCCAAGCTGGCCCGGATCTTCGAGCTGCTCGACCCGCTGCGCAAGCGGGTCGAGGCGGGCATGCCGACCTTCGGCACCTGCGCCGGGATGATCCTGCTCGCCGACCGCGTGCTCGACGGCACCTCCGACCAGGAGACGGTCGGCGGGCTCGACATCACCGTGCGTCGCAACGCCTTCGGCCGCCAGGTCGACTCCTTCGAGGGGCCGCTGGCCATGGCCGGGCTCGACGCGCCGGTGCACGCCGTGTTCATCCGCGCCCCGTGGGTGGAGGAGACCGGGCCCGGGGTGGAGGTGCTCTCTCGTGTCGAGCGCGGCGAGGCCGCCGGTAGGGTGGTGGCGGTCCGTCAGGGTTCGCTGATGGCGACGTCGTTCCATCCCGAGGTGGGTGGCGACGCCCGGGTCCACCGCCTGTTCGTGGATCTGGTCCGGAGCTGAGAAGAAGAGGGACGTATGTCTGGCCACTCCAAGTGGGCGACCACGAAGCACAAGAAGGCCGCGATCGACGCGAAGCGCGGCAAGCTGTTCGCCAAGCTGATCAAGAACATCGAGATCGCCGCGAAGATGGGTGGCCCCGACCCCTCCGGCAACCCGACCCTGTACGACGCCATCCAGAAGGCGAAGAAGCAGTCGGTCCCCAACAAGAACATCGACTCCGCGGTCAAGCGCGGTGGTGGTCTCGATGGCGGCGGCGTCGACTACGAGACGATCATGTACGAGGTCTACGGCCCCCAGGGCGTCGCGCTGCTGGTCGAGTGCCTCACCGACAACCGAAACCGGGCCGCGATGGAGGTCCGCACTGCCGTGACCCGCAACGGCGGCACGATGGCCGACCCCGGGTCGGTCTCCCGCCTGTTCACCCGCAAGGGCGTCGTGGTGGTCGGCAAGAGCCAGGAGCGCGGCGGCGCGAGCGTGGAGATCTCCGAGGACGACGTCCTCGAGGCGACCCTCGACGCCGGCGCCGAGGACGTCAGCGACCTGGGCGAGAGCTTCGAGGTGCAGTCCGAGCCCGGTGACGTCGTCGCCGTGCGTACGGCGCTGCAGGCGGCCGCCATCGACTACGACTCCGCCGACATCCTGTTCGTCGCGACCATGGACATCCCAGTCGGCGAGCCCGAGGTCGCCGGCAAGGTCTTCCGTCTCGTGGACGCCGTCGACGACCTCGACGACGTCCAGAACGTGTTCACCAACGCCGACATCCCCGACGAGGTGCTGGAGTCGCTGGACGCTTGATCGGGCGTGTCCTGCGGACGAACGGACGGCCCCCCGAGTAGCGTTGTCTCCGAACACCTGTTCGGACGGAAGGCGACGCGATGCGAGTGCTCGGGATCGATCCCGGCCTGACCCGCTGCGGGATGGGCGTGGTCGAGGGCTCGGTCGGGCGGCCGCTGAGCCTGGTCGACGTCAACGTGCTGCGCACCTCGGCCGACGTACCCGTGGCGCACCGGCTGGTGACGATCGAGAAGGGCGTCGACGCCTGGCTCGACGAGTTCGCCCCCGACGCGGTGGCGGTCGAGCGGGTCTTCGCCCGCTCGGACGTCAGCACCGTGATGGGCACCGCGCAGGCGAGCGGCATCGCCATGGTCTGCGCCGCGCGTCGCGGGCTGCCGATCGCGCTGCACACCCCCAGCGAGGTCAAGGCCGCGGTCTCGGGCAACGGCCGGGCGAACAAGCAGCAGGTCGGCGCCATGGTGACCCGCATCCTGCGGCTCGACGCTCCGCCCAAGCCCGCCGACGCGGCCGACGCCCTGGCGCTGGCCATCACCCACATCTGGCGAGGCGGCGCGCAGGCCCGCATCGACGCGGCCCTCGCGGCCGCCGGAAGGAAGAGGTAGATGATCGCCTTCGTCCGCGGCGAGGTCGCCGCGCTCACCCTGTCCAGCGCCGTGCTGGAGGTCGGCGGCGTCGGCCTGGAGCTGATGTGCACCCCCGGCACGCTCGCCACGCTGCGCCCCGGCTCGAAGGCCACGCTGGCCACGTCCATGGTGGTCCGCGAGGACTCCATGACGCTCTTCGGGTTCGTCGACGAGGACGAGAAGCAGACCTTCGAGCTCGTGCAGACCGCCTCGGGCGTGGGGCCGAAGGTCGCCCAGGCGATGGTCGCCGTACTCAGTCCGGACGACCTGCGCCGGGCGATCGCGGCCGAGGACGTGAAGGCCCTGACCAAGGTGCCCGGCATCGGCCAGAAGGGCGCGCAGCGGATCATCCTCGAGCTCAAGGACCGGATCGGCGCCCCGGTCGGCAGCGGTACGCCGAGGCCGGTCGCCGCCGAGCCGTGGCGCGAGCAGGTCCAGCAGGGCCTGGTCGGCCTGGGGTGGTCGGCCAAGGACGCCGACAAGGCGATCGAGACGGTCGCGCCCGACGCGGGCGAGACCCCCGACGTCGCGGCGCTGCTCCGGGCCGCGCTGCGCTCGCTGAGCAAGGCCTAGAACGTGCCGTTCCACGAGGACGAGTTGGAGGAGGCCGAGGCAGGGCACCTGCGCTCGCTGACCGCCGCCGAGGCCGAGGGTGACGAGCGCGCGGTCGAGGCGGCGCTGCGGCCCAAGACGCTCGACGAGGTGGTCGGGCAGGCGCGGGTCCGTGCCCAGCTGGGTCTGGTCCTCGAGGCGGCCCGCCAGCGTGGCCGGGCACCCGACCACGTGCTGCTGTCGGGACCGCCGGGACTGGGCAAGACCACCCTCGCCATGATCATCGCCGCCGAGATGGCGGCCCCGCTGCGGCTGACCAGCGGCCCGGCCATCACGCACGCCGGCGACCTCGCCGCGATCCTCTCCGGCATGAACGAGGGGGAGGTGCTCTTCGTCGACGAGATCCACCGGATGTCGCGCCCGGCCGAGGAGATGCTCTACATGGCGATGGAGGACTTCCGCGTCGACGTCATCATCGGCAAGGGACCGGGCGCCACTGCCATCCCGCTGGAGATCCCGCCGTTCACCCTGGTCGGCGCGACCACTCGAGCCGGGCTGCTCCCGGGACCGCTGCGCGACCGGTTCGGCTTCACCGGTCACCTGGAGTTCTACGAGCCGGCCGAGCTCGACCTGATCGTGCACCGCTCGGCGGGCCTGCTCGGCGTCGAGCTGCGCGCCGACGGCGCCGCCGAGATCGCCAGCCGGTCGCGCGGCACGCCCCGGATCGCGAACCGGCTGCTGCGCCGGGTCCGCGACTACGCCCAGGTGCGCGCCGACGGGGTCGTCACCCTCGGTGTCGCCGAGGCGGCGCTGGATCTCTACGAGGTGGACCAGCTCGGCCTGGACCGTCTGGACCGGGCCGTCATCGACGTCCTGTGCCGCCGTTTTGGCGGCGGACCGGTCGGCGTCTCCACGCTGGCCGTCGCCGTGGGGGAGGAGCGGGAGACCGTCGAGGAGGTCGCGGAGCCGTTCCTGGTCCGGCTGGGATTCCTCGCCCGGACCCCCCGCGGCCGCATCGCGACACCGGCCGCCTGGGCGCACCTCGGCCTGACCCCGCCGCCCGTCACGCCGGTCGACGGCACCCTCTTCGACGACTGACCGGGGACCGCCCGTCGGTACGGGGCGCCGTAATGCCGCCTGCCGTGCTGACCCCCGTTATGCTTGCCCGTCGGTCGGCCCGCCCATGTGGGGCTGGGAGACCCCACGTCGTCTTTCGAGAGGTCCCCTCGTGTCGGAGTTCGCCGGCTTGCTGCCGATCGTTGCCATCGCGCTGTTGTTCTGGCTGCTCATCATCCGACCGGCCAGTCGGCGCCAGCGGGAACTTCGCACCATGCAAGGTTCGTTGTCCGTCGGGGACGAGGTCATGCTGACCTCGGGCGTCTTCGCGCACGTGGCGGAGATCGCCGACGACCACCTCCGGGTCGAGATCGCCGAAGGGGTGACCATCAAGGTCGCTCGCGGCGCTGTCGGCTCGATCATCCAGCAGCCGCTCGTCGACGACGAGCCCGAGGAGAACTGACATGGCACGTTCGTCCGCAGCCCACGCGGGGCGCACCCTGGTGGTGTTCTTCCTGGGCCTGGCGATCCTCTACGGCCTGGTGGCCCTCGCCGGCAGCTGGAAGCCCGCTCTGGGTCTCGACCTCGAGGGCGGTGCCCGGATCACCCTGCAGGCCCAGGGCAGTCCCGACAGCGACAGCCTCGAAGAGGCCCGCAAGATCATCGACCAGCGCGTCAACGGCTCCGGTGTCGCCGAGGCCGACGTGACGGTCCAGGGCGGCAAGTTCGTCGTTGTCGAGGTCCCCGGCGACGTCGAGAACCGCCGCCAGCTGGAGGAGACGGTCAAGCGTCAGGCGCAGCTGCGGTTCCGCCTGGTCGCCTGTTCGGACCGGGACGGCGCCTGCGCCGCCGGTGCCCCCGGCGCCGGCGACGGGTCGGTCCTCGACCCGGGCACCACGTCCCCGGGCGTGGAGGTCCCGTCCGAGGGCACGCCGGGCGGCACCGAGGCGCCCTCGGGCAGCAACCGTCCGCCCGTCGGCTTCGCGCAGGCCGACGAGACCGCGGCCCCCACGGACGCCGCGAGCCCGACCGCTCCGGCCGAGACCCCCGCCGAGTCGCCCGCCGAGTCCCCCGAGGGCACGCCGGCCGAGCCGGGGACGTCCGCGCCCCCGACCCCGCAGGTCGTCGACTACCAGGGCCCCAAGGCCGGCGCCACCGAGGAGCTCCTGGCGTGGCAGAACAGCCCCGACCAGGCCTCGGTCGACGCGTTCAACGCCTTCACCTGTCCCACGGACGGGACCCCGGCCGTGCTGGTCGACGACCCCGACCGTCCGATCGTCTCGTGCGAGTACGACGAGGAGACGGGCACGACCGAGAAGATGCTGCTCTCGGCCGCCGTGGTCGAGGGCACCGACCTCAAGGACGCCAGCTACGGCACGCCGCAGCAGGGCACCGGCTGGGTCGTGACCCTGTCGATCGGCGGCGCCGGTGAGAACGCGTTCGAGCAGGTCTCGCGTGCGCTCCTCCCGACCGAGCAGCGCTTCGCCATCGTCCTCGACGGCCAGGTCGTCACCGCCCTCGGCTTCGACGGCGTGATCCCCAACGGCGAGGCGCAGATCTCCGGTGACTTCACCGAGGCCGAGGCCGACAGCCTCGCCACCAGCCTCCGGTTCGGCGCGCTGCCGATCGCCTTCGACCGCGACGTCACGGTCGAGGACATCGGCCCGTCGCTCGCCGGCGACCAGCTCAGCGCGGGTCTGTGGGCGGGCGCCATCGGTCTCGGACTGGTGATGCTCTACTGCCTGCTCTACTACCGCGGCCTCGGCCTGGTGGTGTTCGGCTCGCTCGGTGTCGCCGCGGCGATCAGCTACGCGATGGTCCTGCTGCTCAGCGAGACCGCCGGCTTCACCCTGACCCTGCCCGGCATCGCCGGGTTCATCATCGCGGTGGGTGTCACCGCCGACTCGTTCATCCTCTTCTTCGAACGCATCCGGGACGAGATGCGTGAGGGCAAGTCGATGCGGGTCGCGGTCGAGACGGGCTGGAAGCGGGCCAAGGTCACGCGGCTCGCGGCCAACGTGGTCTCGCTGCTCTCGGCGGCCGTCCTCTACATCTTCGCGACCGGCGTGGTGAAGGGCTTCGGCTTCGCGCTGGGCCTCTCGACGCTGATCGACCTCGCGGTGCTCTTCTGGTTCACCAAGCCGCTGGTGTCGTACCTCGCACGGTTCAAGTTCTTCAATGGTGGTGGGAAGCTGTCCGGCCTGAGCAAGGAGACGCTCGGCATGGACGCTGTCCCGGCAGGAGGCAAGGCCTGATGGGCAAGTTCTCGCGCTACGGCAACGCGCTCTACGGCGGCCAGCGGTCGATCGACTTCGTCGGCCGTCGCGGCCTCTGGTACTCCATCACCGCCGTCGCGGTGCTCGCCTCGCTCGCCGTCATCTTCATCAAGGGGATGAACTTCGGAGTCGAGTTCACCGGTGGTACCCAGGTCCGGGCGTCGATGCCGGCCGCGCAGGT
This sequence comes from Nocardioides sp., assembly GCF_035503875.1. Taxonomy (GTDB): domain Bacteria; phylum Actinomycetota; class Actinomycetes; order Propionibacteriales; family Nocardioidaceae; genus Nocardioides. The sequence goes on from NZ_DATJTA010000011.1 coordinate 10,476, forward strand.
CACCCAGGACAACGCCGACGCGGTCCGCGAGGCGATCGTCGACGAGGACATCGAGGGCGTCGACAGCCCGACGGTGACCACCGAGGGCACCTCGGCGATCGTCGTCGAGGTCGGTGAGGTCTCCGACGCCGCGAGCGACCGGATCGGCGAGGTCATCCAGGAGACGGTCCCGGAGACCACCGACCTGTCGCAGACCGAGATCGGCGCCAGCTGGGGCCGCGAGGTCGCCCAGCAGGCGCTCACCGGCGTCGCCGTCTTCCTCGTCCTGGTCATGCTCTTCATCTGGGGCTACTTCCGCGAGTGGAAGATGTCCATCGCGGCGATGGTCGCGCTCTTCCACGACATCATCATCACGGTCGGCATCTACGCCCTCTCCGGGTTCCCGGTCACGCCGTCGGCCGTCACCGGTCTGCTCGCCATCCTGGGCTTCTCGCTGTACGACACCGTGGTCGTCTTCGACAAGATCCGCGAGAACACCCACGAGCTGCGCAAGTCCGGCGAGACGTACGCCGAGGCCGCCAACCTGGCCGTCAACCAGACCCTGGTCCGCTCGATCAACACCGGCATCGTGGCGCTGATCCCGATCGGCGCGATCCTCTACGTCAGCGCCGTCCAGCTGGGTGCGAGCTCGCTGCAGGACCTCGCGCTGGCGCAGTTCGTCGGCATGGCCGTCGGCATCTACTCCTCGGTGCTGCTCGCGCCGCGCGTCCTGGTGCACCTCAAGGGCCGCGAGTCGGCGATCCAGCTCGCGGACAAGCGTGCGCGGTCGCGGGCCAAGGCGAACGCCGACCGCTACGCCACCGTTCCGGTGTTCGCCGAGGACATGCCGGTCCAGGACGAGTCCGACCCCGAGTTCGAGGACGGTGCCGAGGAGGAGATCCGGGTCACCCGGGCGAGCGCTCCGCCACGGGCGCCGGAGGCGTCCGGCCGTGGCCGCGTCGTACCTCCCGCCAAGGGTGAGGTGCGTCAGAGCGGGGCGTCGGGTCGGGTCCAGCCGACGCGGCAGACCCGGTCCAAGCGCGGCCCGAAGTGACGGGTGGCTCGGGGACCGCGGCCGAGGTCGCGCGGGCGGCGCTGGAGCGCCTCGTCGTCGACGTCCCCGACTTCCCCGAGCCCGGCGTCGTCTTCAAGGACATCACCCCGGTCCTCGCCGACCACGATGCGCTCACGGCCGTCGTGGCGGCGCTGGCCGACGTCGGCCGAGTCGACGGCGAGACCGTCGTCGACAAGGTCGTCGGCATGGAGGCCCGCGGCTTCATCCTGGCTGCGCCGGTCGCCCTCGCCCTGGGCGCGGGCTTCGTCCCGGTCCGCAAGGCCGGCAAGCTGCCGCGTGAGACCCACGCGGCGTCGTACTCCCTGGAGTACGGCGAGGCGACGGTCGAGCTGCACCGCGACGCGATCGTCGCGGGCGATCGGGTGCTCCTCGTCGACGACGTGCTCGCGACCGGTGGCACCGCGCGAGCCACCCGCGAGCTGGTGGAGCGCTGCGGCGGGACGGTGACCGGCTTCGCCACCCTGATGGAGCTCTCCTTCCTGCCGGGACGCCGGACGGTCGGCGACCTTCCGGTCACCAGCCTGATGACTGTCTGACGCGACGCGTAGGCTTGCCCGCGTGACCGAGGAACGCACCGCCCCGCCCGGGCGGACCGGTCCGCCCGCACGACCGGCCGAGCGTTCCGACGCCGCTCCGCCGGGGCGGAGCATGCGGGCCCGGCTCGCCCGGATGGGGACCCGCAGCCAGCCCGGGAACCCGGTCCTCGAGCCGCTCTTCCGCTCGGTGCGCGCCAACCACCCGAAGGCCGACCTGGCGCTGCTGGAGCGCGCCTATCTGACGGCCGAGAAGATGCACGGCTCGCAGATGCGCAAGAGCGGTGACCCCTACATCACCCACCCGCTCGCGGTCACCACCATCCTCGCCGATATCGGCATGACCGAGCCGACGCTGGTCGCGTCGCTGCTGCACGACACGGTCGAGGACACGCCGTACACGCTGGAGCAGGTGCGCGCCGACTTCGGCGAGGAGGTCGCCCGTCTCGTCGACGGCGTGACCAAGCTCGACAAGGTCCGCTACGGCGAGACCGCCGAGGCCGAGACGATCCGCAAGATGATCGTCGCGATGTCGCGCGACATCCGGGTGCTCGTGATCAAGCTCGCCGACCGGCTCCACAACATGCGGACCCTGCGCTACGTCAAGCAGGAGACGCAGGAGCGCAAGGCCCGCGAGACCCTCGACATCTACGCGCCGCTGGCCCACCGCCTCGGCATGAACACCCTCAAGTGGGAGCTCGAGGACCTCGCGTTCGCGACCCTGCACCCCAAGATCTACGACGAGATCGTGCGGATGGTCGCCGAGCGCGCGCCGTCGCGCGACCAGTTCCTCGCCGAGGTGATCGCCCAGGTCGAGAACGACCTGCGCGAGGCCAAGATCAAGTGCAAGGTCACCGGCCGGCCGAAGCACTACTACTCGATCTACCAGAAGATGATCGTCGGCGGCCGCGAGTTCTCCGACATCTACGACCTGGTCGGCATCCGCATCCTCGTGGAGGACGACCGCGACTGCTACAGCGTCCTCGGCGTGCTCCACTCGCGCTGGAACCCCGTCCTCGGGCGGTTCAAGGACTACGTCGCGATGCCGAAGTTCAACATGTACCAGTCGCTGCACACCACTGTGATCGGCCCGCAGGGCAAGCCGGTGGAGCTGCAGATCCGGACCTTCGCCATGCACCGCCGCGCCGAGTACGGCGTCGCCGCGCACTGGAAGTACAAGGAGGACGGCCGCGCCGGCGTCGACACCGACCGCCCCGGCGACATGGACGACATGACGTGGGTGCGCCAGCTCCTCGACTGGCAGAGCGAGGTCGAGGACCCGGGCGAGTTCCTGGAGTCGCTGCGCTTCGAGATCAACCGCGCCGAGACCTACGTCTTCACCCCCCGCGGTGACGTCATCGCGCTGCCGGCCGGCGCCACGCCGGTGGACTTCGCGTACGCCGTGCACACGGAGGTCGGCCACCGCACCATCGGCGCCCGCGTCAACGGGCGGCTGGTGCCGCTGGAGTCGATGCTGGAGAACGGCGACGTCGTCGAGGTATTCACCTCCAAGTCGCCGACGGCCGCGCCGTCGCGCGACTGGCTGACCTTCGTGAAGTCGCAGCGGGCGCGCTCCAAGATCCGCCAGTGGTTCACCAAGGAGCGGCGCGAGGAGGCCATCGAGCAGGGCAAGGAGCAGATCGCCAAGCTCATGCGCAAGGAGGGACTGCCCCTCAAGCGGCTGATGTCCCACGAGTCGCTGACGCTCGCGGCCCGGCACTTCCACCACGCCGACGTCTCCGCGATGTACGCCGCTGTCGGCGAGGGCAACCTGTCCGCGCAGGCCGTCGTACGCCGGGTCATCGACGAGCACGGCGGGAGCGACAGCGCCCAGGAGGACCTCGCCGAGGCCGTCACGATCACGGGCCGGCGCGGCACCGCCCGGACCGGCTCCGCCGGCGACGCGGGCGTGATCGTCAAGGGCGCCCCGGACGTCTGGGTGAAGCTGGCCAAGTGCTGCACCCCGGTGCCGCCCGACCAGATCCTGGGCTTCGTCACCAAGGGCGGGGGAGTCTCGGTGCACCGCCAGGACTGCACCAACGCCGCCAGCCTGAAGTCCCAGCCCGAGAAGCTGCTCGAGGTGGAGTGGGCGCCCACCGGCCAGTCGACGTTCCTGGTCAACATCCAGGTCGAGGCCCTCGACCGCGCCCGGCTGCTGTCCGACATCACCATGGTGCTCTCGGACGCCCACGTGAACATCCTCAGCGCCAACCTCTCCACCACCCGCGACCGCGTGGCCAAGAGCCGGTTCACCTTCGAGATGGCCGAGGCCAAGCACCTCGACAACGTCCTGCGCGCCGTCCGCGGCGTCCCCGGCGTCTTCGACGCCTACCGGGTGACCCAGTAGCAGAGCCCGGTCGCTGGTTGTGGTGTGAAGGACGGAGTCCTGAGCCTCGGACGCTGGTTGAGGTGTGAAGGACGGAGTCCTGAGCCTCGAAACCCGGTGAGCCGAGAGTCGGCGTGGGTCGAGGTCGTCGGTCGGCAAGACGGGTTTCGAGGCTCGGCGCTGGCGCGCCTCGCACCTCAACCAGCGTGGGTGAAGCGGACGCTGGTTGAGGTGTGGAGGACGGAGTCCTGAGCCTCGAAACCCGGTGGGTCGAGAGTCGGCGTGGGTCGGGGTTGTCGGTCGACAAGACGGGTTTCGAGGCTCGGCGCTGGGGCGGGTTCAATGGGTGAATGCAACACCTTGATCTGATCGAGGTGTTTGCGATGGGTCGTCCGCCCGTTCCTGTCTATGTTCAGCGCGTGTTCTGGCAGCAGGTCGCTGCTGGTGTCTCGGTCGTCGATGCGGGCGCTGTGGCTGGGATGTCTCGACCGACGGCACAGCGTCTGTTAGCACGTGCGGGTGGCGTGGTCCCCTCGATCGTGAATCAGCCACAGGCTCGGGACCTGACGTTCCAAGAGCGCGAGGAGATCGCCTGCCTGGTTGCGGCGGGCAAGAGCGTTCGAGCGATCG
>NZ_DATJTA010000012.1:0-8206 GCF_035503875.1 Nocardioides sp.
GTGAAGGACGACACCGGCAACCCCACCCACTCGTTCAAGGACCGCGTCGTCGGCGTCGCACTCGCCGCCGCCCGCGAACTCGGCTTCAAGGTGCTGGCCTGCCCGTCCACCGGCAACCTGGCGAACGCCGTCGCCGCGGCCGCCGCCCGGGCCGGCTGGAAGTCCGTCGTTCTCGTCCCCTCCAACCTCGAACGCGCCAAGATCCTCATGAGCGCGGTGTACGAAGGCGCCCTGATCGCCGTCGACGGCAACTACGACGACGTGAACCGCCTCGCCCAGGAGCTCGCCGCGGAGAACGAGGACTGGGCGTTCGTGAACGTCAACGTCCGCCCGTACTACGCCGAGGGCTCGAAGACCCTGGGCTACGAGATCGCCGAGCAACTCGGCTGGCGCCTGCCCGACCAGATCGTCATCCCGGTGGCGTCCGGCTCGCAGCTGACGAAGGTGCACAAGGCCTTCCAGGAGCTGATCAAGCTCGGCCTGGTCGAGGACAAGCCCTACAAGGTGTACGGCGCCCAGGCCACCGGCTGCTCGCCCGTCTCGGTCGCCTACAAGGCCGGCGTCGACGCGATCCGCCCGGTCAAGCCGGACACCATCGCCAAGAGCCTGGCCATCGGCAACCCCGCCGACGGCATCTACGTCCTCGACATCTGCCGCGAGACCGGCGGCGCGGTCGAGGACATCACCGACGACGAGGTCCGCGAGGCCATCGTGCTGCTGGCCCGCACCGAGGGCGTCTTCACCGAGACCGCGGGCGGCACCACCGTCGGCGTACTGAAGAAGCTCGTCGAGACCGGTCAGCTGGACACCTCGCTGGAGACCGTCGTCATCAACACCGGCCACGGCCTGAAGACGCTGGACGCGGTCTCCGACGCGGTCGGCCCGGTCGCGACGATCGACCCGTCGTACGCCGCCTTCGTCGCCACCGGCCTGGCCTGAGTCTCGACACCCCGACAGAAGAGGATCCCGTGAGCGTCTCCGTCCGCATCCCCACCATCCTGCGCACCTACACCGGTGGCGAGTCCGAGGTCAGCGCCAGCGGCGCGACCCTGGCCGAGGTCCTGGACGACCTGGACGCGAGCTTCAGCGGGATCAAGGCCCGGATCCTCGACGACTCCGGCGAGCTGCGCCGCTTCGTGAACGTGTACGTCGGCAACGACGACGTCCGCTTCCTCGACAGCCTGGACACGCCCACCCCCGACGGCACCCAGATCTCGGTCATCCCGGCGGTCGCCGGGGGCTGACCCCCGGGTCGGCACCGCGTTACAGCGCCGCCGCCAGCCGCAGCAGGTACGCCGCGATCCCGGCCGCGCCCTGCATCCAGCCCACCCCGGGCGGGAGCAGGGGGTCGGGGGAGCGGTGTTCGACGAAGCGCCAGCAGGCGCGCTGACCGTCGACGACCGCCCGGTCCACCAGCGCGTCGCCGAGGCGTACGGCGAAGTCGCGTTCACCCGCGGCCAGGAACACCTCGCCGACCCCGGCGGTGCCGCAGCAGCGGCCGTCGTTGTCCCAGAAGCCGGGGCGCAGCCGATCGGGCACACCGGAGTTCCGTACGGCGCGGAGGCAGTCCGCGTGCCAGGCAGCCGGCGGCCGGCCGGCGACGGACGCCACGCCCGCGCGGTCCAGGGCCGCGAAGAGCAGCGACGTCCCCGCCGGACCGTGGCACCAGCCCCAGGTGAGCCGCTCGCCGTCGTGCACGTCCGCCGGGTCGATCCCCGGCGACACCAGCAGGTGCGGGATCGCGAGCCCGTCGACCGAGCGGTCCCGGATCGCGACCAGGTGCTCGGCGCCCCGGCGGGCGAGGTCGACCAGGTCGGGCCTGCCCAGGAAGGACCCGGCGGACGCCAGCGCCAGGGCGGCACCCGCGGTCCCGTGTGACAGGTTCGGCATCTCCGCCCGCCGCGGCACCAGGCGCAGCTCGTCGGCCACCATCAGCCACGCGAGCCCGTCGGGCCGGGGCTGGGCCTCGGCCGCCAGGAGCTCCGCGGCCCGGGTCGCCAGCGCGACGTCCCCACCGGCCACGGCGGCGTCCAACACCCCCGCCGTGCCCAGCGTCAGGTCGAGGAACGGCGTCCCCGGCGCGACCGTCGGCGCCGCCGTGCTCAGCTGCGGCCACCCGGCGTCGGTCCCGATCGCGTGCAGCCGGTCGAGCGCCGGCCGGGGAGACCGACCGAGCGCGAGCAGCGCGTGCACGTCACCCGCCAGCCCGTCGAAGTACGTCGCATCACCCGCCGTCGCGGCCCGCGCGACCAGCTGGTCGCCGATCGCCGTCGCCAGCGCCGCCTCACCCTCGGTCCAGTCCCGGGTTGTCGCCACCGCACCCAGCGCCAGCGCCAGCCCGCCGGTCCCGCTGTGCGTCCCGAACCGGTACGCCGCCTCCGGTGGTCCGCCGTCGCCGTACTCGGGGATCCAGGGGCCGGCGTCGTCGTACCGCACCTGGTCGATGACCCAGCGCCAGCCGGCCTCGCCGATCGCGCGGAAGCGGGCGGGGTCGGTCACGCCTCCATTGTCGCCCGCCGCGTCCGCAGATGCGCCGACTCCGCCTCGTTGCCGCACAGGGCCAGCGCGGCGTCGAAGGCGCGCATCGCGTCGTCGCGACGGCCCAGGCGGGACAGCAGCTCGGCGCGGACGGCGGGCAGCCGGTGCCCGCGGAGGGCCACGCCGTCCAGGGCGGCGAGGCCGGCGGCGGGTCCGTCCCGCTCGGCGACGGCGACGGCCCGGTTGAGCCGGACGACGGGCGAGTCGCCGAGGGCCAGCAGCTCGTCGTACCGCGCCACGATCCGGTCCCACGCGGTCGCCTCCGGCGTCGGCGCGATCGCGTGCTCGGCGGCGATCAGCGCCTGCAGGAGGTACGGCGCGGGCGGCGAGTCCACGAGCGGACGGAGCAGGGTCAGCGCTTCGAGCGCCTCCGGGTGGTGCCAGCGGGTCCGGTCCTGCTCGGGGAGGAGCACCAGCCGCCCGTCGACGACCCGGGCATCGCGCCGGGCGTGCTGCAGCAGCATCAGCGCCAGCAGCGCGTCGAGCTCCGGCCAGGAGCCGGCGGCCAGCAGCGAGCGCAGCACCCGCACCAGCCGGATCGCCTCCGCGGCGACGTCGGCGCGGAGCACGTCGGCGCCAGAGCCGGGGGCGTAGCCGCTGGTGAAGGCGAGGTACGCGACGTCCGCGACCACCCCGACCCGCTCGCCCAGCTCGGCGCCCGGCGGGACCGCGAACGCGGCGCCCGCCAGCTTGCGGCGGGCGCGGGTGAGCCGGGCCGCCATCGTGGGGGTCGGCACCAGGAAGAGCCGGGCGACGTCCTCGGTCGGCACGCCGAGGACCAGGCGCAGGGTCAGCGCCGCGGCGGCCTCCCGGGACAGCCGCGGGTGCGCGCAGAGCAGCACCAGCCGCAGCCGCTCGTCCACGATCTCCTCCCCGGCGTCGGCCAGCACCCGCTGCGCGTCCGCGCGCACGGCGGCGTCGACCTCCAGCAGCGGCCGCTTCCGTGCGGCCACCGCCTCGGCGCGCAGCCGGTCGGTGATCCGCCGCCGCGCCGCGGTCAGCAGCCAGGCGGGCGGGTTGGCCGGCGTCCCGTCCGCGGGCCAGGACCGAGCCGCCGCCTCGAACGCGTCGGCCAGCCCGTCCTCGGCGAGGTCCAGCCGCCGGCACCACGCGACGAGCAGGGCCAGCAGCCGGCCCCACTCGTCGCGCAGCAGCGCCTCCAGCGGGTTCAGGCCTCAGTCCTCGGTGGCGCGCCGGATCTCGACCGAGTACGACGCCGGCAGCAGCCGGGCCAGCTCGACGGCGGTCTCGAGGTCGGGCAGGTCGACGATCCAGAGACCGCCCAGCTGCTCCGCGGTCTCGGCGTACGGCCCCTCGGTGACGGGCCGGTCGGCGCCCGGGCGGAGGGTGACCGCCTCGGCGACGGGCGCCAGGCCCTCGCCGCCGATGACGGAGCCCCGCGCCTCGACCGCCTCCGCGAAGGCGCCGAACGCCGCGAAGACCGCCTCCCGCTCGGCGTCGTCGGCCCGCTGCCACTTCTCGAAGTGGTCGTCCTCGGCCATCAGCAGCACGAACTTCACGAGGCGTCCCCTCCGTGGTCGACGGTGGCCCGGACCTCCACGCCCTCCTCGACCGACGCCAGCACGGCGCAGATCTCCAGCAGGTCGTCGAGGTCGTCGCTCTCGACGACGTAGTAGCCCGACAGCTGCTCGACGGCCTCGGCGTACGGCCCGTCGGTGACGGCGTGCCCGCCGTCGGGGGTACGGCGGACCACCTTGGCGGTCCGCGAATGGGTCAGCTCGGCGCCGCCGGTGATCCGGTGCCCGCGCTTCTCGAGGAGCTGCGAGAACTCCTCGTGCCGGGCGTAGGTGACGGTCCGCTCCTCGGCCCCGGCGCGCTCCCAGGCGCTCTCGTCGCCGGGCAGCAGTACGACGTACTCGGTCATGGTTCTCTCTCCTCGGGTGGAGTGCGGCTGAGTCTTCCACCCCGATGACGGACGGGCAGGCGTCGAATCGACACCTCCCCGCAAGAACCCGTTCAGGTCGGTGTGATCAGTCGTCCCCATGACCGTCTCGCCCCGTCTCGTCGGCACCGCCTCCGGTGGACTCGCCCTGCTCGGCCTCGGCTTCGTCGTCGGCTCGCGCCGGCTGCTCCGGTCCCAGGCGGCCCGCGCGCGGGAGATCATCGGCAAGCCCCTCGGCGAGTCCGCGATCGACGCCGACCGGACGTGGCGCAAGCGGTACGGCGACCCGGTGGACCTGCTGCTCCTCGGCGACTCGATCGCCGCCGGGCTCGGCGCCGAGCGGGCCAAGGAGACGCTCGGCGGCCGGCTGGCCCGGCAGCTCGCGAAGCGGACGCAGCGGGCGGTCCGGCTGCGGACCGCCGCCGTCGTCGGGGCGGAGACGTCGATGCTGGTCGCCCAGCTCGACGGGCTGCCGGCGTCGTACGCCGCCGACGTCGCGGTGATCGTCGTCGGCGGCAACGACGTCACCCACCGGGTGCCGGTGGGCGACTCGGTGCGCGACCTGGAGGCCGCGATCCGTCGGTTGCGCGAGCGCGGCACGGCCGTCGTGGTCGGCACCTGCCCCGACCTCGGCGCGCTGCGACCGGTCCCGCAGCCGCTGCGGGCGCTCGGCTCGCGGGCCTCGCGGCAGCTGGCCAACGCCCAGCGCGCGGGTGCGCTGCGGGCCGGGGCGCACGTCGTGTCGCTGGCCCACGTGGTCGGGCCGTTCTTCATCACCAACCCCGACGAGATGTTCAGCCTCGACCGCTTCCACCCCAGCCCGCTCGGCTACAAGCGCACCGCGCGGGCGATGCTCCCGTCGGTGCTGGCCGCCCTCGGCGTGCACGACCGGGTGCCGTTCGGCCACAGCCTCCCGCGCGGCGAAACCCCGCTGCCGGCCGGCGCGGCCGTGACGTAGCGTCACTGCCCGTGCCCGACGTGCTGCTGACCACCTTCTCCGCGATGCCCGAGGGGGAGCCCGGCCACGCGGCGCTCGACCTCGAGCTCGCCCGGCGCGGCATCACCAGCCGGTGGGTCCGCTGGGACGACCCCGAGGTCGACTGGGCGGGCGCCGGGGTGGTCGCGGCCCGCTCCACCTGGGACTACGAGGACCGGCTCACGGAGTTCCTGGCCTGGGCCGAGGCGGTCGAGGCGGCCGGACCGGTGCTGCTCAACGGCTCCGCGGTCTTCCGCTGGAACACCGACAAGCGCTACCTCGTCGAGCTCTCGGGGCGCGGCGTACCCGTCGTCCCGAGCGTGCTGGTCCACGACCGCGAGGACGTGCGCCCCCTCGTCGCGCGCTTCGGCCGAGCGGTCGTCAAGCCGCGGGTCGCCGCCGGCGGCCGCGGCCTGCTCGTCGTCGACGACGCCGAGGCCTGGGCGCCGACCCCGCCGGGCGGCCCGTGGCTCGGCCAGCCGGTCGTCGAGTCGGTGCACAGCGAGGGGGAGCACTCCGTCTTCGTCCTGAACGGCCGGGCCGTGAGCCAGGTGCGCAAGGTCGCGGCGGTCGGCGACGTCCGCGTCCACGAGGAGTACGGCGGCAGCTCGATGATCGCCGACCTCGACCCGGTGGCGGCCGAGGTCGCCGTCGCCACCACGCGGGCGGTCGAGGAGCTGCTCGGCACCGAGCTGTCGTACGGCCGCGTCGACCTGATGCGGTACGACGGCCGCCTGGTCGTCAGCGAGGTCGAGATCACCGAGCCCGGGCTGTACCTCGACGTCATCCCGGGCAACGCCCTCCCCTTCGCGGACGCGGTGCAGGCCCGCCTCTGAGCCCCGTCCGGCCCCCGGTGGATTTCTTGCACTCGCAGGGGTCGAGTGCTAAACATTGGGTTGGCACTCTTACCATGAGAGTGACAAACCGGATCGGTGCCAGTTGAGGTCCAGGCGCCGGCGAGAAAGGGTTCGCCGGTCAGCGGGATCGTCCGTCGCGGGCAACCCATCGAACCGGATCCACAACTCTAAGCGTGAGGAATCGCAGGAGTTATGCCCAAGCTGATTGCTTTCAACGAGGAGGCCCGGCGCGGCCTCGAGCGTGGCATGAACACGCTCGCCGACGCCGTCAAGGTCACCCTCGGCCCGAAGGGCCGCAACGTCGTCCTGGAGAAGAAGTGGGGCGCCCCCACGATCACCAACGACGGTGTGAGCATCGCCAAGGAGATCGAGCTCGAGGACCCGTACGAGAAGATCGGTGCCGAGCTCGTCAAGGAGGTCGCCAAGAAGACCGACGACGTCGCGGGCGACGGCACCACCACCGCCACCGTGCTGGCGCAGGCGATGGTCCGCGAGGGCCTGCGCAACGTCGCCGCCGGTGCGAACCCGATGGGTCTCAAGCGCGGCATCGAGTCCGCCGTCGCCGCCGTCTCCGAGCAGCTGCTCGGCATGGCCAAGGACGTCGAGACCCGCGAGCAGATCGCCGCGACCGCCACCATCTCCGCCGGTGGCGACACCACCGTCGGCGACGCCATCGCCGAGGCGATGGACAAGGTCGGCAAGGAAGGCGTCATCACCGTCGAGGAGTCGAACACCTTCGGCATCGACCTCGAGCTCACCGAGGGCATGCGGTTCGACAAGGGCTACATCTCGGCCTACTTCGTGACCGACCCCGAGCGCATGGAGACGGTCCTGGAGGACCCCTACATCCTCGTGGCCAACCAGAAGGTCTCGAACGTCAAGGACCTGCTGCCGCTGCTCGAGAAGGTCATGCAGTCCGGCAAGCCGCTGCTGATCATCGCCGAGGACGTCGACGGCGAGGCCCTGTCCACGCTGGTCGTCAACAAGATCCGCGGCACCTTCAAGTCCGTCGCCGTCAAGGCCCCGGGCTTCGGTGACCGCCGCAAGGCCATGCTGCAGGACATCGCGATCCTGACCGGCGGCCAGGTCATCTCCGAGGAGGTCGGCCTCAAGCTCGAGTCGACCGGCATCGAGCTGCTCGGCCAGGCCCGCAAGGTCGTCATCACCAAGGACGAGACCACCATCGTCGAGGGTGCCGGCGACGCGGCCCAGATCGAGGGCCGGGTCAACCAGATCCGCGCCGAGATCGAGAAGTCGGACTCCGACTACGACCGCGAGAAGCTCCAGGAGCGCCTCGCCAAGCTGGCCGGCGGCGTGGCCGTCATCAAGGTCGGCGCGGCCACCGAGGTCGAGCTCAAGGAGCGCAAGCACCGCATCGAGGACGCCGTCCGCAACGCGAAGGCGGCCGTCGAGGAGGGCATCGTCGCCGGCGGCGGCGTCGCCCTGGTGCAGGCTGCGGCCACCGCGTTCGACAAGCTCGACGTCACGGGCGACGAGGCCACCGGTGCCAACATCGTCCGCGTCGCCACCTCGGCCCCGCTCAAGCAGATCGCGGTCAACGCCGGTCTCGAGGGCGGCGTCGTGGCGGAGAAGGTCTCCGGCCTCACCGCCGGCCACGGCCTCAACGCCGCCACCGGCGAGTACGTCGACATGATCGCCGAGGGCATCATCGACCCGGCGAAGGTCACCCGCTCGGCGCTGCAGAACGCCGCGTCGATCGCCGCGCTGTTCCTCACCACCGAGGCCGTCGTGGCCGACAAGCCGGAGAAGGCCGCCCCTGCGGGCGACCCGACCGGCGGCATGGGCGGCATGGACTTCTGAGTCCGCCAGCTTCACCCGGGAGGCCCCGGTCCGCGTGACGCGGGCCGGGGCCTTCCCGCATGCCGGGGTCGTGTCCCTGAGCGCGCGCCCGGCCGCGCGCTCAGGGACACG
>NZ_DATJTA010000013.1:0-25196 GCF_035503875.1 Nocardioides sp.
GTGAGGTCGTGGGTGGTGGCGAAGTCGACGAGTTGGTGCCAGGAGGCGCGGGTGGCGACGTGGAGGCTGGTGTCGAGGGTGGTCCAGTCGTGGTCGCGTTCGGCCTGGGTCCGGCCGAGGCGCCGGAACAGCTCGTCGACCTGGTCGACCCGGCCGCCTGAGCCGTTCGCGCCGTCCGGCTCCTCAGGGCCGGCGGCGTCGTCGAGGAAGTGGTGCGCCGCGACCCGGGCGGCCCTCAGCAGCAGCTGGTGGCGCGGGGTTCCCGGGGCGGCGGCGTGTGGCGGCAGTGCCGCCACGATGTCGTCGACGACCCGCTTGACCATCGGGTCCAGGGCAGGCCGCAGTGCGAGAGCCGCCGTCCCGAGATGGGGCTGGGCAGCAGATGGCAAGCCGGGCGTCGATCAGGGGACATCCGGGGGAGACTGCTGCTCCCCGTCGGGCGTCGTCGGGTCGGTCGACCGGTACGGGGTGTAGTGCGCGTTCGGGTCTGGCTCCGACGCGTCCGACATCCACGAGTCCCAGTTGCGCTGATGGTCCTCGGGAGTCATCCCTCCCAGCGTCGCCGGTGACACGAGTCCGAGGCGCGCGAGCGCGCTCATCGTGATCTCACGCACCTTGACCCCGGCTGGCGTGACCGTTCGGTACTCCTGCGCCATCTCGACCCTCCCCCGCAATGGACGCCTGTTCGGCGTCGGTACTGATCGACGCTAGGCGCTCTAGACCCACATGTCGCGTGCTGGACCTCGGACAGCCGCGACTTGTTCCCGAACTTGTCAACCGCGCGACAAGTTTCGGTGCCCGACGCACCGGAATCGGCGTCGGGTCTTGAGTCGAGGGCGGGCGGGTGCTGCCGATGGAGGCTTCGAGTCAAGTTCATCGCCCAGCGGATCGTCAAGCACGCCCTGACGCTGGTGTAGTCCACCCGAGTACGACGACACGGCCGCACTCTCTGGCGTGTCGCTCCGGATCCGAGGCTCGGTGTCCGTCAAGATGCGCCTGACAGTCGTCAGGACCAGCCTGACGACGGCCACCTGGAGGTTGTCATGCGTCGTATGAAGTTCACCATCGCCCGCCTGGTCCAGCGCTCGCACGGTCGGAGCCTGAACTCGGGTTACATCTGGCGATGAGCACACGGTGATGACCACGGCAGGATCGACGGCGCTCCGCACCCGTCCGCCTGGACCCCGAGGGGATCGGTGGGCCGGGAACCTCATGGCCTACGAGGAGGACCGGCTCGGCTTCCTCCTGGGGCTGCGGGAGCGGTACGGCGCGATCGTCGCGTTCGACGATCGGACGACGATCGTCAACGACGTCGACCTGGCACACGAGGTCCTCACCAATCGTCAGCGTGCGTTCGCGATCCTGGGCAACTTCCGCTCGGAGCGCGTCACCGTACGACAAGCAGGAGCTGCTGCGGAGGCCCTCACCGCGTTGGGCCCGGGTCTACGGCGAACAGCCGTCACCCATCTCGGGCCGCAGACCTCCCGGCTCATCGAGCAGGCCTTCCCGAGAACGACGACGAACGCCGCGATGGCGCTCGACCCGCTTCCCCGTCTGGAGGACGTCCTCACGCGAGTGACGTACGGGCACTACTTCGGAGACGACTGGTCCACCGTCCAGCCGGTCGTCGGCCGGCTGCTGGCGCGTCTGGCCGCGGTGTTCGGCAGCCCCTTCGCCCTCCCGTCCTTCCTCCCGACCCCGTCCCGGCTGCGGATCCGATTCGCCTACCGCGCCGCGCGCGCCGTCATCGACCCGTTGATCGAGACGCGCCGTCGCACGCCGGAGGCCGACGACTACGTCGCCCAGGTGGTCCGCAGGCAGCAGCTGGCGCACGCCACGCCGGACCGGCTCGCGGACCTGGTGATCGGCTCGATGCTGGCCGCGCACCGGATCCCCGCCATCGGCGTCGCCTGGGCGCTCCTCGAGCTCGCGCACCGACCCGGCCTGCAGGAGGACCTCCTCGCCGAGTCGCTGGAGCGCCCGCAGGCGCCCGGTTCCCTATCCCCGCTCGCCCTCGCCGTCATCCTCGAGGCGCTGCGTCTCCACCCTCCGACGTGGATCCTGAACCGCACCGTCACCGAGGCGACCGTGCTCGGTGGGTATGAGCTCGCGCCCGGGCACCGGCTGATCATCAGCCCCTACGTCATCCACCGCGATCCCGCGGTGTTCGAGAACCCGTCGGCCTTCGACGTGGACCGGTGGCAGCACCGGTCGGCCATGCGCGGCTTCCTGGGCTTCGGGCGCGGTCTGCACCTCTGCCCGGGCCAGCATCTCGGGCTGGCGACGATGACCAGTGCGCTCTCCGCGATCATCCGGAACTGGCACCTGGAACCCGATCCGACGAGCAGGTCGCCGCTGTCCGAGGACCCGCGCTCGTCCCTGGTGCCGGTCCGCCCGGCCGTCCGGTTCAGCGCGCGCCACTCCCGGTGAGCGCCCTCAGGCGGTGGAGCGTCTCTTGGCGTCGTCCACGCGCTGGGCGAACCGCTCCCACGCGGCCTGCTTGGAGACCCCGAGCGACTTCCCGATCTGGGTCCACGACAGCTTCCGGCTCCGGGCGAGCTCGATCCACTCGACGAGGAAGTCGTCGACCTGCGCGGCCGTCTGGGAGATGGACGGGATGGCGGCGAGGATCTCCGCGTCCGTCATCCGCTCCCAGGGCGGTGCTGCGGCGGCGTCCGCCGCGGCGGTGTCCGAGAACAGCTCGTGGTAGTGCGTGACGCAGTCCTCGCAGATCATCGCGCCCAAGCCGCCCGCGAACTGCAGCCCCCGCTCGCCCTGGCGCCCGCAGAACGAGCACCTCTTCCGGGTGACATCGTGATCCATCTCAACCCCTCCACGCCGTTGTCAGCGGACCGGAGATACACCCGCGCGGTGATACGTCACTCCTGACAGCCGTGTCCGATGATCGCACGGGAGAGCGAATATTGGTCCGGGTACGACCGGTCCGTCTCACGCCACCAGGTCGCGCAGCAGCCGATCGGAGGCGAGCAGCGCCTCGTGATCGTGGGTCGAGGCGCTGGAGAGCACCTCGTCGGCGCGGGTCCGATCGACCAGCCGCTCCAGGCGCCGGCGTACCGTCTCGGGGCCTCCCGCGGCGGCGCGCTCCAGGGCGGCCTCGACGCGGCGGCCCACCTGCGCCGGCCACGTCCGGTCACGGATCACCTTGGCCGGCTCGAGGGGCGGGAACTCGCCGGTCTGACGCGACTGCGCCATCGCCCAGGCCTCGGGGAGTGCGAGCTCGCGCGCGGCGGCGTCGTCGTCGGCCACCAGGACGTCGAGCGAGACCGTCACCCACGGCTCGCTTCCCCGGTGGGGTCGGAAGGTACGGCGATAGCCGGCGAGCAGCTCGCCCACGTCCTCGGAGTCCAGCACCGGACCGCCGACGACGACGGGCAGCCCGAGCCGCGCGGCGATCTCGACCCCGCGTCCCGTGGCCAGCACGTGCATCGGCACCGTACGGCGCGCAGCGGGCCTGGCGGTCACCTCGCCGGTGCCCTCCAGGTAGCCGCGGAGCTCGCGGAGGTCGCTCTCGAAGAGGTCGCCGGCGTCGAGGTCGCGGCGCAGCGCGTGGCGTACGGGCGGGGTGAAGCCGGAGGAGCGGCCGAGTCCGAGGTCGACCCGGCCCGGGTGCAGGGCCTCCAGGACGAGGAACTGCTCGGCGACGACCAGCGGTTGGTGCAGGGGCAGCATGACGCCGCCCGAGCCTATGCGGATCGTGGAGGTGCGCGCGCCGACCGCGGCGAGCAGGACGGCCGGCGTCCCCGACGCTATCCCGGGTACGGCGTGGTGCTCCGCCACCCAGAACCGCTCGTACCCGGCCCGCTCGGCGTGGACGGCGCGCGCCACCGTGAGCTCGAGCGCCGTGGCGTCGACAGTGCCGGCCCGCGTCCGGGACCGGTCGAGCAGCGAGAGCCTCACGCCTGCTCCAACGCCGCGGGTGCCGGCCTCCTTCCCGGGGCCGGACTCAGCCCTGGGAGAGTCCCGTCTCCTCGCTCCGGCCAGCCTCGGCGGCCAGGCCGTCGCCCTCCGCCTCCGCGTCGAGTCGGTCCTGCAGCTCGCCGATCTCCTCACGCTCGGCGTCGAGGTCGGGGCCGTCCTGGGGGTCGGGCTCGTTGCTGTTCTCGCTCATGGACGAGAGGTACCCACTCCTGCAAGGCGTCGAGATCGGCCGCGCCGAACGGGGTACCGGTCCTCCATGTCCATCATCGGTTTCCTCGTCTTCGGTCTCGTCGTCGGCGCCCTGGCCCGCCTGCTCAAGCCCGGCCGCCAGAACCTCGGCCTGCTCGGCACCCTGGTCCTCGGCGTCATCGGCTCGCTCATCGGCGGCGTCGTCGCCACCGCCCTCGGGACGGGCGACTTCGGCGAGCTCAACGTCATCGGCGCGATCGTGGCGATCGTGGCTGCCGTCCTCCTCGTCGGCGTCGTCGAGGGGCTGATGGGCAGGAGCAAGTCGCCCGCGCACCGATGACCTCGACCCGCCCGTGAGGGCACGACGACGGCTCCGCACCCGCCGGGTGCGGAGCCGTCGTGTCTGGTGGGGCGCCGAGCCCGGGTCAGGCCGGTACGTCGGGCCGCAGCCGCTCGGTGACCTCGCCGGCGGCCTCGACCACGAGCCGGATCTGCTCCCGCTGCTCCTCGCCCGACTCGTCGCTGTAGCGGAAGATCGGCCCGGAGGCGCTGATCGAGCCCAGCACGTTGCCGGCGGCGTCGAAGAACGGGGCGGCGATGGACGCCGCGCCCGTCCCGCGCTCGTTGAGGGAGATGCCGTACCCGCGCTCGCGGATCTCGGCCAGCTGGGCGAGGTAGGCCTCGACGTCGGCGTCCGGCTCCTGCTGGAGCATCTGGCGCACGGCCGAGTCGATGAACGGCTGCGGCAGGTGGGCCAGGATGGCCCGACTGGACGCGCCGGAGTGCAGGGGGAAGCGCGGGCCGATCTCGACGACCATCTTGATCTCCTGCGGGCTCTCGAACTGGTCGAGGTAGACCCGCTGGTCGCCGACGAGCACGGAGAGGGTGGTCGTCTCACGGGTCCGGTCGCGCAGGCGACGCAGCACCGGCGACGCGACGGTCCGCAGGTCCAGCTGGCTCCACGCGCGGATCGAGAGTCCGGCGGCGGCAGGTCCCAGCACGTACCCGGCCCGGCCCGGGGCCGTCTGGATCAGCGAGCGGGAGGCGAGCGAGCGCAGGATCCGGTGCACCACGGCCTTGCTCAACGCCAGGTCGCGGGCGATCCGGGAGACGCCGAGCGGGTCGTCCGAGCGGCCGAAGAGCAGCAGTACGTCGGCGACCCGGTCCGCGGCCTCGGTTCCGCCTGGAGTCTCGCGTTCGTCGGTCGCAGGGGTGTCTGGGCTCATCGCGCACCTCGCCTTTCCGCGTGCGTTTCGCTGAGAGAAACGATATCAGAACGACGTCGTTCGCGGCAGCCTCTGGAATTCGGGGTACGGGACGTGCAATAGTGACGCCGATCCCGCTGGACTGGACCAGTTCGCATGTTGGATGGCCCGCTCAGCGAAACGATGCCTGGCTCGGAAGGCGTTCCTGCCGACGGAACGCTTCCGCAGTCGTCCGGCCCGGAAGGACGGTCTCGCACCATGAAGAAGCTCCCCCTCGCTGTCGTCGGTCTCCTCGGCGCCCTGGCCCTCTCGGCCTGCGGTGGCTACGAGCCGGCCGACGACGAGGTCGTGATCGGCTCGGTGCACCCGCTGACGGGCGCCCTGGCCGGTCAGGGCGAGATGATGCACGAAGGCGCCCAGCTGGCGGTCGACGACCTGAACGCGGCCGGGGGCATCGAGTCCCTGGGCGGCGACCAGCTCGTCCTGCGGGCCGGTGACAGCAAGGGTACCGCCGACGCCGGCCAGGTCGAGGCCCAGCGGCTGGTGAGCGAGGGCGCGGTCGCGCTGATCGGCACGTACCAGAGCGACGTCACCGCCAACGTCTCCGCGGTCGCCGAGCGCAACCGGGTGCCGCTGGTCATCGACGTCGCGGTCGACGACGTGATCCTCGAGCAGGGCTACGAGCACACCTTCCGGATCCAGCCCAACGCCTCCAGCATGGGCCGCGACGGCGCCAAGGCGCTGGCCGAGCTCTCGGCCGCCAACGGCAAGCCGGTGCGGAAGGTGTCCTACCTCCACATCGAGGGCGCGTTCGGCCAGAGCGTCCACGACGCCTTCGCCGAGGAGGCCGAGAAGGAGGGCATCGAGATGGTGTCCGAGGTGACCTACCCGGCCACCAACTTCACCGACGCCACGACCCAGGTCCGCGAGGCCCTGGCCGCGGACCCCGACGTCCTCGCCGTGACCGGCTACTACCCCGACAGCCTGCTGATCGCCCAGGCGATCCGGGCACTCGGCGGCGACGTCGACGCGGTGTACGGCGTCGCCAACGGCGGCTTCGACGACAGCGCGTTCCCCGCCGACGCGGGCGCGGCGGGCGCCGACGTACTGAGTGCCAACTACCACTACGCCGCCACCGACGAGCGTGCCCAGGACATCCGGGCCCGCTTCGAGCAGAAGTACGGCCGGACCATGGAGACCTCCGCGATGCTGGCCTACCAGGCCGTCGTGGTGATCGCCCAGGGTCTGGAGGAGACGGGGTCCAAGGACCCCGAGGAGCTGCGCGACGCCATCGCCGGGCTGCAGGTCGAGGACCCGCTGCTGGAGTTCGGAGGCCCGATCGCCTTCGACGAGACGGGCGAGAACGAGAACGCCTCGGTGACGGTCATGCAGGTCCGCGACGGCCGGATCGAGCAGGTCTTCCCGGACCAGTTCAAGACCGCCGACATCGTCTACCCGGTCGGCCGTTGAGCCGCGCGCGAGGAGGAACGAACGACATGACGGAACCCACGAGCACGGCCGCGGCGCCGGAGGCGCCGCCGGACCGCGGGACGCTGCGCCGTCCCTCCGAGGCGGTGGTCCCGCTCGGCGTGGTGGCGGCCGTCGTGGTCGCGATCGTCCTGGTGTACGCCGTGGGCGACCGCGCCACCGACCTGGTCACCCAGTCGGTCGTCACCGGCCTGCTGCTGGGCGGCGTCTACGCGCTGGTCTCGGTCGGCCTGACCCTGATCTTCGGCGTCCTCGGCATCGTGAACTTCGCCCAGGGGGCGATGCTCACGATGGCGATGTACCTGGTCTACGAGATGACCAGCTCCGGCGGGCTGCCGGTGTACGTCGCCATGCTGCTCGCCGTCCCGATCATGTTCGTCTTCGGCGTGGTCGTGCAGGTCGCGCTGCTCAACAAGCTGACCCTGTCCGGCAGCCACGAGGGTCCGCTGCTGGTCACCCTCGGCCTGAGCCTGCTGATCATCAACGTGCTGCTGATGATCTTCGGTGGCCGTCCGCTGCGAGTCCCCGGCTCGGTCGACGGGTCGCTGGAGATCTTCGGCGCGGTGGCGTCGTACGAGCGGCTGATCGCGTTCGCCGGCGCCCTGCTGGTGGCGGCCGCGCTGCTGCTCTTCCTGCGCCGTACCTCCTTCGGCATGTCGATCCGCGCGGTCGCCGCCAACGCCGAGGGCGCCTCCCTGGTCGGCGTCGACGTGCGCCGCATCTACGCCCTGACCTTCGGCATCGGCGCGGCCTGCGTCGCGGTCGCCGGCGGGCTGATGGCGCCGTTCCTCAGCCTCACCCCGACCGTCGGCGAGCAGTTCACGATCCTCGCCTTCGTGATCGTGGTGCTCGGCGGGCTGGGCAGCGTCACCGGTGCCCTCCTGGGCGGGCTGATCATCGGCCTGGTGCAGACCGTGGGTGCGCTCTACTTCCCGGGCACCGGCTCGCTGATCCTGGTCTTCGCCGTCTTCGTGCTGGTGCTGTTCTTCCGGCCCCAGGGCATCATCGGGGCGGCGTCATGACGGCCCTCACCGATCGTCCCGGGCGGCCCACCACGGTCGCCACCGACGACCCGCGCCTGCGCGACCGCAGCGCCGCCCGGTCGTACACCGTCCTCGCCGTCCTCGTCGCCGTCCTCGCGGTGCTGCCGTTCTTCCTGGACGACCAGACCGAGACGGTCGCGGTCCGGACGCTGATCTTCGCGATCATGGCGGTCGGCTGGAACCTGATGAGCGGCTACGGCGGCATGTTCAGCTTCGGCCACGCCGCGTTCTTCGGCATCGGCGCCTACACCGGCGCCTACCTCCTCGTGGAGCACGGCGTCTCGCCGTGGATCTCCATGGTGGTCGGCGCGGTCATCTCCGCCGCTGCCGGCTGCCTGATCGCGTTCCTCTGCCTGCGCTACAAGCTGGCCGGGTCGTACTTCGCGCTGGCGACCTTCGCCTTCGCCATGGTGTTCCTGCTGAGCGTGCAGAACCTCGACGTGCTGCACCGCACGGAGGGCTTCAACGTCCCGATCCTGTCCGAGGACTCCTGGACGATGATGCAGTGGAAGGCGGGCAGCCCGCTCTACTTCTGGATCCCGCTCGGCATCCTGGCCGTGGGCCTGATCGGCACCATCGCCTTCGTGCACTCGCGCACCGGGCAGTACGCCCAGGCGGTGCGCGACGACGAGGTCGCCGCCGCGTCCCTCGGCATCCCGGTCATGCGGGTCCGGCTGATCACCGTCGCGGCGAGCTGTGCGCTGACGTCGCTGGCGGGTTCCTTCTACACGCAGTACTACTTCTTCGTCGGTCCCGAGCAGGCCTTCGGGTCGGCGGTCTCGGTCAACGCGATCATGCCGGCGGTGATCGGCGGCATCGGCACCATCTGGGGTCCGCTCGTCGGCGCGCTGATCGTCGGCCCGCTCTCGGAGTGGATCGCCGACATCCTGCGCGAGCCGCCCGGCTTCCTGTCGTTCCTCGAGGGCCTGTCCGGTCTCGACGTCGCCGTGTACGCCACCCTGCTCATCCTCATCGTGCTGTTCATGCCCAAGGGCATCTACGGCACCCTGCGCGATCGGTTCCGCTCATGAGCCTGCTCCAGGTCGAGAAGCTGACCAAGTCGTTCGCCGGCCTGAAGGCCGTGAGCGACGTCGACGTGACCGTCGCCGACGGGGAGTTCCTCGGCATCATCGGTCCCAACGGCGCCGGCAAGACGACGCTCTTCTCGCTGCTCGCCGGCCAGCTGCCGCCGAGCAGCGGACGGGTCGTCTTCGACGGCCGCGACATCACCGGCTGGTCCGCGGACCGGGTCGCGGGCGCGGGACTCGTCCGCACCTTCCAGCTGATGCGCCCCTTCGAGAGCATGAGCGTGCTGGACAACGTCGCGATCGCGGCCCACCACCGCCACCGCTCCCGCCGCGCGGCGCGTCACCACGCGCTCGAGGTGATCGAGCGGGTCCGGCTCGAGGAGTACGTCGCCGCCCCGTCCGGCACGCTGCCGACCGCCGGGCTGAAGCGGCTGGAGCTCGCCCGGGCGCTGGCTCTCGAGCCGCGCCTGCTGCTGCTCGACGAGGTGCTGGCGGGCCTGGTGCCGGCGGAGCGCGCGCCCATCATCGAGCTGCTCCGCGAGATCCACGCCGACGGCGTCACGGTGATGTTCGTCGAGCACATCATGGCGGCCGTGATGGCGCTGTCGGAGCGGCTGCTCGTGATGGCCGAGGGCCGCGAGCTCGCCCTGGGCGATCCGCAGGAGGTCATCCGTGACCCGCGGGTCGTCGAGGCCTACCTGGGGGAGGACCACGCATGATGCTCGAGCTCGACGACATCCACGCCGGCTACCGGCGCCTGGAGATCCTGCACGGCCTGACGCTCCACGTCGACCGCAGCGAGATCGTCTCCCTCATCGGCGCCAACGGCGCCGGCAAGACCACGACGCTCCGCGCCATCGCCGGGCTGGTCGGGATCTCCGGTGGCCGGATCCGCTTCGACGGCGAGGAGGTGCAGGGCCGCTCGGCCCACCGCCTGGTCCGCTCGGGTCTCGTGCACGTCGCCCAGGACCGGGCGCTCTTCGGCAACCTCCAAGTGGTCGAGAACCTCGAGATGGGCGCCTACACGCAGTCCCGCTCGACGGTGCGCTCCTCCCTCGACGAGGTCTTCGACCTGTTCCCGATCCTCGCCGAGCGACGCCACCAGCGGGCCGACACCATGTCCGGCGGCCAGCAGCAGATGCTCGCCATCGGCCGGGCCCTGATGGCACGCCCGAAGTGCCTGACCCTCGACGAGCCGTCGATCGGCCTGGCGCCGAACCTGGCCGCCCAGGTGCTGGAGGCCATCACCCGGATCCGCGACACCGGCGTGACGGTGCTGATCGTGGAGCAGAACGCCTCCCAGGCGCTCGCGATCTCCGACCGTGCCTACGTCATCGAGAGCGGCGCGATCGTGCTCGAGGGCAAGGCCTCCGACCTGGCCGACGACCCGCGGGTGCGCGAGGCGTACCTCGGGGTCTGACGGTGGTCGGTCTCGGTCGCCGTTGCTTGTGGGCTGCGGGGGTCTCGACGGTCGCTCGTCGCTGGCGCTCCTCGCTGCTCGACCACCGGTCGGGTCCGACGGCGCTCCTCGCTGCTCGACCACCGGTCGGCCCTGGTGGTCGAGCAGCGAAGGACGGAGTCCTGAGCGCCCGTCGAGACCCGGTGGGCCGAGTGTCGGCGGTGCCCACCGTCGCCTCCGCGCTGCGGGGGTCTCGACGGGCGTTCGTCGCTGGCGCTCCTCACTGCTCGACCGCCGGTGGGTCCGACGGCGCTCCTCGCTGCTCGACCACCGGTCGGTCCTGGTGGTCGAGCAGTGAAGGACGGAGTCCTGAGCGCCCGTCGAGACCCGGCGAGGGGGAGTCGGCGGTGCCCACGGTCGCCTCCGCGCTGCGGGGGTCTCGACGGGCGTTCGTCGCTGGCGCTCCTCACTGCTCGACCACCGGTCGGCCCTGGTGGTCGAGCAGTGAAGGACGAAGTCCTGAGCGCCCGTCGAGACCCGGTGGGCCGAGTGTCGGCGGTGCCCACCGTCGCCTCCGCGCTGCGGGGGTCTCGACGGTCGCTCGTCGCTGGCGCTCCTCACTGCTCGACCACCGGTGGGTCCGACGGCGCTCCTCGCTGCTCGACCGCCGGTGGCCCCACTCTCATGTCCCGTCACACCCAGGAGGAAGTGTCCTGATGCGTCTGCTCGCCATCACCCCGATCGTCGTCGACGAGGCCGAGCTCGCCCGCCGCCAGGCGCGGTACGACGAGCTCGCGCCGGACGGCGTGCGCGTCGTGCTCGAGCGCCTGGAGGAGGGGCCGCGCGCGCTGGAGACCGAGGCCGACATGCGGGCGAGCGAGGAGGCTCTGCTGGCGCGCTACCGGCAGGCCGACCCGGCGGAGTGGGACGGCTTCCTGCCCGACTGCGTGCTCGACCCGCTGGTCGACGGCGACCACGGGCTGCAGCGACCGGTCTTCGGCATCGGCCGGCTGGCCGCGGGCTTCGTCGCCGCGCAGGGCGGCCGGCTCGGCGCGGTCGCCCGCAACGCGGCCATCGCCGCGGAGCTGGACCGACGGCTGGCGTCGTACGGCGTGGCGACGGTGGCGCCGACGGCGGTCCTGGACCTGGCGGTCGAGGACATCTCCGACGACGCCGTCTGGGCCGCGGCCGTGGCCCGGACCGTCGACGGTCTCGACTGCGACTTCGTGCTCAACGCCTGCTCGGCCGTCGAGGTCGAGGAGCAGCGCAGCGCGCCGTACCTGCTCGACCCGACGGCCGCGGCGCTGGCGCTGCTGGCCCACCGCGGTGCGGTGACGGGGGTGCGGGCGTGAGCGAGGACTTCGAGGGACCCGACCTGGTCGTCGCGGGCGCGGGCGGCGGGCTGGTCGCCGCGCTCCGGGCCGCGTCGCTCGGGCTGAGCGTGCTGGTGGTGGAGCGCAACGAGCACTTCGCGCGCGGCAACAACACGTCGATGTCGACGGCGATGGTGCCCGGCGCCCGCACCCGCTGGCAGCGCGAGGCCGGGGTCGAGGACTCGCCCGAGCAGTTCCTCGCCGACATCCGCGCGAAGACCCACGGCGAGGCCGACGAGCGACTGGCCGGCGCGCTGGCGGGCGTCAGCGCCCGGCTGCTGGAGTGGCTGGCCGACGACGTCGACCTGCCGCTGTCGCTGGTGACCGACTTCGGCTACCCGGGGCACTCGGCGTACCGCTGCCACACGGTGCCGGGCCGCGCGGGCCACGCCATGCTCGGGGACATCCTGCGCGCCGTGCGCGCCTCCGACCTGATCGACCTGATGGTCCCCGCGCGGCTGGCCGACGTCGAGGTGGTCGACGGTGCGGTCCGCCGGGTCCTGGTCGAGACCCCCAACGGCGAGGAGTGGATCCCCACCCGCGCCGTGCTGCTGGCGACCAACGGCTTCGGCGCCGACCGCGAGCTGGTCGCCCGCCACCTGCCCGAGATCGCGGGCGCGACCTACCACGGCAGCGAGGGGTCGACCGGCGACGCGCTGCGAATCGGCGAGCGGCTGGGCGCGGCGTCGGCCTACCTCGACGCCTACCAGGGGCACGCCGCCCTCACCCCGGCGGCGACGCTCGCGGGCTGGGCGACGGTGATGCACGGCGCCGTCGTGGTCGACCTGTCCGGGCGCCGCTTCGGCGACGAGACCACCGGCTACAGCGAGTACGCCGCCGCGCTGCAGGCAGCGACGGGCGGGCGCGGCTGGATCGTGCTCGACGAGCGGATCCACGAGGCCTGCCTGCCGTTCACCGACTACGGCGACACGGTCGAGTCCGGGGTGACCCGGATCGCCTCGGACGTCGACGAGCTGGCCGCGCGCACGGAACTGGACGCGGGCGTGCTGGCGGCGACGCTGGAGGCCGCGCGCGCGGCCGCGGAGGGCGAGGCTCCCGACGAGCACGGCCGGACCCGCTGGGAGGCGCCGCTGCGGGCGCCGTACCGCGCGGTGCCGGTGACCCCCGCGCTCTTCCACACCCAGGGCGGGCTGGTCGTCGACGAGCACGCGCGCGTGCTGCGCGAGGACGGCACCCCCATCACCGGCCTGTACGCCGCGGGCGGGGCGGCCGCCGGCATCTCGGGTCACGGGGCGGCGGGCTACCTCGCGGGCAACGGGCTGCTGCCGGCGCTCGGGCTGTCGTTCCTGGCCGCCGAGCACGTGGCGGCCGGCTAGAAGCGGTACGCCGTCTGGCTGTGTGGGTCCTTGCCGAACGCGAGGACCTTGGCCGGCCGGACGGCGTACACCCACGGGCGGGAGCCGTCGTCGCCGACGAAGGTCTCGTCCTCGGCCTGCCACGCCCAGTCCGCGCCGTACTTCTCGCGCCAGGCCCGGGCGAGTGGGTCCAGCGAGGCCCGACCGACGACCCGTTCGGCCCGGCCCTCGACGACGATGTCGGTGCCGGAGGTCCAGGCGGGGGACCCGGTCGTGACCGCCACCAGCGGCGAGCCGGTGAGGTTGACCTGCTTCTGCTCGCCGACGCCGGTGCAGAAGGCGAACGCGCCGTCGTGCCAGACGCCGACGAGCGGCGTCACGTGAGGGCGGCCGTCGGCGCGGACCGTGGTCAGCCAGTAGAGCTCGGCCTCGGTCAGCTGCCGCTCGACGGCGGTCCAGGGCAGTGGGCTGGCGGTCGGCACGCCGAAGCGGGCGTCGATCTGTGCGGTGGGCATGGCGGTACCGACCGGCGCGGCCGGCCGGAGTCATCGGTCGGGATCAGGTGACGGAGCGGTAGGCGAAGCGGAACCGCAGCCCGTCGACCTCCTTGATGGTGATCGCGAGCTCGTCGGTCTCGGCGGCACCCTCGACCTGGACGGTGCACGTGGACGTCGCGTCGACCTCGCCGGCCACCTCCTCGCATTCCAGCGACTCCACGGCGTACCCCTGCTGCGTCAGCTGCGCACCCACCTGCTCGGCGAGGGTGTCGCCGTCGAGGAACAGGTCGACGTCGAAGTCGACGTCCTGGCCGTCCACGTCCGTCACGACGGTCCGGAAGCCGGTGCGCCCGCCCTCCGCGTCGGTCCCGAAGCAGTCCACGCTCGCGTCGACCTCCGCCGGGAGCTCGTCGTCGCAGGAGACCTCGATCCCGGCGGACTCCGCGTCGCCCGCGCCGCCGTCGACGGTGATCTTCCCGGCGATGGCCTCCTCCAGCCTCTCGGGGGAGACGGCCCGGGCGCCGACGGACACCGAGGCCGAGCAGCCGCTCAGCACGAGCAGCGAGAGGATCAGGGCGGAGACGGCGCGGCGGGTCACCAGCACAGCATCGACCCGGGGGCGAGCGGCCAAACCCGCCGGTCACCCGACCGGCGTGCGCTCCTCGAGCGGCGCCTCGGGTGCGGGCTCGTCGCCCTCGATCGAGACGTGCGGCAGCAGCCGGTCGAGCCAGCGCGGCAGCCACCACGCGGCCTCGCCGGCCAGCACCAGCAGTGCGGGCGCGAGCGTCACCACCAGGAACCCGGCGAGCAGCACGGCGACCGAGAGACCGACGCCGAACTGCTTGATCGTGGGGTCCTCGTTGAGGATGAAGCTGGCGAAGACCGACGCCATGATCAGGGCGGCCGTCGTCGTGATCCGGGCGCTCGACGCGAGCGCGGAGCGGACCGCCGCCCGCGCGTCCTCGCCCGCCTGGTGGTGCTGCTGCAGGTGGCTGACCAGGAACACCTCGTAGTCCATCGACAGCCCGAACAGCCCGGCGAACATCATCAGCGGCACGTAGCTCGCGATCGGCACCGAGCCGTCGGCCGTGTCGATCCCGAGCACCGGCAGCCCCCAGCCCCACTGGAAGGCGGCGGTCAGGACGCCGAACGCCGCGGCCGCCGAGAGCACGTTCGTCAGGGCCGCCTGCAGTGGGATCAGCAGCGAGCGGAACGCGATCATCAGCAGCAGGAAGCCGAGCAGCACGACCGTGCCGATCACGAGCAGCAGCCGGTCGGAGATCTTCGCCGCGAGGTCGACGTACGACGCGGTGTAGCCGCCGACGTACGACGTCATCCCGGCCCCGTTCACCGGCGGCAGCACGTCGTCGCGGACCTCCACGACCAGGTCGGCCGTGTCGTCGGAGGCCGGTGACGTCTGCGGCACGGCGGACAGCAGCACGACGTCGCCGTCCTTGTTGAGCTGCGGCGGGGTGAGCGCGACGACGCCGCTGGTGTCCTGAAGCGCCTGCTGGAGCGCCACGACCCGGTCGTCGGTGCCCCGCTCGTCGCCGCCGGCCGCGGTGACCATGGCGGTGAGCTGGGCCTGGAGCTGCTCGGCCTGCTGCTTCTCCTGCTCGGACGCCTGCTGCTCGGCCGTCAGCTGGTCCGCCTTGGCCTGCAGCGCGTCCGCCTGCTGCTGGAGGGTGGCGGCCTTCTGCTGCAGGTCGTCGGCCTGGGCCTGGAGGTCCGCGCCCTCGGCCTCGAGCTCCGTCGCCTGCTGCCGGAGCGAGGCGGCCTGGGCCTGCAGGTCGTCGGCCTGGCGCTGGAGTGCGGTGGCCTGACGTTGCAGCTCCTCGGCCTGCTGCTGGAGCCGGCGTGCCTGCTCGGCCAGCTCGCGCGCCTCGCGCTCCAACGGCGCCAGCTGGCGGCGTACGGCGTCCTGCCGGTCCTGAACGTCGGAAAGCCGCGCCCGCAGCCGGGCCACCCGGTCCGAGCGACCCCGCTCCTGCGCGTGCGCGATCCGCCTCTCCAGGACCCGGGCGCGTACGTCGAGCCGCGCGAGCTCGGCCACCAGCGGCCGGGCGCGCGCGGCGAGGGCCTCTGCCTCGCGGCGGAGCGTGTCCCGGCGGGCCACCAGGCGGTCGCGCTCCGCCTCCAGCTGACGCTGCCGGGCCCGCAGCTGCTCGGCCTGGCGCTCCAGGTCGGCCTGCTGGGCGCGGAGCGCGGCGGCCTGCTGCTCGAGCGTCGCCTGCTGCGCCTGCAGCGCGTCGCCCTCGCTCTCCAGCTCCTGCTGGCGGGCCCCCAGCCGCGCCTGCTTCTCCTTCAGCTGGTGCGCCTCGCGGGGCAGGTCGGTCTGCTGCTGCTCCAGGTCGGCCTGCATCGCCGTCGCCTGGTCGTACAGCCGGGTGAACTCCGCGCTCGGCGCGGCGACCGGGTCGAGCCGAGAGGCGACCTGGAGCGGGCCGTTGTAGCCGACGCCGAACCCGTCGGTGATCAGGTCGTAGGCCTGCCGCTCGGTGGTGTCCGGCGAGGTGGCGCCGACGTCCTCCTGGCCCAGCTCGAGGGCGAAGACGGGGATCACCAGCGGCGCGACCGCCGCCAGCGAGAGCCCGGCGACGAGGAGCGGGTGGTCGTGGACGACCCGCGCCCAGCGCGACCAGAGCCCGCCGGGGCGATCCGCGCCGCGGCGTACGAACGGGACGCGGAGCCAGCCGATCCGGTGTCCGAGCAGGCCGAGGAACGCGGGCAGCAGCGTGATCGCCACGAGCACGGCCGCGACCACGGCGATCGCGGATGCGAGGCCCAGCGCGCTCACCAGCGGGATGCCCGCCACCCCGAGCGAGAGCAGGGCGATCACGACCGTGCAGCCCGCGAAGACGATCGCGCTGCCCGACGTGGCGACCGCCTGGGCGACGGAGTCGGTCACGCCCATGCCCTCTCGGAGCTGGTCCTGGTGGCGGGTGATCAGGAACAGCGCGTAGTCGATCCCGACGCCCAGCCCGATCATCGTCGCGAGCGTGGGGCCGGCCGAGGGGATGGTGACGACGTGACCGAGCAGGCCGACGGTGCCGAGGGCCACCCCGAGCCCGACCACCGCCGTGAGGATCGGCAGCCCCATCGCGACCAGGCTCCCCAGCACCAGGCTGAGGATGATCATCGCCGCGACGATCCCGACGATCTCGCTGATCTCGGAGTCGTCGGCCGAGAGGGTGGAGCCGATCGACCCTCCGGCCGCGACGGTCACGCCCGCCTGCTGTGCGGGGTCGGTCGCGTCCACGACGTCCTGGGCGATCTCGGTCGTCAGCTCGCCGGAGCCGATGTCGAGCAGGACCGGCGCGAACGCCGTACCCCCGTCGTCGGAGAGGAGTCCCGCCGTCTGCCCGGAGCTGCTGAGCGGGTCGGTCACGCTGGCCACGTGCGGGACCTTCGCCATCGCCGCGACCGAGTCGCTGACCGCCTGGCTGTACGCCGCGTCCGTGAGCTTGCCCTGCGGCACGGCGAAGACGATCGGGTTGACGCCGTTCTGCTGCGGCGGGAACCGGTCCTCCAGCAGGTCCTTCGCGGACTGGCTGCCCGTCCCGGGCAGGGACAGGTCGTTGCTCGTCTGCGCGCCCACGCCGGAGACCGCGGCGATCACCGCCCCCGCGATCAGCACCCAGACGGCGATGACCACCAGGGCGTGCTGCGCGCAGAACCGTCCCAGGGCGCGCAGCAACCGTGCCATCGTCCGAGGATGGTCAAGCGGCGGACCGGATCGGTCGTCCGGCGTCGAACGTCCCCTGTTCTGGGGACCACGACCGGGGTCGAGGCCGACTCTCGTCGTACGGGGTTTCGAGGCTCAGGACTTCGTCCTTCGCACCTCAACCAGCGGGGGCGTGGCGCTGGTCGAGGTGCGAGCGGGGGCGTGGCCGTCCGACGCTGGTTGAGGTGCGAGCGGAGCGAGCCTCGAAACCTGGTGAGCGGGGAGTCGGCCTGGGTCGGGGCCGACTCTCGTGGTGCGGGGTTTCGAGGCTCAGGACTTCGTCCTTCGCACCTCAACCAGCGTGAGGCGTGACGCTGGTTGAGGTGCGAGCGGAGCGAGCCTCGAAACCTGGCGAGCCGAGAGGTTGGGTGGTTGTGGTGGGGTGGGCGGGTGCGCTCTCCGATCCCCGACTACCTGACCCAGGTCCTCGACCAGTGCGGGACCGACCGCAGCGGCGAGCTCGCGGCGTACATCCCCGAGCTCGCCGACGCCGACCCCGAGCGGTTCGCGCTCGCGCTGGCGACCGTCGACGGGACCGTGTACGCCGTGGGCGACGACGAGGTCGAGTTCTCGATCCAGTCGATCTCGAAGCCGTTCGCCTACGCGCTGGCCCTGGCCCGGCACGGTCTCGACGCGGTGCTGGCGAAGGTCGGGGTGGAGCCGTCGGGCGACGCCTTCAACGAGCTGTCGCTGGAGATCGGCACCGGGCGCCCCTTCAACCCGATGATCAACGCCGGGGCGCTGACCGTGCACGCGCTGATCGACGACGAGACGGTCCTGCGCGGGTTCTCGGCGTTCGCCGGCCGCGAGCTCGAGGTCGACGAGGCGGTCTTCACCTCCGAGCTGGAGACGGCCGACCGCAACCGGGCCATCGCCTTCATGCTGCGCAGCCACGGCATCGTCGAGGCCGACGCCCAGCAGGTGGTGGAGGGCTACACCCGGCAGTGCTCGGTCCTGGTGACCGTGCGGGACCTGGCGCTGATGGCGGCCACGCTCGCGAACGGCGGCGTCCAGCCGGTCACCGGCCAGCGGGTCGTCCCCGACGAGGTGACCCGCCAGGTGATGGCCGTGATGGCCACCTGCGGGATGTACGACGCCGCCGGCGACTGGTTCACCAGCGTCGGGATCCCGGCCAAGAGCGGGGTCGCCGGCGGACTGATCGGCGCCCTGCCCGGTCAGGCGGGCCTGGCGACGTTCTCGCCGCGGCTCGACCGGCACGGCAACTCGGTCCGCGGCGTCCAGGTCTTCGAGCGGCTCTCCCGGGACATGGGCATGCACCTGATGGAGGTGCCGCCGCCGGCCCGCTCGCTGGTCCGAGGTCGGACCGAGCTCCCCGGCGGGCAGCCCGGGCACGGCTGGACCTACGAGCTCCAGGGCTCGGTGAACTTCGTGGGGATGGAGCGGGTGCTGCGCTACCTCGCCGACGAGCCCCCGACGGAGTCGACCGTCGTCCTCGACCTGACCCGGGTGAACGAGGTCCGTGACATCGGCCGGCGGATGCTGCTGGAGGCGGTGCGTCGCCTCGTGCTGGACGGCCACGCGGTCACCCTCATCGACCCCGAGGGCATGCTCGAGGCGTTCCCCGACGACCACGCCGACGGCGACCTCGACGTCGGCGACGGCGTCGAGGTGCCGGTGCTGCGGCGGCGCTGAGTCCGGGCGGGATCAGCGCGTCTCGACCCGCAGCCCGAGGTTCTCGACGAGGAGCACAGCCTGCTCGGGGTCGACGACCGCGTCTTTGAGCACCAGCGAGCGCACGTCGAACGAGCCCAGGTTGGAGCCGCGCAGGTCGGCGCGGATGAAGGTCGTCTCGTGCAGCGTCGCGCCGAGCAGGTCGACCCCGCGCAGGGTCGCCCCGTCGAAGCGGGTCCCCGCCAGGTCGGCCTCGCGGAGGCTGACGCCCTCGAAGGAGCTCTTGCGCAGGTCCGCGCCGCGCAGCACGACGTAGTCCCAGATGCCGCCGTCGACCTTCAACCCGGAGATCCGGCAGCGCTCGAAGACCGACCCGGTCAGCTTGCAGCCGGTGAACGTCGTCGAGAAGAGCGACGAGCGCCGGAAGGTGCACCCGGTGAAGGCGGTGTCGGCGAGCTTCGCCCCGCCGAGGTCGACGTTGTCGAAGGTGCACCCGTCGAAGCTCGCACCCCGGCTGACGACCTGACCGAGGTCGACGTCGTGGAACCGGACGTCGACGTACAGCTCGCCGGTCAGGTCACGCGCGCGCCAGTCCTCGCCGTCGATCTCGGTGACCGTCATCCACGCTCCTCGTCCGGGTCCGTCGTACGGCGACGACCGTACGCCGTGCCGCCGACAGCGGACCCGGTGGTCAGGCGTGGTGGCACGCCACCCGTACGCCGGCGTGCGGACGCGGCTCGGGGACCCGGTCGTGACACAGCGAGGTGACCGCCGGGCACCGGGACGCGAACGTGCAGCCCGGCAGGCCGGCCCACGGGGTGACGGGGTCGCCGGCGACCGGCACCCGGTCGCGGCGCTCGCTCGGCGAGAATGCGGGGACGGCGCTGACCAGCATCCGGGTGTACGGGTGCCGGGGGTTGGCGATGATCTCCTCGGCCGGTCCCTCCTCGACGATCCGGCCGAGGTACATCACGCCGATCCGGTCGGCGACGCTGCTCACCACGGCCAGGTCGTGGGCGATGAGCAGCGCGCCGAACCCGCGCTCGGCCTGCAGGTCGGAGAGCAGGTTGAGCACCTGCGCCTGGACCGAGACGTCGAGCGACGCCACCGGCTCGTCGAGCACGAGCAGCCGGGGCTGGAGGGCGAGCGCCCGCGCGATCACCACCCGCTGCCGCTGGCCCCCGCTGAGCTCGCGGGGCAGCCGTCGGCCGAGGGACCGGTCGAGGCCCACCGCGTCGAGCAGGTCGGCCGCGCCCTCGACGCCGCGTCCCTGGATGTGCAGCGGCTCGGCGAGGATCTCCTCGATCCGCATCCGCGGCGAGAGCGCGGCCGCCGGGTCCTGGAAGACCAGCTGCGTGTGTGGGCGGTGGGTCCGCAGCTGCCGCCGTCGCAGTCCGGAGACCAGCTCGCCGGACCAGCGCACCTCGCCCTCGTCCAGCGGCGCCAGCATCGCCGCGGCCCGGGCGAAGGTCGACTTGCCGCAGCCGCTCTCGCCCACGAGCGCGACGGTCTCACCCGCCTCGACCCGCAGCGTGACGTCGTCGACCGCGACCAGCCGCTCGGTACGCCGGCTCCGGGTCACGTCGTACGTCTTGCGGGCGTTGCGCACCTCGAGCACCGTGCTGCTCACCGGACCACCTCCAGGGTCGGGCCGGCGGGCAGCCAGCAGCGGCTCCAGCCGTTCGGCGTCGTACGGACCGGCGGCGCCTCGCCGCACTGGGGCGTGGCGCTCGCGCACCGGGCCGCGAACGAGCAGCCGTCGGGCCACTGGCCGGGCGCCGGCGGCCGGCCGGGCATCGCGGCGAGCCGGCGCCGACCGGGTTCGAGCGTGGGCCGGCTGGCCAGCAGGCCGCGGGTGTAGGGGTGCCGGGGGCTGTCGAAGATCTCGTCGACGGGTCCCTCCTCGACGATCTGGCCGGCGTACATCACCGCGACCCGGTCGGCGATCTCGGCGACCAGGCCGAAGTCGTGGGTGACGATCAGCGCGGAGCGCTCCTGCGAGCGGGTCGCCGCACGGATCACCTCGAGCACCTGGGCCTGCACCGTCACGTCGAGCGCCGTGGTGGGCTCGTCGGCCACCAGCAGCGCCGGCTCGTTGGCCAGCGCGATCGCGATCGCCACCCGCTGCCGCAGCCCGCCGGAGAGCTCGTGCGGGTAGGCCCGCATCCGCTGCTCCGGGCCCGGTACGCCGACCGACGCGAGCAGTTCGACGACCCGCGCTCGGTGCTGCGCCGCGCGGCCGCCGCGGTGCAGCACGATCGCCTCGGCGATCTGGGTGCCGATGCGCTGGAGCGGGTTGAGCGAGCTGAGCGGGTCCTGGAAGACGGTGCCGACCACGCCGCCGCGGACCCGGCTCATCGTCGCGGCGTCCGCGCCGACCAGCTCGGTGTCGAGCAGGCGGACCGACCCGCGCGTGATGCGGACGCCGCTGCCCGCCAGACCGAGCGACGACATGCAGGTGACGGTCTTGCCCGAGCCGGACTCGCCGACCAGACCGACGACGCCGCCGCGCGGGACGGTCAGCGAGGCGCCGCGCACGAGCACCTGCGGGCGCTCGGGGGTGCCCGCCTCGATCCAGAGGTCGTCGATGACGAGGGTGTGGCTCACGACAGCACCTCCGGGTCGAGGCCGGCGCCGCTGAGGCGTCGGCGCAGGGCGGTGCCGAGGGTGTTCGCGCAGAGCACGGTCAGGGCGATCATGATCGAGGGCCAGGCGATGATCCACCAGGCGGTCTCGAGGTAGACCGTGCCGTCGGAGATGAGGTTGCCCCACGACGGCGTCGGGGGTCGTACGCCGAGGCCCAGGAACGACAGCGAGCTCTCGATGACCACCAGCGTGCCGACGGTGAACGACCAGACGACCAGGGTCACCGGGAGCACCTGGGGCAGCAGGTGCTTGAGGACGACGTACCGGTCGGAGGCGCCGGCGCCGGTCGCCGCGACGACGTAGTCCTCGCCACGCAGCCGATGCACGACGGTGCGGGTCACGCGGGTGGGCAGCACCCAGCCGCCGAGGGTGAGCAGCGCGATCAGCACCGGGATGTCGGAGCCGACGACCGCGACGGCGGCGAGGGCGAGCACCAGGAACGGGAAGGCCAGCCAGATGTCGGCCCCGGTCATGATCGCTCGGTCGAGCCGGCCGCCGCGGTAGCCGGCGAGCAGTCCGAGCAGCACCCCGAGCACGACGGCGCCGGTGGCCGCCCCGAAGCCGACCGCCAGCGACACCCGGCCGCCGGCGAGGGTCCGTGCGAGCAGGTCGCGACCGAACGAGTCGGTGCCGAGCAGCCCGCCGTTGCCGCCCAGCCAGGTGGGCGCCTCGAGACGGTTGCCCAGGTCCTGGGCGATGGGGTCGGCGTCGACGAGGGCCGGGCCGAGCAGGCAGGCCGTCACGACGACTGCGAGGACGGTCACGGGCGTCCAGAACCGGAGGTCGGGAGTCCTCATGCGGCGGCCCTTCCGGTGCGGGGGTCGAGGACCCGGAGGAGGGCGTCGCCGAACACGTTGACGAGGACCACGACGACGCCGATCACGAAGACGGCCGCCTGCACGACGGGGTAGTCGCGCGCGAAGATCGCGTCGACGAGGCGCTTGCCGATGCCGTCGTACGCGTAGAGGACCTCGACGACGACGGCGCCGCTGATCAGGTAGGAGAGCTCGACGACGAGCGCGGCGGTGACGGCGGGGAAGGCGTTGGGGAGCGCGTGACGCCAGACCACGCGGCGGCGCGAGGCGCCCTTGGCGGCGGCGGTGCGCAGGAAGTCCTGCTCGTCGACGAGGTCGAGCTCGGCGTCGATCATCCGCGCGGTGCGCGCGATCGGGAACAGGGCGAGCGTGATCGTCGGCATCACCAGGCTCTCGACGGTGCCGCTGCCGAAGGCGGGCAGCAGGCCGAGCTGGACGGCCAGGAGCGAGATCAGACCGACGCCGATGACGAAGGTCGGCACGGCCTGGGCCAGGGTCAGCAGGCCGCCGAGCGGGGCGCGGACGAACCGGGGGCCGTGGTGCAGCGCGAGCCCGGCGGGCACCCCGACGACGACCGAGACGATCATCGTGATGGCGATCAGCAGCAGGGTCGCGGGCAGGGCGCCGAGCACCGAGCCGAGCGCCGCCTCGCCGCTGAGGATGGACTCGCCGAAGTCGAGGCGCGCGGTGTCGCCGAGGAACTCCAGGTACTGCACGAACAGCGGCCGATCCAGGCCGTACGCCGCCCGGATCGCGTCGAGCTGATCCGGGGTGGCCGAGGGGCCGGCGAGCACGCCGGCGGGGTCGCCCTTGAGACGGACCAGGAAGAACAGCAGCGTGAGCAGCCCGAGCAGCGTGAACGCCATCCGGGCCAGGAGCCGGACCGGGAAGGGCAGCCGGCTCAGGCGGGGGGAGGCGCCCCCCTGCCGCCGGGCGGCGGCAGGGGGACGCGCGTCGACGGTGGTCACTTGGTGACGACCATCTCCTCGACCCGGATCAGGCTGTCGCCGGTCAGCGGCAGCTCCTTGATCCGCGGAGCGGAGGTGTAGAGGTTGTCCGGCCAGGCGAGCATCAGGACGCCGGCCTCGTCGTGCATGACCTTGGCCATCTGCTGGATGAGGTCGGCACGGGCGTCCTCGTCGAGCTCCTGGCCCTGCTGCACGAACAGCTCCTGGTACTCCGAGCTGTCGAAGTGCACCTGCTGACCCGGCGCGGGCGGCCCGAAGCGGGTCACGGCGGCGATGTCACGCAGGTCGTAGTAGTCGGTCTGCCAGTAGAGCAGCGGGGTCTGGCTCTTCTGCAGCAGCGAGCCGATGAACGCCGAGAGGTCCTCGATGACGACCTCGCTCTTGAAGCCGACCGCGTTGAGGAACCCGGCCACCGCCTCGGCCTGGGTCTTGAACAGCGCGGTGGTCGCGATCGGGAGCTCGAGGCCCTCGGCACCGGCCTCCTTGATCAGCTCCTCGGCCTTCTCCGGGTCGTAGCCGTAGTGGGGCAGGTCGGGGTCGAACCCGAGGTAGCCCTCCTGGAGGAACTGGCTGCCGTTCGGCGTACCGAAGCCGCCGAGCGAGCCCTCGACGAACGCCTCGCGGTCGATGGCGTAGTTGATGGCCTGGCGCACCCGGACGTCGGCCAGCTTGGGCTCGACGTCGGCGATCAGGCTGGTGATCGCCGAGGAGCCGGCGGACCGGTTGGTGGTGGTGAAGCCCTTCGACTCCAGCTGCACGGAGACGTCGGCCGGAAGGCCGAAGGCCACGTCGACCTCGCCGGTCTGCAGGGCGCTGGCCAGGGTGGTCGGGCTGGGGATCGCGCGGAAGGTGATCGCCTCGACGTTGTCGCTCGCGCGCCAGGAGTCGTCGAAGCGCTCGAGCTCGATGCTCGTGCCCTCCTGGTAGTCGGTCACCTCGAACGGGCCGGTCCCCGCGGGACGGTCGGTGTCGAACGTCGCCGGGTCGACGATGTCGAGCAGGGTGAGCCGGTTGAGCAGGATCGGATCCGGGCCGTCGGTGACGACCTCGAGCTCGGTGGGGGAGACCGCGACGGCCTTCTCGATCGTGCCGGTCTTCGCCGCGACCGA
This sequence comes from Nocardioides sp., assembly GCF_035503875.1. Lineage (GTDB taxonomy): Bacteria > Actinomycetota > Actinomycetes > Propionibacteriales > Nocardioidaceae > Nocardioides. The sequence continues at coordinate 24,372 of NZ_DATJTA010000013.1, forward strand.
GGTGTACGCCGGGTCGCCCGACTGCACGCGCTCGACGTTCGCGACGACGGCGTCGGCGTCGAACGCCGCGCCGGAGGAGAACGTCACGCCCTCGCGCAGGGTGAAGGTCATCGTCGTGTCGTCGACCCGCTCCCAGCTCTCGGCGAGCCCGGGCTGGAGCTCGCCCTTCGCGTCGAAGCTGACGAGCTGGTCGAAGACCTGCTTGGTGTAGCTGCGCCCGACCGAGGAGAGCGCCGCAGCCGGGTCGAGGCTGCTGGTGATGGCCGTGCTCGCGAGCGTCACGTGCGCGTCGTCGACGGCCGCACCCCCGCCGCTGCTCGTGTCGTCGTCACCGCAGGCGGTCAGGACCGCCAGGCCCAGCGCCAGGGCCGTCGTACCGGTGAGGACGCGCCGCAGGCTGCTGCTGCGACGGGGGGTGGATGGGTGGAGCGACATGGACACCGCCTACTCGTATCGGTCCGCGGGCAAATGAGATCCCGCTCACATATACGATATAACGTAGCGAAGTCCGCAGACCGCGGTCCATGTGAAATGGACGTTAAGTTCGACATCCGGACGCCGCCCCGACGCTGGTCGAGGTGCGAGCAACGCCGAGCCCTCCGCTGGTTGAGGTGCGAGCGGCGCCGACCCGATGCTGGTTGAGGTGCGAGCGGAGCGAGCCCCCGCTGGTTGAGGTGTGAGCGAAGCGAGCCTCGAAACCCCGTGAGCCGACAGTCGGCCTTGTGGAAGACGAGGGGCAATCGAACTTACGTTCGAGTAGAATCGAGACACGAACCCACCCCGTCGTTGAGCTCTCGGAGGCTCGCATGGACCACCCGATCCGCC
>NZ_DATJTA010000014.1:0-13814 GCF_035503875.1 Nocardioides sp.
GTGAGGTCGTGGGTGGTGGCGAAGTCGACGAGTTGGTGCCAGGAGGCGCGGGTGGCGACGTGGAGGCTGGTGTCGAGGGTGGTCCAGTCGTGGTCGCGTTCGGCCTGGGTCCGGCCGAGGCGCCGGAACAGCTCGTCGACCCGCTCACTCGCACCGCTCGGTGCGGCGCCGTCGTCGAGGAAGTGACGCGCCGCGACGCGCGCGGCCCTCAGCAGCCGTTGATAGCGCGGTGATCCCGGGGCGGCGGCATGGGGCGGCAGTGCCGCCACGATGTCGTCGACCACCCGCTTGACCATCTCGTCCACGGCCGAGCGCAGGGCCGGGATCGACGGGTTCGGTCGCAGGTGCGGCTTCACGGCGCTGTCCGTCCTCGAAGGTAGACTCATCCAAAGATGGCCATACTAAGATGGCATTCGAGGATCGAGCTCCGCTTGCCTCCGGTCCTGGCGAACCGGGCGCAGCAGTTGTCACCCCGGTCACAACTCGGGTGACGACTCGGGAGAGATTTCGCGGAGTTGCGGACACCGAGGCCGAGGGGTGAGATTGTGACCGGTGTCTCAGTGCGCGAGCGTCCGACGGAGGCCGCCAGGGGAGGGTGCGGTGACTGACGCAGCGATGCGTGCAGATCTTTCCGACGTCTCTCGACTCGTCGTCCCCGACGTACGCCGCCGACTCCCTCGGGTCGCCCAGCTGATCACCGGTGCGATCCGCACCGCCGTCCCCGGCTACGCCCACGGCGAGCGGCGCCACCAGCTGATCTTCACCGCGGTGAACAGCGCCGTCGCCCACTTCCTGGATCGCGCCGTCGGCCTCCCGGTCTCCCCGGTGGCCGTGGACGACCTCTTCCGCAAGATGGGCTTCCGCGAGGCCGGCGTCAGCGACGACCTCTCCCACCTCGAGAGCGCGATCCGCGGAGGCGCCGGTGCCTGCTGGGCGGAGATCCGGGTAGCGGCCGCCGCGCGCAGCGTGACCACGAGCGCACTGGAGGACCTCCACGACGCCCTCGACGCGTACGCCGACCACCTGCTCGCCCAGGTCCGCCGCGGGCACGCGGCCGGTGCCGCCGCGCGCGAGCAGGATCCCGGACTCGCCCGCCGCCGGCTGGTCGACGGACTGCTGGGGGGCGCCAAGCCCGAGGCCATCACGGCGTACTCCCACGTCGCCGGCTGGTCGGTCCCGGCGCAGCTGGTGGTGATCGCCGTGGAGCTGCCCGAGGACGCGCAGTTCGACGCCGGCGCCCTGCCGCCGTCGGTCCTCCACCGTCCCGGCCCCGGCCGGGCGGCGCTGCTGACCCACGAGGACATGACCACGGAGGCGATCGCCATCGTCACGGCGCAGGTGCCCGAGGCGCGGTTCGCCGTCGGTTGGCAGGTCGACACGCGCGACCTGCCCGCGGCTTATCGCTGGACGCAGCGGGCACTGGTGCTCATGGAGAACGGCGTCCTTCCCGCGCGTCAGGTCATCGACTGTCGTGAGCACCGGACCGCGATCTGGCTGCACGGCGAGCCCACCATGCGTCGCCAGCTGGCCCAGGAGCTGCTCCAGCCGCTCTTCGAGGAGACCGCGAACTCCCGCGAGATCCTGTCCGAGACGCTGCTGGTCTGGCTGGAGACCCGTGACAGCGCCCCGGCGATCGCCGCCCGGCTCGGGGTGCACCCGCAGACGGTGCGCTACCGCTGGCGGCGGATCAACCAGCTCTTCGGGGAGTCGCTGCACGACCCGGAGTTCGTGGTCCAGCTGACCCTCGTCCTCAAGGCGAGCGTCTCCCTGTGGATCGCGGGCGACCAGAGCGACTTCGAGCGGTACCAGGAGCGGACCCAGTGACCGAGACCGCGGCCGCGCTGGCCGTCGTACTGCTGCCCGTGCTGGTCGCCTTCCTGCTGCCGCTGGCCCGGTGGTCGGTGACCCGCCGCGCGCGACAGTCCGGGATCGACTTCCGCGCGCCCGAGGCGCTGGCGGCCGCCCGGGAGGTCGACACGGTCCTCCTCGACCGCTGGGGCACCGTGACCACCGGGCAGCTGGTCGTGACCTCGGTCGACCCGCTCGTGGAGGGCGACGACCGCAGCCTGCGCTGGTTCGCCGCCGCCCTCGAGCACGCCGGCGAACACCCCGTCGCCCGGGCCATCGCGCGCCTGGCCCCGCCCGGACGCCTGACGTCGGTGACGTCCCTTCCGGGCCGCGGCATCAGCGGGTCGGTCGACCGCCACCCGGTGCGCGTAGGGACCCCCGGCTGGCTGGAGATGGAGGAGCGGCACGGCCTCGGCACCACCGTCGCCGTCGAGGTCGACCACCGCCCGTTCGGCTACATCACCGTCTCCGACAACGTCCGGCCGGATGCTGCGACCTCCGTGGGTCGGCTGCACGCGCTCGGTGTCGAGCCGGTCCTGCTCTCCGACGACAGCGCCCTCAATGCCGAGCACCTCGCTCAGGAGTGCGGCATCGAGCAGTGGCTGGTCGTCACCGACGCGGAGAAGCGCGAGCGGGTCGTGCGCGAGCGGCAGGAGGTCGGGCGGCGGGTCGCGGTCGTCGCCCCTGCCGAGGCCAACGCCGCGGCCCTGGCCGCCGCCGACCTGGCGTTCGCCGACGACCCCGCCGGGACCGCCGGCGTCCGGGTCGACGACCTCGACGTCGTCCGGATCGTCCGGGCGCTGGAGCTGGGTCGGCTCGTTCCGCGCCTCACCTGGCGGGTGTGGTGGACGGGCGGGCTGATCACGGGCGTCGGAGCCCTGATGGCGCTGCTCGGCGTGCTGTCCCCGACGCTCGCCGTCGGGTACGCCCTCCTCGGGTGTGCCGTGGTCGTCGCGACCGCGCTGCTGGCCGGCTGAGCCGCCTCGCTCAGCGGTGGGCGTACGTCGCCAGCGAGACGCCGACGTAGTGCGAGACGAACGCGAGGATCGTGAAGGAGTGGAACACCTCGTGGAAGCCGAACCACAGCGGTGACGGGTTCGGGCGCTTGAAGCCGTAGACGACGCCGCCGAACGTGTAGAGCGCGCCGCCGACCACGATCATCACGAACGCCGCGATGCCCACGCCGCCCAGGGTCCGGGCGCCGTCGAGGAAGCCGGGGATGAAGAACACCGCCGCCCAGCCCATCGCGATGTAGATGGGCGTGTAGAGCCAGCGGGGGGCGTCGGTCCAGAAGACGCGGAAGAGGACGCCCAGGATCGCCCCGGTCCACACCACGCTCAACAGCACGGTGCGTTGGGTTCCTTCGAGGAGGATCAGGCTGAACGGCGTGTAGGAGCCCGCGATCAGCACGAAGATGTTGGAGTGGTCGAAGCGGCGCAGGAACGCCCACACGCGCGGTGACCAGGTGCCGGTGTGGTAGATCGCCGACACCGTGAACAGGATCAGGGCCGAGGCGATGAAGACCGCCGAGCCGACCCGCGTGATCGTGTTGGGGGAGAGGGCGACCAGGACGACGCCGCCCGCCAGGGTCAGCGGGGCGATGATCAGGTGCAGCCAGCCGCGCAGCTTGGGCTTCAGCTCCTCCAGGGTCTCGTGCAACGACTCCCCGAGGTGCTCGATGCCCGCGCGCATCTCGCTCATCGTCTCCTTCATGGCGCCACGTTACCCGGGAGTTGGTCGCTCCAGCGCCGAACGAGGCGAACCCCACGTCCACCGCGGCTACCCTGGACCGGTGGCGGACTGGAAGCGTGCGGTCAGGCGGGTCGTGTACCCGGCGTACGAGGCACGGATGCTGCGCCGGATGCCCGACAACCTCCCGCAGCACGTCGGCGTGATGCTCGACGGCAACCGGCGCTGGGCCAAGGCGGTCGGCCGTGACACGGCTCACGGACACCGCGCCGGTGCGGCGAACATCGAGCCGCTGCTCGGCTGGTGCGACGAGGTCGGCATCGAGGTCGTCACGTTGTGGCTGCTGTCCACTGACAACCTCAACCGCCCCGAGCCCGAGCTCGCGCCGCTGCTGGAGATCATCGAGGAGGCGGTCGACTCGCTCGCCGACCAGCGGCGCTGGCGGCTGCACCCGGTCGGCGCGCTCGACCTGCTGCCGGCGAAGACGGCCGAGCGGCTCAAAGCCGCCGAGGAGGCCACCCGCGACGTCGACGGCATGCTCGTCAACATCGCCGTCGGGTACGGCGGCCGCCGGGAGATCGCCGACGCCGTACGGTCCCTGCTCAACGAGCACGCCGCCAAGGGCACGTCGCTGGAGGAGCTCGCCGGCATCATCGACGTCGAGCACATCGCCGACCACCTCTACACCAAGGGCCAGCCCGACCCCGACCTGGTGATCCGCACCTCGGGGGAGCAGCGCCTCGGCGGGTTCCTGCTCTGGCAGAGCGCCAAGTCGGAGTTCTACTTCTGCGAGGCCTACTGGCCCGACTTCCGCCGGGTCGACTTCCTGCGCGCCATCCGCGCCTACGCGCTGCGCGAGCGCCGCTTCGGCTCCTGACACCTGCTCGCGGCCCGGAGGGCGGGTGACGGACGGGTGACGTTCACGTGGCGGTTCCGGCGTGTTGCCGCGTTTCGCCCGGGCCGCGGCGTACGTTCCGAGCATCGGCGAGTGGGGAAGCTCGCCATACCGGGAGGCCCGATCGTGAGCATTCACGACTGCACCGCACGACGGTTCGTCCGTCGCGCGATGGGAGGCGGGCACTCCCGTCTTCGGTTGCCGTCCCGGTCCGCCTGCAGCATGTAGGGCCGGAGCGAGGAGTGCGCGCGTCGGCCCGTCAGGGGTGAACCGTGTCGCAGATCAAGAAGAACCAGCGTTCTGCTCCCGCTCCCGCCACCGGTGCCCGCACCTTCGTGCTGGACACCAGCGTGCTGCTCGCCGACCCCGGCGCGCTGAAGCGCTTCGCCGAGCACGAGGTGGTGCTGCCGGTCGTCGTGATCACCGAGCTGGAGGGGAAGCGTCACCACCCCGAGCTCGGCTTCTTCGCGCGAGCGGCGCTGCGGATGCTCGACGAGCTGCGGATCATCCACGGGCGGCTGGACGATCCGGTGCCGGTGGGCGAGGAGGGCGGCACGCTGCGGGTCGAGCTCAACCACACCGACCCCGCGTCCCTCCCGTCGGGCTTCCGGCTGGGCGACAACGACACCCGCATCCTCGCCGTGGCCAACAACCTCGCCGCCGAGGGCGCCGCCGTCACCCTGGTCTCCAAGGACCTGCCGCTGCGGATCAAGGCGTCGGCCGTCGGGCTGGACGCCGAGGAGTACCGCGGTGAGGCGATCAGCGAGTCGGACACCGGCTACTCCGGGATGGCCGAGCTCGAGGTGGCGGCCGCCGATCTCGACGAGCTGTACGACGACGGCGTACTCGACCTGCAGGAGGCGCGCGACCTGCCCTGCCACCAGGGGCTGGTGCTGCTCTCCGACCGGGGGACCGCGCTCGGCCGGGTCGGCGCCGACAAGCAGGTGCACCTGGTGCGCGGCGACCGGGAGGCCTTCGGGCTGCACGGTCGCTCCGCGGAGCAGCGGATCGCCCTGGAGATGCTCCTCGACCCCGAGGTGGGGATCGTGTCGCTCGGCGGGCGGGCCGGGACGGGCAAGTCCGCGCTGGCGCTGTGCGCCGGCCTGGAGGCGGTGATGGAGCGTCGTCAGCACCAGAAGGTCGTCGTCTTCCGCCCGCTGTTCGCGGTCGGCGGCCAGGAGCTGGGCTACCTGCCCGGGTCGGAGACGGAGAAGATGTCGCCCTGGGGCCAGGCCGTCTTCGACACCCTCGGGGCGATCACCTCGCGTGACGTGATCGACGAGATCCTGGACCGCGGGATGCTCGAGGTGCTGCCGCTGACGCACATCCGCGGCCGCTCCCTTCACGACGCCTTCGTCATCGTCGACGAGGCCCAGTCGCTGGAGCGCAACGTGCTGCTCACGGTGCTCTCGCGGATCGGGGCCAACTCCAAGGTGGTGCTCACCCACGACGTCGCCCAGCGCGACAACCTGCGGGTGGGGCGCCACGACGGGGTCGTCGCGGTCATCGACAAGCTGAAGGGACACCCGCTCTTCGCCCACGTGACGCTGACGAGGTCCGAGCGCTCGCCGGTCGCGGCGCTGGTCACCGAGCTGCTGGAGAACGTCACGCTGTGAGCCCGGTCCCCTGAACCAGGGGCCGAAGTGCCTCGTGTGTCTGCTGTGACTCATGAGGCGCTTCGGCCCTTGTTTCGTTTCAAATAATGACCCGGCCACCGGGTGTCCGGTTTGCCCACGTCGTGCTCGTCGGGCAGGGTGGCCGGGACCCACGCCCCCTACCCGTGAGCCAATTCTCTGTGTCGAAGCACGTGAAGCACGTCCCGAAGCACCGCGGTGCCCCGAGTCGACCCGTGACGGTGGAGGCGCCCAAGAAGGCGATCCGCACGACCCTGGTGATGTCGACCCTGGCGGTCGCCGCGACCGGAGCGACCGTCTCGGCGGGCCTGCTCGGTACGTCGCCGGTCAACGTCACCACGGCTGCCGCCGACCTGGGGTCGGCTGCGGACCGGGCGGTCTCCGACCTGGGTGCCGGCACCGCCGCGGCAGCCGACACCGGCGCCGCGACGTCGGGTGCCGCCGAGTCCGACGCCGACGATGCCGAGCCCGCCGACGCTGCCGAGCCCGCCGGCGCCGCCGAGGCGCCTGCGCGCACGCAGGTGATCTCGCGCTCGGACCGCCGTGAGGCGTCCGACCCGGCCAAGGTCGCCGCGCTCTCGCAGGACGAGGGCGGCGCGATGAGCGCCACCGAGTCGCTCTCGGACAAGGACCCCCGCGACATCGCCCGCGCGCTGCTGGGTGAGTTCGGCTTCTCCTCCGACCAGTTCGGCTGCCTCGACTCGCTGTGGACCCGCGAGTCCAACTGGACCTGGAACGCCGACAACCCGAGCTCCTCGGCGTACGGCATCCCGCAGGCGCTGCCCGGCTCGAAGATGTCGAGCGCCGGCGCGGACTGGGAGACCAACCCGGCGACCCAGATCAAGTGGGGCCTCGGCTACATCCAGGACCGGTACGGCTCTCCGTGCGGCGCCTGGGGGCACAGCCAGTCCAACGGCTGGTACTAGCGTCGCCCGCACCTCGGGCGGCCTCCCCACCTCCGGCGCGGCGCTATCATCGCGATTGCGCAGCAGTGGGAGGTTGAGCCGATGAGCGACGTACTCATTCGAGACGTGCCGGACGAGGATCTGGAGCGCATCGACGCCGAGGCGGCCCGTCTCGGCCTGTCCCGCTCCGCCTACCTACGCCGCGAGATGCACCGCATCGCGCGGCATCGCACCGTCCCTGCCGCCACGCTCGACGACCTGAGCCGTTCCCGCGCCGCGATGGCGGATCTCGGCGACGAGGAGGTCACCCGTCAGGCCTGGTCGTGAGCGACTGTTGGCTCATCGACAAGTCGGCGTACGCGCGCCTCGAGCGCTCGCCCGATGCTGCGCTCTGGCTGGACCGGATCAACCGCGGCCTGGTGTACGTCTTCGGCCTCACGCTGTTGGAGATGGGGGTCTCGGCCAGGAACGCCGGCCCGCGGAGCTGATGGATCTCTGCGTGCTTCACCTCGACAAGGACTTCGACCTGATCGCCGAGATCACGGGGCAGCGGGTCGAGCGACTGCGCGGGGAGTTCTGACCCTTGCCCGTTGCGGTCAGCCCAGCTTGCCGCTCAACCGCTCGTGCATGGCGGCGCTGGCGGCATTGAGCCCGACGATCTCGAGGGCGGTGCCGCGGGCGGCGTACTTGGTCTCGACGGCGTCGAGGGCGGCGACGGTCGAGGCGTCCCACACGTGGGAGTCGCTGAGGTCGATGACCACGCGCGGCGGGTCCTCGGCGTACGCGAACTGCGTGTAGAGGTCGTTGCTGGAGGCGAAGAACAGCTCGCCGGTGACGTGGTACGTCGCGGTGCGGCCGTCCGGTGACAGCTCGCGGTTGACCTCGGCCAGGTGGGCGACCCGGCGGGCGAAGAGCGTCGTCGCGACCAGGACGCCGGCGATCACGCCGATGGCGAGGTTCTCGGTCGCCACGACGACGGCGACCGTCACCACCATCACCGCGGTCTCGCTGAGCGGCATCCGGCGCAGGGTCGCGGGGCGCACGCTGTGCCAGTCGAAGGTCGTCACGGCGACCACGACCATCACGCAGGCCAGCGCCACCATGGGGATCCGGCCCACCGTCTCGCCGAGCCCGACGACGAGGATCAGCAGCCAGACGCCCGTCATGAACGCCGAGACGCGGGTGCGCGCGCCGGCCTCTTTCACGTTGACCATCGTCTGGCCGATCATCGCGCAGCCGCCCATGCCGCCGAAGAAGCCGGTCACCAGGTTGGCGCCGGCCTGGCCGAGCGCCTCGCGGGTCTTGCTGGAGCGCGTGTCGGTGAGGTCGTCGACGAGCTTGGCGGTCATCAGCGACTCCATCAGGCCGACCAGCGCCATCGCGAGGGCGTACGGCGCGATGATGCCCAGCGTCTCGCCGGTCAGCGGGACGTCCGGCCAGACCAGGCCGGGGAGGCTGGTGGGCAGCTCGCCCTCCCCGGACAGCAGGGGTACGTCGAGGCTCCCGGCCGCGACCAGCACCGCCAACAGGACCACCGCGACGAGCGGTGCGGGCACCGCGCGGGTGAACCGGGGGAGCAGCACCAGCACCAGGATCGCCAGCACGGCGAGGGCGTAGACCGTACCGCCGTCACCGACGAGGTAGGGGACCTGGGCCGCGAAGATCAGGATGCAGAGCGCGTTGACGAAGCCGACCATGACCGAGCGGGGGATGAACCGCATCAGCCGGCCGAGGCCCGCCAGCCCCAGCGCGACCTGCATCAGACCGGCGAGGAGCACGGCGGCGACGAGGTACTCCATGCCGTGGGAGGCGACCAGCGGCGCGATGACCAGCGCGGTCGCGCCCGCGGCGCCGGACACCATCGCGGGCCGCCCGCCCAGCACCGCCGCGCTGACGGCCATCGTGAAGCTGGTGAACAGACCGACCCGCGGATCCACCCCGGCCAGCACCGAGAAGGACAGCGCCTCCGGGATCATCGCCAGCGCGACGACCAGCCCCGCCACTACCTCGGTCCGCAGCAGCCGCGGGCTGCGGAGCACCGTCGCGACGGTGGGACTGGCGTGGGTGCTCCTGCGGTCGTTCACCGGCAAAGGCTAGGAGCCCGACCCCTTCCCGCGTGAACCGGCGTGGCCGACCCGTCACTTTCTCGGGGCTTTTCGCGGTGTGTCGCGGCAAGATCGACGGGTCGGCGTACGGCGTCGGCGGCCGGGCGCTCCGCCGACCCGTCAGTCCTTCGTCGACACGCCGCGAAAACTGCCGAGAAAGTGACGGGTCGCGCTCACGGGTGGGTCATCGACTCGACGTCGAGGGCGGCGTCGAGTTCGGCGAGGGTCAGCTCGCCGCGGTCGACGTAGCCGAGGGCAAGGACGGTCTCGCGGATGGTGGCGCCGTCGGCGAGGGCCTTCTTGGCGACCTTGGCGGCGGCCTCGTAGCCGATGTGCTTGTTGAGCGGCGTGACGACGGAGGGGGAGGACTCGGCGTACTGGCGCATCCGCTCGGGGTTGGCGGTGATGCCGTCGACGCAGCGCTCGGCGAGCACGCGCGAGGCCGCCGCGAGCAGGCGGGTCGACTCCAAGACGTTGCGGGCCATGACGGGCATCGCGACGTTGAGCTCGAAGCTGCCGCTCGCGCCGGCCGCGGTCACGGCCGCGTCGTTGCCGATGACCTGGAAGCAGACCATCAGGGTCGCCTCGGGCAGGACCGGGTTCACCTTGCCGGGCATGATGCTCGACCCCGGCTGCAGGTCGGGGAGGTGGATCTCGGACAGCCCGGTCGTCGGGCCGGAGGACATCCAGCGCAGGTCGTTGCAGACCTTGGTCAGGCCGACGGCGTACGTCCGGAGCACTCCGCTGAGCTCGACCAGCGAGTCGCGGGTGCCCTGAGCCTCGAAGTGGTTGCGGGCCTCGGTGAAGTCCTGGCCCGTCAGCTCGCTGAGCACCTCGATGGCGCGCGCGGCGAAGCCCGCCGGGGTGTTGATCCCGGTCCCGACGGCGGTGCCGCCGAGGGGCAGCTCGCGGACCCGGGGGAGCACCGACTCCAGGCGCTCGGCGGCGTAGCGCACCGTGGCGGCGTACCCCGAGAACTCCTGGCCGAGCATCACCGGCGTCGCGTCCATCAGGTGTGTGCGACCGGACTTCACGAGCCCGGCGAACTCCGAGGCCTTGGCCTCCAGCGACGTCGCGAGTACGTCGAGCGCCGGGAGCAGGTCGTCCACGACGGCGAGCGTCGCGGCGACGTGGACCGCCGTCGGGAAGGTGTCGTTGCTCGACTGGCTGGCGTTGACGTGGTCGTTGGGGTGCACCTCGGTACCGGCCCGGGCCGCGAGGCTCGCGAGGACCTCGTTGGTGTTCATGTTGGAGCTGGTGCCCGAGCCGGTCTGGAAGACGTCGATCGGGAACTGGGCGTCGTGCTCCCCGGCGGCCACCTCTGCGGCGGCGGCCCGGATCGCCTCGGCCTGCTCCGCGCCGAGGACGCCGAGTTCCTGGTTGGCCTGCGCGGCGGCCTGCTTCACCGTGCCGAGCGCCTGGATCAGGCGCGGTTCGATGGGGGTGCCGCTGATCGGGAAGTTCTCGACCGCCCGCTGGGTCTGGGCCCGCCACAGGGCGTCACGGGGGACGAGGACCTCGCCCATGGAGTCGTGCTCGGTCCTGAACTCAGTCATGCCCTGGACGTTACCCGCGCGACGTAGAGCCAGTAGTGCTCGTCGCGGTCCTGCAACCGGACCTCGTGGGGCAGCGCCTCGGCCGCGCCGAAGACGCGCGTCAGCGACTCCCCGAGGTCGGGTGCCTCGGCCGCCGACCACACGACGATCGCGCCGCCCGGCCGCAGCACCGCGCGCACCGTCCGCAGGAACTCGTCCTGGTAGAGCCGCGCGTTGACGTCGTGGACCAGGTAGCCCGGGCCGTTGTCGACGTCCAGCAGCACCAGGTCGTACGACGCCGGCCGCGCCTCGGCCATCGCCAGGGCGATGTCCGCGACCACCACCGTGGCCCGCTCGTCGGCGAGCATGGCCGGCCCGTGCGGGACGGTGCCGTCGCGCATCCAGCCGACCAGCACCTCCTCGATCTCGACGACCGCACACCGCTCGACGCGACGGTCGGCGAGCACCTCGTGCATGGTGAAGCCCAGCCCGAGGCCCCCGACCACGACGGCCCGGGGATCGTCGACCAACGCCAGGGCGGCACTGGCCAGGGCCTGCTCGGTGCTCGTCTCGAGGGTGTCCATCACGAACACCCCGTTGGCACGCAGCTCCAGCACCGCCGGCGCGCCCTCCTCGCGGCGCTCCCGCAGGACCAGCTCCCCGCGCTCGGACTCGGCCCGCGCGACCTCGACGTACTCCACCGGGACAGCGTGCCAAGCCCGTGCTCGCGCCGGACCCTGGGGGTCCCAGGGGTCCCCCTGAAGGGTGAGCGTGGCGCGAAATGTCCCGGATACCGGACACCGACATCCGCTCATCCACGGAGGAATCGATGACGACCGAGCAGTCCGCCCGGGAACGGGCGCAGGAGACGGCAGGAACCGCGGCCGACGAGGGCAAGCACGTCGCCGGCACGGCCAAGGAGGAGGTGCAGCGCGTCGCCTCCGAGGCGACGACCCAGGCCAGGAGCGTCATGAACGACGCCCTCGGCCAGGTCACCGAGCAGTCCGCGACCCAGAAGGACCGGCTCGCCAGCACGTTGCGCACGCTCGGTGACGACCTCGACTCGATGGCAGGTCAGGGCGCTCCCGGACTCGCGTCCGACCTGGCCCGGCAGGTGTCCGGCCACGCGCGGACCCTGGGCTCGCACCTGGAGATCCGCGATCCGCGAGAGCTGCTCGACGACGTACGCCGCTTCGCGCGGCGCAGGCCGGGCACCTTCCTGCTCGGCGCGCTCGCCGCGGGCGTGGTGGTAGGCCGGTTGGCCCGGGGAACCGCCGACGGGATCGCCGCCGCTGAGGCCACCGGTCCGACGTCGGGGACCCCGGCCCCGGCCCCGCCCATCCCCCCGTCGCCGGTCGAGCCCACGCTCGAGCCGCCGTACAGCATGGACCCGTCCGTGCCCCAGGGGCGGCCCGTCACGGATCCGCCGCAGGTGCCGGCCACGCCGCCGATGAGCACGCCCGTCGCGGGGTACGGCGAGCGCGGCGTCGGCGGAGACGGAGCGCCACGATGACCGAGCCGGGACGCCCCGGCGACGACCGGTCGCTCGGCGAGATCGTCAGTGACGTCGCGTCCGACCTGTCGACGCTCATCAAGCAGGAGATGGACCTCGCGAAGGTCGAGATGAAGGAGGAGGTCTCGAAGGCGGGCAAGGGCGCCGGACTGCTCGGCGGCGCCGGGCTGGCGGCGCACATGATGCTGCTCTTCCTCACGCTGACCGTCGTCTTCGCGCTGGACGAGGCGATGCCGGTGTGGGCCGCGGCCCTGATCGTCACCGTCGTCTGGGCGGTGGTCGCCGGGGCGCTCGCCGCCACCGGGCGTACCGCACTGAAGAAGAGCAACCCGCAGCTGCCGAAGACGCAGCAGACCCTGAAGGAGGACGCAGCATGGGCGAGAGCACAGAAGAGCTGAGCACCGAGATCGCCGGCACGCGGCAGCGGATGGCGTCGGACCTCGACGCGCTGCAGGACCGGGTCAGCCCGAGCGCGATCATGGACCGGCGCAAGGAGGCGGCCCGCAGCCGGGTGCTGGGGGTACGCGACAAGATCATGGGCACGGCGTCCGACGTACGCAGCGGCGCGGGCTCGGCCGGCTCCGGCGCCACCGACACCCTGCAGGGGGCAGCCCAGGGAGCGGCGCACGGCGTGCAGGGCCAGGTGCAGGGAAGCCCGCTCGCAGCCGGCCTGGTCGCCTTCGGAGCCGGCGTGGTCATCGCGGGCCTGATCCCGGCCACGGCCAAGGAGGCACAGCTCGCCTCGACCCTGGCCGCCACCGCCCAGGAGAAGGGAGGCCCGCTGGTCGAGCAGGCGAAGTCGCTCGGTCAGGAGATGGGCCAGGACCTCAAGGACCGCGCCGCGGGCGCGGCCCAGGAGGTCAAGGACACGGCGACCGAGTCCGTCGGACGCGTCAAGGACGAGGGTCAGACGGCGGCCGAGAACGTCCGCTCGGGAGGCTCGGCCGAACGGCTGAGACCCCGAACCCACCGCCCGGAGGGCTGGCTCAGTCGAAGATCTCGCTGAGCCAGCTCTCCTTGCGCTTCTTCTTGTAGTAGCCCTGCTGCTGCGGCGGGTAGCGCCGGTCGTCCCGGTCGTAGCGCTCGTACGACGGCGGCGGCGGAGCGGCCTGCGGCGGCGGGGCGGCCGCAGGCTGCTGGCCGAGCGAGCGGTCGATGATCTTGTCCAGCTCACCCCGGTCCAGCCACACCCCCCGGCAGGTCGGGCAGTAGTCGATCTCGATCCCGCTGCGCTCGCTCATCACCAGCGTGGTCTCGTCGGTCGGGCACTTCATGCGGTGGTCCTCCTCGCGGTTCATTCGCTCCAACGACCGCGTCCGGTCAGTGGTTCCGGGTACCGGACGGAATGACCGAGAACCGCGAGAACCAGCAGGACGACTCCGAGGGCCAGGTGTCCGAGGTGGCGTCGATGGACCCGGCCGCGTCCGAGACCCCCATCTCCGACGACCAGGGGGTCGCCGGGAACCCGGAGGCCGACGACTCGATGGCGGGCGACGAGGCCGGCCCCAACGCCAAGCCGAAGGCCAACGTGGAGTCCAACCGCAGCTAGCCCGAAATCGCCGAGTCGGGCTCTTGTGCTGAATGTGTGGGTCAGGCTCGGCCTGGGAGGGCGGGGGTGTGGCCGCTGAGGGTCAGCATGAGGAGGCTGATGAGGGCGTCGGGGTCTTTGATGCCGAAGGCGATGCGGTTG
>NZ_DATJTA010000015.1:0-51825 GCF_035503875.1 Nocardioides sp.
GGCGGCGAGTTGGTCGGCCTCGGCTCGTGCTGCGACGGTGCGGCGGGCGCCCACGTAGGCGAGCAACGCGGATGCGTTGTCGCAGTCGTGGAGTTCCCGAGTGGCCATACGAAGATGGTAGAGGCGGGCACCGACAGTCCGCGTTCGTCCTCCACAGCCGCCGGGAGTGCCCGCCCGCCGCTGCTTCTTGGCTCGCTGGGTTTCGAGGCTCAGGACTTCGTCCTTCGCACCTCAACCAGCGTTGCTCGGCGCTCGTCGTACCGAGCTTTTGTAGCGGTGGCCACAGCGGTTGACCCGAAGCAGCGCCTGACCCGCAGGCGACCGCGATCAGGTACGACGAGTGCCGCCTGCGGCGACCCCGCTATCTCAGTAGTCCTTGAAGCCGCCGCGCGCCGACCAGAGGCCGCACCCCAACTCCAGCGCGTACCGACCGCTGCTTCTTGGCTCGCCGGGTTTCGAGGCTCAGGACTTCGTCCTGCGCACCTCAACCAGCGGCGGGGGGTGGCGGCGGGGGGCGGAGGGCGTTGACGAGGCCCAGGACGTCGTCGACGAGGCCGCGGACGACGGGGAGGCGGGAGAGGCGGACGGTGCGGGTGACGATGGGGACCAGGCGGGAGACGAGCTCGCGGGAGCGGCGCTGGTCGGGGCTGTCGTCGTAGACCCAGAAGAGCACGACGCCCATCTGCAGCAGCCACAGCAGCTCGGGGAGCTCGCGGCGGAGGTTGGCGGGGAGCTTGAGGTCGGTGCCGTCGAGGACCCGGGCGTAGAGCGCGGTCGAGGCCCGGCGGGCGGGGGTGGACTCGACGCTGAAGGGGGAGAGCGGCGAGCGCGGGTCGGCGGCGTTCTTGAAGAACTGGCCGGCGAACTCGTGGCTCGGCTCCGCGACCTCCAGCCAGGCCTCCAGTACGCCGCGCAGCCGGGCCTCGAACGACGTCTCCCGCTCGAGTACGCCGGCCGCAGCGTCGGCGTGCTCGACCTGCACCTGGTCGTAGAACGCCTGGATCAGGTGCTCCTTGGAGCCGAAGTAGTAGTAGGCGTTGCCGACGGAGACGCCCGCCTCGCTGGCGATCGCCCGCATCGTGGTGCGGTCGTAGCCGTCGCGGCGGAACAGCCGCATCGCCGACTCCAGGATGGTCCCGCGGGTCTGCTCGGCCTTGGGTGAGCGAGCGGCGGGATCCGGCACGGGTCTCAGGGTAGTCACCTCCACCGACGTGCTCGACGGGCGAGGTCATCGACCCGGCGCCGGGTACGGCGCGGCGTACGGCGGCACCGGCCCGTACGCCGCCACCTGGGCCTGCGGCGGCATCGGTGCGCCGCGGCGCGCCTCCGTCCGGCTGCGCCGCCGGATGGCGCTGAAGACGTAGACGTTGAAGAAGTGCAGGACGCCCAGGACGAGGGCGACGACGCCGACCTTCACGCTCAGCTGCTCGAAGACGCCCGCGACGTCCACGACGGTGCTGTCGACGCGGAGGAAGAGGCTGACGAAGCCCAGGTTGAGCAGGTAGAACCCGACGACCAGCAGCGTGTTGACCGCCTCGGCGAGCCGGTCGTTGCCGGCGAAGACGTCCTCCAGGAACACCTTGCCGTTGCGCGACAGGGTCCTGGCCACCCAGACCGTCAGCGGCACGGTCACGAGCAAGTAGACGACGTAGGTCCACACGGTCCAGCTCATCTCGGCTCCTCTATTGAACGCGTTCAATTAGTGGCGACGTCACTATAGTCCAAGTCTGAACGCGTTCAAATCATAGCCCGATCGCCGCCTCCGCGGCCGCGAGCACCGGCGCCGTCAGGTCCCGGGCTCGCGCGGCGCCCACGGCGTACACCTGCGCGACGTGCGTCGCGTCGCTCGCGAGGTCGGCGTACCGCTTCTGCAGCGGCTCGAGCTCGGCCACCACGGCGTCGGTCACCGCCTTCTTCAGCGCGCCGTACGTCGCGAGCCCGTCGGTCGAGCCGCCGCACGCGACGAGGATCTCCAGCAGGTTGGTGACCCCGGGCTTCTGTGAACGGTCCCCGCGCACCGCGTCCGGCCCGGTGTCGGAGTCGGTCACGGCGCGGGCCACCTTGCGGCGTACGACGTCGGGGGAGTCGAGCAGGTGGATGACCCCGGCGGTGTCCGCGGCCGACTTGCCCATCTTCGACGTCGGGTCCTGGAGGTCCATCACCCGCGCGCCGGCGGCCGGCGTGACCAGCTCGGGGACCGTGAAGACCTCGCCGTACGTCCGGTTGAAGCGGAGCGCGAGGTCGCGGGTCAGCTCGACGTGCTGGCGCTGGTCGTCGCCGACCGGGACCCGGTCCGGCCGGTAGAGCAGGATGTCGGCGGCCATCAGCGCGGGGTAGGTGTAGAGCGAGGCCCGGGTGGACGCGACCCCGCGGCCCTTCTCCTTGAACTGGATCATCCGGTTCAGCTCGCCCGTCGTGGCGACGCACTCGAGCAGGTAGGCGAGCTGGGCGTGCGCGGGCACCCGGCTCTGCACGAAGAGCGTGCTCCGGCCCAGGCCCGCCGCGAGCAGCAGGGTGGCGAGCTCCGCCGTCCGGCTCCGGAGTACGGCGGGGTCGTGGCTGATCGTCATCGCGTGCAGGTCGGCGACGCCGTACACGCAGTCGGCGTCGTCCTGCGCCGCGGCCATCGGGCGCAGGGCGCCGAGCAGGTTGCCCAGGGTGAGGTGGCCGCTGGGCTTGAGGAGGGAGAGGTGTCGCGTGGTCATGGTGGGGCTCCTGGATGAGGGCCCACGGGAGTGCCGAGAAACGCGAACGGCCGCCCGTGGGCGGCCGTGGGGTGAAGTGCGTGCTTCAGACGTGGTCCGCCGTCAGGCGGGCCACCACTGCAGGGAGAGCGAGGTCGAGAGCACGGACACATCATGGCACGGGCGGCGGTGGCGGGTAGCGTCGCCACATGCCCGCCTGCGAGGGACCGGCGACGGTCGTCTTCGACCCGTCGCTCACCGAGTACGACTTCGGCCCGGCCCACCCGATGTCCCCGTTGCGGGTCGACCTGACGATGCGGCTCGCCACCGAGCTCGGGGTGGTGGGTGCCGGCGGCCTGCGGACGGTCCCCGCGCCGACCGCCGACGCGGACACCCTGGCGACGGTCCACGACCCGGCGATGATCGAGGCCGTGATGCGCGCCGGGGCGAACCCCGCGCCGAACGAGGCGTTCGGTCTCGGGACCGACGACAACCCCGTCTTCGCCGGGATGCACCATGCCGCGTCCCACGTCGTCGGCGCCACGGTCGAGGCGTTCCGCCAGGTCTGGAGCGGCGAGTCGCTGCACTCGGCCAGCATCTGCGGTGGGCTCCACCACGCGATGCCCGAGCGGGCCAGCGGCTTCTGCATCTACAACGACGTCGCGATCGGCATCCGCAGCCTGCTCGACCAGGGCGCGGAGCGGGTCGCGTACGTCGACGTCGACGTCCACCACGGCGACGGCGTGGAGAAGGTCTTCTGGGACGACCCCCGGGTGCTGACCATCTCCCTGCACGAGACCGGCCAGATGCTGTTCCCGGGCACCGGCTTCGCCCACGACATCGGCGGACCGGCCGCGAAGGGCAGTGCCGTGAACGTCGCGCT
The DNA here is from genome assembly GCF_035503875.1 of Nocardioides sp. GTDB lineage: Bacteria > Actinomycetota > Actinomycetes > Propionibacteriales > Nocardioidaceae > Nocardioides. The sequence goes on from NZ_DATJTA010000015.1 coordinate 3,568, forward strand.
CCCGCCCGGCACCGGCGACGGCGGCTGGCTGCGCGCCTTCCATGCCGTCGTCCCGCCGCTGCTGCGCGAGTTCCGGCCCGAGGTGCTGGTCACCCAGCACGGCTGCGACTCGCACGCCGAGGACCCGCTGGCCCACCTGATGCTCACCGTCGACGGCCAGCGGGCGGCGTACGAGGCCCTGCACGACCTCGCTCACGAGGTCGCCGGCGGCCGGTGGGTCGCCACCGGCGGGGGCGGCTACGCGCTCGTCGAGGTCGTCCCCCGGGCGTGGACGCACCTGCTCGGCATCGTCGGCGGCCGTCCGGTCGACCCGCTGACCGAGACGCCCGGCGGCTGGCGCGAGTATGTCGGCGAGTACCTCGACTGCACCGCGCCGTACCGGCTGACCGACGGGCGGAACCCGGCGTACCGCGACTGGCGCGAGGGGTACGACCCCGACACCTGGCTGGACCGGGCGGTGCACGCGACCCGGATGGAGGTGTTCCCGCTGCACGGTCTCGACCCGATGCCATGACTCCCACAGAGGTGTTCCGCAAGTCAACACGCCGTAGACCACTGGTGTTTCTTGTGTTCACCTCTTCCCCATGAGTCACACCAGGCCCTATTCTCACGAGAGCGCTGCCCGTGTGATCACCGGTGGGGAAGCCGGTGGCGGGCGCAAAGAAAGTGAGCTGGTGCACGATGGCTGCCAACTCCTCCGGTGATATCTCCGAAGCGAAGTTCCTGACCGTCGCCGAGGTCGCGTCGATGATGCGCGTCTCGAAGATGACCGTCTACCGCCTGGTCCACAGCGGCGAGCTGCCCGCGGTGCGGGTCGGCCGGTCGTTCCGCGTCCGCGAGGAGGACGCGAACGAGTACCTGCGCAAGAGCTTCTACGACGCGGGCTGACCCGCGCGTCCGGCCCGCGGGCCGCGATTCTGCCTGCCACCGCACGGCGGATAGGCTGTCCGGGTCCTGCGGTGTCTCCGCGGGTCCGCCTCACAGCTGTTGAAAGGTATCCCGTGGGTTCTGTCATCAAGAAGCGGCGCAAGCGCATGGCCAAGAAGAAGCACCGCAAGCTGCTGAAGAAGACGCGCGTCCAGCGCCGCAAGCTCGGCAAGTAAGCCACACCTCCCGGGTCGAGGGGTCGCCATGGGCAGCGCCGGCTTGGTCGTCCTGGTCACGGGCGTGTCCCGCGACCTGGGGCGCAGGTTCGCGCGGTTCGTCGCAGCCGACCCCGCCGTCGACCGGGTGATCGGAGTCGACGTCGTCCCCCCGCGGGGCGACCTCGGCGACGTCTCGTTCGTCCGTGCGGACATCCGCAACCCGGTGATCGCCAAGGTGATCGCCAAGGAGGACGTCGACACGGTCGTGCACATGAGCGTCATCGCGACGCCGGGCAGCGCCGGTGGGCGCAACTCGATGAAAGAGCTCAACGTCATCGGGACGATGCAGCTCCTCGCCGCGTGCCAGAAGGCGCCCGGGCTGCGCAACCTGGTGGTCAAGTCGACGACCACGGTCTACGGCGCGAGCAGTCGTGACCCCGCGATGTTCACCGAGGACATGGAGCCCCGGCGCGCGCCGCGCTCGGGCTACTCCAAGGACGTCGCCGAGATCGAGGGGTACGTCCGCGGCTTCGCCCGCCGTCGCTCCGACGTCCGGGTCGCGACGATCCGCGCCGCGAACGTCGTCGGCCCGCACGTCTCGAGCCCGATCACGTCGTACTTCCGGCTGCCGGTCATCCCCACCGTCGTCGGGCACGACGCCCGCCTGCAGTTCCTGCACGAGCAGGACCTGATGGAGGTGCTCCGGTACGCCGTCACCCACGACGTCGCCGGCACCTACAACGTCGCCGGCGACGGGATCCTGATGCTCTCCCAGGCCGTACGCCGCCTGCGACGTCCCAGCGTGCCGATGCCCGGCTTCCTCGTCGGCAACGTCGGATCCACCCTGCGCTCCGCGCGGATGGCCGACTTCTCGCCCGAGCAGCTCGCCTTCCTCACCTACGGACGCGGCGTCGACACGACCCGGATGCGCGAGGTGCTCGGCTTCGAGCCGGCGTACACCACGGCGGAGGCCTTCGCCGACTTCGCCTCGACCCTGCCCCCGACCGGCGGGTACGCCGACCGGGCGCTGGCCGGGATCGAGCGCCAGCTCACGACCGCACGATCGACGAGCTAGGGAGCCGAGCATGGGCGACGCCGAGATCATCCCGATCGGGACCCGGGGCCGACCCGGCCGCGGCACGGGCAAGCAGCCGTCCTCCGCCGCCCGCCAGCTCGCCGGCCCGAAGGGCGCCAAGAGCGCCAAGAGCGCTAGGCCGCAGCCCCGCAAGGCGGTCCGCGCGGCCCCGGAGCCGGCTCCCACCGAGCCGGCCGTGGAGCCCGTCGAGGAGACGCTCCGCCCGCCGGTCACCGCCACCGACCGCGGCCCGCTGGACGGCATCCCGGCCGCCGACTGGCTCGCCGCGTTCCAGCACGCGGCGGTCGAGGTGTTCGGCGAGCACTGGGAGCCGCAGCTCGCGCGGTTCCTCGCGTTCCTCCGCCGGCGCCTGACCGGCGACTACGAGGTCGACGAGTACGGCTTCGACCGCGAGATCAGCGAGCGGTTCTTCATGGCCGCGCTCCGGCCGATCGCCGAGCGCTGGTTCCGCATCGAGGTCCGCGGCGCCGAGAACATCCCGGCGGAGGGCGGCGCGCTGGTCGTGTCCAACCACTCCGGCACGGTGCCCGTCGACGGGCTGATGACGATGGTGTCGGTCCACGACCACACGGGTCGCTTCCTGCGGCCGCTCGGGGCCGACCTGCTCTTCCGGCTGCCGGTCTTCTCCGCGCTGGCCCGCAAGGGCGGCGCCACGCTGGCCTGCTCCGAGGACGCCGAGCGGATGCTGAGCGGTGGCGAGCTGGTCGGTGTCTGGCCGGAGGGCTTCAAGGGCATCGGGAAGCCGTACTCCGAGCGTTACAAGCTGCAGCGCTTCGGTCGCGGCGGCTTCGTGTCGGCGGCCCTGCGCACCGGCGTGCCGATCGTGCCGCTCTCGGTGGTGGGCGCGGAGGAGATCTACCCCCTGGTCGGCAACGTGCCCGCGCTGGCCCGGCTGCTCGGCGTCCCGTACATCCCGATCACGCCGCTCTTCCCGCTGCTCGGCCCGCTCGGGCTGGTGCCGCTGCCGTCGAAGTGGCTGCTGGAGTTCGGCGAGCCGATCCGCACCGACGAGTACGACCGTGCCGCCGCCGACGACCCGATGCTGGTCTTCAACGTGACCGACCAGGTGCGCGAGACGATCCAGCAGACGCTCTACTCGTTGCTGATGAAGCGGGAGTCCGTCTTCCGCTGAGACCGGCCGCGCCCGCTCAGGGCTTGGGCGTCGGCTGCAGCGGCTGGGTGATGGTGTCGAGCAGTCCGCCCACGCCCTCACCGACACCCTGGAGGACGTCGCCCACGGTCGGCGGCTTCGGCCCCCCGTTGGCGTCGGTGCCGCCGCCGGGGCCGAGCAGGCCGTTGACGAGGTCGCTCACGACGTTCTTGCCGGGCTTCGGCTGAGGATCCGTGCCACCGCCGCCCGTGGACCCGCCGCCACCCGCGGCGCCACCGGTGGGGGCCGGGAGCGGGAGGGAGGGGACGCCGGCCGGAGCCGGGGCTGGCGGCTTGCCGACCGCGGGATCGGGCTTCCCGTCGACCGCGGCGCCGCCGGAGCCGCCGGCTCCCGGTTCGGGCTCGGGGGCGACGCCGCCGCTCGACCCGACCAGGTCGGCCAGGGTGGAGGACGCGAGCTGCTCGGCGCTGGTCAGCATCCACGGGGGCAGTTCGGTGAGCACGTCGGTGCAGGCGGGGCAGGCCTCCTGGATCGCGGTCTCGATCGCCGCCAGCACGTTGCCGACCGGCACCAGGGCGGCACGGACGTCGTCGCCGACGTCGGCCGCGAGCTGGTCGAGGGACTCGAAGCTGCGGTCGGTGAACTCCTGCAGCTCGGTCAGGGCCTCTTCGTCGCCCTCCGCCTCGTACGCGCCGAGCAGCAGGTCGCTGGCCTCGGTCGCCTGGGAGGTGAAGGTCGCGAGGGTCTCCTCGACGCGGCGTACGTCGACCTCCTCGGCGGGCGCCTCGTGGGCGAGCCGGTTGACCTCCTCCAGCCGGTCGCTGGCGTTGGCGAGGAGCGTCGAGCCCTTCCGCTCGTCGTCGACGCTGAGGCCGGTGTGGGCGTTCTCGATGGCCCGCTTCAGGGGGTAGAGCACGTCGCCCGGCAGGGCGGACTGGGCGGCGACCGCCATCGAGGTGGTGGCGCCGACGAGTGCGAGGCCGCCGATGGCGGCCGCCAGCCGACGCTCGCGCGGGGAGCGACGCGCGACGGTCAACCGGTCCTCGACGGCCGTGCGTGGCGTGGTGGTGTCGGAGGCCGGGACGAGGTCGGTCTCGGCCGCGGCCATCAGCCGCTCGCGGAGGTCGGCGACGAACTCGGCCCGGGGCTCGACGGGCGTCGACTCCCGCAGCGACCCCACCAGGTCGAGCAGCTCGGCGTACCGGGCGTCGTCCGCCCCGGTCGAGGTGCCCTCGACCAGCGCGTCGAACTCCTCCGCCCGCCGGCGCGCGAACACGGGGATCATGGCTTCCGTCCTGAGGTCTCGTCACGGACCGGGAGCGTGACGCCGCACCCGGACGACCGTTCCAACGACCGGTGGTCGGCGGAGGTTATGGCGTACGCCGCTGCTGTGACGACGATCTCTGCGCGCAGGTCCATCAGCCCCGGATCCCTTCCGGCATCAGCTTCGCGAGGTTGCGCACCCCGCGCAGCTGGAGCTGCTTGACCGCCCCGTCGCTGCGCCCCAGTGCGGCCGCCGTCTCGGCGATGCTCAGGCCCTGCAGGAAGCGCATCACCAGGCAGTCGCGCTGCTCCGACGGGAGCTGGGTGAGCGCCTGGAGCAGGATCTCGTTGGTCAGCCCGGCGAGGACCGCGTCCTCCGGTCCCTCGGTGCTGGCGTCGTGCTGGGCCATGTCCTCGGTGGCCAGCTCCAGCCGGGTCCGGCCGGCCTTGAAGTGGTCGGTCGCGAGGTTGCGGGCGATGGTCATCAGCCAGGCGCCGAAGTCCTTGCCCTGCCACCGGAAGCCGTTCATGCTCCGCAGCGCCCGGAAGAAGGTCTCCGAGGTGAGGTCCTCGGCCAGCGTCGTGGACCGGGTGCGGTAGCAGAGGAACCGGTAGACCGCGCCGTGGTAGTGGTCGTAGAGCAGGCCGAACGCGTCGGCGTCGCCCTGCCGGGCCAGCTCGACCAGGGCGATCAGCCGGGTCCGCTCGGCCTCCGAGTCCTCGGAGGAGGCGGCCTGGTCCGCGTCGCCGTACGACGGGCCGGAGCCGCCCCCGTCACCCGTGAGGGCCTCGGAGAGCAGCATCGGGGGACCGCCGGCGAGCACCGCCGCGGGCCGCAGCAGGCGCGCGACCTCGACGCGCAGGGCGTCGAGCCCATACGCGAGGTCGCCTCGCTCCCACGGCATCCGGTCGATCCCTCCCCGAGTCGCCCACCGATCGACTGCTCACCATACGCAGACGAGGTCCGGCATGTGAACGAATGCGTCCGCAAAATCCGCAGGTGGGGAGCGGGTCAGTGCCGCTTGCGCACCGCCAGCGCGGCAGCGACGGCACCGGTCGCGGCGCCTGTCGCCGCGCCCACCAGCAACCCGGCGCGGGCCGCCTTGCGCCCGGTGCGGTAGTCGCGCACCCGCCAGCCCTGCTCGCGCGCATGGGCGCGCAGTCGCGCGTCCGGGTTGATCGCGCAGGGGTCGCCGACCAGCGAGAGCATCGGCAGGTCGTTGTAGGAGTCGGAGTACGCCGAGCAGGCCGCGAGCTCCAGGCCCTCCCGGGCGGCCAGCGCCCGGACCGCCTCGGCCTTGGCCGGGCCGTGCAGCATGTCTCCGACCAGGCGACCCGTGTAAACGCCGCCGTCGTGCTCGGCGACGGTGCCCATCGCGCCCGTCAGCCCGAGCCGCCGGGCGATGATCTGGGCGATCTCGATGGGTGCCGCGGTGACCAGCCAGACCCGCTGCCCCTGGTCGAGGTGCATCTGGGCCAGCGCCCGGGTGCCGGGCCAGATCCGGTGGGCCATCGCCTCGTCGAAGATCTCCTCGCCCAGCTCCTCGAGCTCGGTGACGGTGTGGCCGGCGATGAAGGACAGCGCGGAGTTGCGGGCGTCGGCGACGTGCTCGGGGTCCTCGACGCCGACGATGCGGAAGTACGCCTGCTTCCAGGCGGCGCCCGCGATCTCCCGGGTGGTGAAGAACTTGCGCCGGTGCAGGCCGCGGGCGAGGTGGAAGATGCTCGCCCCCTGCATGACCGTGTTGTCGACGTCGAAGAACGCCGCCGAGCCGGGATCGGAGGGCGTGTTCAGGGCGGTCTCGACCTCGGCGGCCGCGGCCGCCGCCTCGCCGGCCAGCGCGGACCGCTGCCGGAGGTCGGGGAGGCTGCGCCGTACGGCGGGCGGGGTCACCCGGCCAGGGTAGAGCCCCGCAGGGCGTCTCGTGGAGACCGCCGCGGGGCGGGCGCGGGTGTGGAATCATCCCTCCATGCCTGCCTCCGCCGGGGTGTCCGACGTCCGCGACGTGGCCGATCTGGTCACCGCTGCCGCGGTGGAGAGCCCCGACAAGCTGGCCGTCGTCGAGGCGGGAGGCCGCTGCCTGACCTGGGTGCAGCTCGACGACGAGGTGGGCCGCCTCGCGACCGGGCTCGGTGCCGCGGGCATCGTCGCCGGTCACCGGGTCATGCTGGTGCTGGGCAACCGCCTGGAGTTCGTCGCGGCGTACCTCGCGATCCTGCGGGCGCAGGCGGTCGCCGTACCCGTGAACCCGCTGTCGACGCCCGGGGAGCTGGCCCGGATGCTCGCCGACTCCGGCGCCAAGCTGGTCCTCGCCGACGACGAGACCGCGCCCGGCGTCCGGTCCGCCGTCGCGGACCTGCCCGAGGCCGGCGCACCCCGGATCGTGCTGGTCGGCGGCGTACCCCTGCCCGGCGAGCGCTCCTACGACGACCTGCACGCGGACCAGGCCCGTCCCGTGCCCCCGCTCCAGGACCCCGAGAAGCTCGCCTGCCTCCTCTACACCAGCGGTACGTCGGGCCGCCCGCGCGCGGCGATGCTGACCCACCGCGCCCTGCTCGCCAACATCGAGCAGGTCGCGGCCGTGGAGCCGCCGATGATGCACGGCGACGACGTGGTCCTCGGAGTGCTCCCGCTCTTCCACGTGTACGGCCTCAACGCCGTGCTGGGCGGCGTGCTCCGGCACCGCGCCAAGCTGGTCCTGGTGGAGCGCTTCGACCCCCAGGGCACCCTCGACATCATCGACGACGAGGCCTGCAGCGTGATCCCGGTCGCGCCGCCGGTCTTCGCCTACTGGCGCGGCGAGGACCAGCTGGCCGAGCGCCTGGGGCCGGTCCGCCTCGTGCTCTCCGGCTCGGCGCCGCTCGCCCCCGAGCTGGTCGAGGAGTTCGTGGCGCGCACCGGCATCGCGGTGCACCAGGGGTACGGCCTGACCGAGGCCTCGCCGGTGGTCACCAGCACCCTGTGCAGCACCCGGCCGCCGGCGCTCGGCTCGGTGGGTGCGGCCCTGCCCGGCATCGGCGTGCGCCTCGTCGACGAGGCGGGCCGCGAGCCCGAGGGGGAGGACGCCGGCGAGATCCAGGTCCGCGGCGCCAACCTGTTCAGCGGCTACTGGCCCGACGGCGCCGACGGTCCCGATGCCGATGGATGGTGGTCGACGGGCGACGTCGGCTTCCTCGACGCCGAGGGCGACCTGACGCTGGTCGACCGGCTCAAGGAGATGGTCATCGTCTCCGGCTTCAACGTCTATCCCGTCGAGGTCGAGGAGGTGATCCGCGAGCTCGACCAGGTGAGCGAGGCCGCGGTCATCGGCGTCGCCTACGAGGAGACCGGCGAGGCCGTCGTGGCGTACGTCGTCGCGCCCGGTGCCGACCCGGCCGCGGTCGAGGACGCCGTACGCGAGCACTGCGCGCTCCGGCTCGCCCGCTTCAAGCGACCCGGGCGGATCGAGGTCGTCGACGAGCTGCCGCTCACGGTGACGGGCAAGGTGCAGAAGGGCCGGCTGCGGGGGATCGAGCGGCGGCGCGCCCTCGGGCTGCTGGAGGAGGCGCCGTGACCGCGCGCGTCACCCTCTACGCCAAGCCCGGGTGCCACCTGTGCGACGACGCCCGGACGGTGATCGAGCGGGTCTGTGCTGACCTCGGCGAGGAGTACGACGAGATCTCGATCCTCGACGACCCCGTCCTGATGGAGCGGTACGGCGAGGAGATCCCGGTGACCCTCGTGGACGGGCGCCAGCACGACTTCTGGCGGGTCGACGAGCGGCGACTGCGGGCCGCGCTGACCCGCTGAGGCCGGATCGACCCCCTCCGATCGTGGGTCATCTCACATGTGCTAGGTCCGCCCCGCGGACGGCACCGGCGCGAGTTTGTTCTCCCGTTCACAAACTCCTACAGTGAGCGAGCCGTCGGACGAATCCGGGCTGCGCCGGCCCCCATCCGCGGCAGCTACTTGCCCCCGGGCATGGAGAGAAGCAGAACGTGACTGCACGGACGCCCAGCGAGACCGCCCGGGACATCCCCGAGGCCACCGTCGCGCGGCTGCCGGTGTACCTGCGGGCCCTCACCTCGCTCTCCGACGCCGGCACGTCGACCTGCTCGAGCGAGCTGCTCGCGGCGTCGGCCGGTGTGAACAGCGCGATGCTGCGCAAGGACCTGTCGTACCTCGGCAGCTACGGCACCCGCGGCGTCGGGTACGACGTCGACTACCTGCGCTACCAGATCGCCCGCGAGATCGGCGTGACCCAGGACTGGCCCGTCGTGATCGTCGGGATCGGAAACCTCGGGCACGCGCTCGCCAACTACTCCGGCTTCCGCAGCCGCGGGTTCCACACGGTCGCGCTCCTCGACGCCGACCCGGCGCGGACCGGCGAGACGGTCGCGGGCATCGGCGTACGCCCCTTCGACCACCTCGAGGGCATCGTCGCCGAGCACGGCGTGGCCATCGGGGTCATCGCGACCCCCGCCGTCGCGGCCCAGTCGGTCGCCGACCGGATGGTGGCGGCCGGCATCACCAGCATCCTCAACTTCGCGGCGACGGTGCTCAACGTCCCGGCCGGCGTCGACGTGCGCAAGGTCGACCTCTCCATCGAGCTGCAGATCCTCGCCTACCACGAGCAGCGCAAGGCGCACGACAGCGCCAGCGCGGCCGTGGTGACCCACACCCAGGAGGAGACCGCATGAGCGTCCTCGTCGTGGGCATCTCCCACAACACCGCGCCGGTCTCGCTCCTCGAGTCCGTCGCGCTCGGTCCCGACGGCGCGCCGAAGCTGGTCCACGACGTCGTCGCGTGCGAGCACGTCACCGAGGCGACCGTCATCTCGACCTGCAACCGGCTGGAGATCTACGCCGACGTCGACCGGTTCCACGGCTCCGTGGAGGAGCTCTCCCGGCTGCTGGTGGACCGGGCCGGACGCTCGACCGAGACCCTCCTGCCGCACCTCTACGTCCACTACGACGACGGCGCGGTCTCGCACCTGTTCCAGGTGGCCGCCGGGCTCGACTCGATGGCCGTCGGCGAGGGCCAGATCCTCGGCCAGACGCGCGAGGCGCTGCGCCTGGGCCAGGAGCTCGGCACCGTCGGGCCCTCGCTCAACGTGCTCTTCCAGCAGGCCCTGCGGGTCGGCAAGCGCTCGCGTGCGGAGACCGACATCGACCGCGCCGCGCCGTCCCTGGTGAGTGCCGCGCTGGACCGCTCCGGACTCGCCGCCGACGGGCTCGCCGGCCGCCGGGTGCTCGTCGTCGGCGCCGGCGCGATGGCCGGACTGGCCACCGCGACCGTGGCCCGGCTCGGGGCCTCGGACATCGTCGTCGCCAACCGCAGCCGGGAGCGGGCCGACCGGCTCGCCCTGGAGTACGCCGCCCGCTCGGTGTCCCTGTCCGACCTCGAGGCCGAGCTCGGCGCCGCCGACCTGGTGGTGAGCTGCACCGGCTCCAGCGGCGTACAGATCAGCCGCGACATGGTGGCGCGCACCCGGCCCGACGGCCGGCCGGTCGTGCTCATCGACCTGGCCCTGCCCCACGACGTCGACCCGGCCGTGACCGAGCTCCCCGGCGTCACCCTGGTCGGCCTGGCCGAGCTCGCCGACGACCTGCACGCCTCCGACGCCGGCCGCGAGGTCGGGGAGGTCCGCCGGATCGTCGGCCAGGAGGTCTCGGCGTACCTCGCCGCGCGCCGCCAGGCCAGCGTCACCCCGACCGTGGTGGCGCTGCGGACGATGGCCACCGGCGTGGTCGAGGCCGAGATGGACCGCCTCGTCGGACGGCTCCCCGAACTCGACGAGACCACCCGCGCCGAGGTGCTGCACACCGTGCGCCGGGTCGCCGACAAGCTGCTCCACGAGCCGACCGTGCGGGTCAAGGAGCTGTCCAACGAGGCCGGCGCGGTCTCCTACGCCGCCGCCCTCGCCGAGCTGTTCGCACTCGACCCCGAGGCCGTCGACGCGATGACCCGTCCGGAGGGACTCCGGTGAGCGCCGCGAGCCCCGTGCGGGTCGGCACCCGCGCCTCGCTGCTCGCCACCACCCAGGCCGGCACCGTGGCGGACCTGATCCGCACCAAGCTGGGGGTCGAGGTCGAGCTCGTCGAGATCGCCACCGACGGCGACCGCAGCCAGGCCTCGGGCATCCCGCTCGCGTCGTACGGCGGGGTCGGCGTGTTCGTCAGCGCGCTGCGCGACGCCCTGCTGCGCGGTGAGATCGACGTCGCCGTCCACTCGCTCAAGGACCTGCCGACCTACCCCGCCGAGGGGATCTCGCTGGTCGCGATCCCCGGGCGCGAGGACCCGCGCGACGTCGTCGTCGCCCGCGACGGCCTGACCCTCGGCGAGCTCCCGGTGGGCTCGCGGGTCGGCACCGGCTCGCCCCGGCGGGCCGCCCAGCTGCACGCGCTCGGCCTCGGTTTGGAGGTCGCCGGACTCCGTGGCAACGTCGATACCCGGATCGGGAAGGTCCGCTCGGGTGAGTACGACGCCGTCGTGCTGGCCCGCGCCGGACTGGCCCGGATCGGTCGGCTGGAGGAGGCGACGGAGGTGCTCGACCCGCTGCAGATGCTCCCGGCCCCCGGCCAGGGTGCGCTCGGGGTGGAGTGCCGCAGCGACGACCGCCTCGTCACGGACCTGGCCGTCCTCGACGACCCGCTCGCGCGGGCCGCGGTCGAGGCGGAGCGAGCCGTCCTTGCCACCCTCGAGGGTGGCTGCTCGGCACCGATCGGCGCCCTCGCCGAGGTCGTCGAGGGCGAGGACGGCGACGAGATCTGGGTGCGCGCGATCGCGCTCTCACCCGACGGAGGGCTCTCGGTGCGGTCGTCCGCGTCGGGGGACCCCGCCGATGCCGCCGGCGTCGGCAACCGGCTCGCGGCGGAGATGCTCGCCGACGGTGCCGGTGAGCTGGACACACGACAGCACGACGAGTCAGAACAGGTGCGCAACGCATGACCCGAGGCAAGACCACCAACGCCACCCCGACCCGTGGATGGGTGTCCTTCGTGGGCAGCGGTCCCGGTGACCCGGAACTGCTCACCGTCCGCGCCGTGGGCCTGATCGAGCAGGCCGAGGTGATCGTCACCGAGGCCCCCGAGCACGCCGCCCTGGTGCGCACCCTGCTCGGGCTCCCCGACCCGGCCGACGTACCCGAGGGCGAGCCGGTGCCCGGCCCGGAGTTCGTCGACGGCGGCTTCGGCGAGGACGGCCAGCCGCTCACCCACGCGGCCCGCGCCAAGGTCGTCGTCAAGCAGGCCAAGCGCGGCCTGCGCGTCGTACGCCTGATGACCGGCGACCCGTTCGTCTACGCGTCCGGCCCCGAGGAGGCGCAGGCCTGCGCCAAGGTGGGCCTGGGCTTCGAGATCGTGCCCGGCATCTCGTCGGTCAGCGCGGTCCCGGCGTACGCCGGCATCCCGCTCACCACCAAGGACAACCGCGAGGTCGCGGTCGTGACCTGCGGCGAGAAGATCGACTGGAGCCAGTACGCCGACCGCCGCACCCTGGTGCTGCTCTCGGCTGTCGGCCAGATCGGCGAGGTCAGCAAGGCGCTGATCGCCGCCGGCCGGTCGCCGCAGACCCCGGTCGCGATGACCCGGGTCGGCACCACCACGACCCAGAGCACGGTCACCTCGACGCTCGAGCACATCGCCGCCGACGCCCGCGCGGCCCGGATGGCGCCCCCGGCGATCACGGTGATCGGCGACGTCGTCGACCTGCGCGGCACGCTGTCGTGGTTCGAGACCAAGCCGCTCTTCGGCTGGCGGGTGCTGGTGCCGCGCACCAAGGACCAGGCCGGCCCGATGGTCAACCGCCTGCGCGGGTACGGCGCCGTGCCCGACGAGGTGCCGACCATCTCCGTCGAGCCGCCGCGCAACCCGCAGCAGATGGACAAGGCCGTCCGCGGCCTGGTCGAGGGCCGCTACGAGTGGATCGCCTTCACCTCCGCCAACGCGGTGCGCGCGGTCCGCGAGAAGTTCGAGGAGTACGGCCTCGACGCCCGCGCCTTCTCGGGCCTCAAGATCGCCGCGGTCGGCGACAAGACCGCCCAGTCGATCGCCGACTGGGGTCTGCGCGCCGACCTGGTGCCGTCGGGCGAGCAGTCCGCGGCCGGCCTGCTCGCCGACTGGCCCGAGTACGACGAGGTCCTCGACCCGATCAACCGGGTCTTCCTGCCCCGCGCCGACATCGCCACCGAGACGCTGGTGGCGGGCCTGATCGACCTCGGCTGGGAGTGTGACGACGTCACCGCCTACCGGACCGTCCGGGCCACGCCGCCGCCGGCGCCGACCCGCGACGCGATCAAGACCGGCAAGTTCGACGCGGTCGTCTTCACCTCGTCCTCGACGGTGCGCAACCTGGTCGGCATCGCCGGCAAGCCGCACCCGTCGACGATCATCGCCGTGATCGGCCCCGCCACGGCCAAGACCGCCGAGGAGCACGGCCTGCGCGTCGACGTCCTCGCTCCGAAGCCGGACGTCGAGGAGCTCGCCGACGCCCTCGCCGACTTCGGCGCCGCGCGCCGGGCCGCGATGGTGGAGGCCGGCCAGGAGGTCACCCGGCCGTCCGAGCGCAAGCCCTCGGGCCGGCGGAAGACCACGACCGCGCGATGACCGGCCCCGTCATCCGCCCGCGGCGCCTGCGTACCACGCAGGCGCTGCGCCGGATGGTGGCGGAGACCTCGCTGGAGGCCCGCCAGCTGGTGCTGCCGGTGTTCGTCCGCGAGGGCATCGACGCCCCGGTGCCGATCTCGTCGATGCCGGGCGTCGTCCAGCACACCCGCTCCTCCCTGCTCGCCGCGGTCTCCGAGGCCGCCGAGCTGGGGCTGGGCGGGGTGATGCTCTTCGGCATCCCGGCGGCCAAGGACGCCGTCGGGTCCGGCGCGCTCGCCGCCGACGGCATCCTCAACGTCGCCATCGCCGACGTGGTCGCCGAGGTCGGTGACGCGCTGACCGTGATGAGCGACCTGTGCCTCGACGAGTTCACCGACCACGGCCACTGCGGCGTGCTCACCGACGACGGCCGGGTCGACAACGACCGCACCCTCGAGCTGTACGCCGAGATGGCCCGCGTCCACGCGGAGGCCGGCGTCCACATGGTCGGTCCGAGCGGCATGATGGACGGCCAGGTCTCGGTGGTCCGCTCCGCCCTCGACGGCATCGGGCACACCGACGTCTCGATCCTCGCCTACTCGGCGAAGTACGCCTCGGCCTTCTACGGCCCGTTCCGGGAGGCCGTGGACTCCTCGCTGCAGGGCGACCGGCGTACCTACCAGCAGGACGGCGCCAACGCCGTCGAGGGCGTCCGTGAGGCGCTGCTCGACGTCGAGCAGGGCGCGGACCTGGTGATGGTGAAGCCCGCCCTGGCCTACCTCGACGTCGTACGCCGTGTGCGCGACGCCGTCGACGTCCCGGTCGCGGCGTACAACATCTCCGGCGAGTACTCCATGCTCGAGGCGGCCGCCGCCCACGGCTGGATCGACCGCGAGCCGGCGATCCTGGAGACGCTCACGTCGATCCGCCGCGCCGGCGCCGACGTCATCCTGACCTACTGGGCCGCCGAGGCCGCCCGCCTCCTCGCCCCCTGACGCGAGTCGGCAGAAGTTACCCGTCGAGTCGGCAGAACTTGCGCGCCGAGTCGGCAGAAGTTGACCGTCAGCCGCCGGTGTACTTGGCGATGCAGGCCTCGGTCTTCTCGGACCCGACGACGGTGTTGAGGAGGCCGAGGATCACGTTGACCACGCCGCCGATGTCGATCTTGAGGCCGTAGTCGAGCGCGCACTGGACGACCGCCTGCGCGTAGGTGAGCGTCTCGTCGACCGGGGTGACCCCGGTGGTGGGCAGGGTCGGCAGCACCACGGACGGGAGCGGCACGGGAGGCTTGGTGGGCTTCGGCGGCTTCCCGCCGGGGTTCTGGGCGGGCGGCGCGGTCGTCGGGGCGGGCTTGGTGGGCGCCGGCTTGTCGCCGCCCCCGGAGCCGCCGGTGGTCCCGCCGCTGGGCTTGCTCTCCCTGACGTCCTTCGTCCCGCCGGCCGACGGGGTCGGCGGCGGGGTGTACGACGTGTCGGGCTGGAGGTAGCCCGCGGCGGTGGTGCCGTTGGGGACCGAGGTGTACTCGCCGTCGAGGTAGGCGTTCATGATCGACAGGACGAGGTCGACGTAGGAGTCGCTGTTGTTGTAGCGGTAGACCGCCGAACGCTGTCCGGCCGTGGCCGACAGGTCGTCCTCGCCGGAGCAGAGGTAGACGGCCGAGGCCAGGGCCGCGTCGTCGATGTCCTGCGGGTCGCGCCGGCCGTCGCCGTCGGCGTCGACGCCCACGACCGACCAGGTCGAGGGGATGAACTGCATCGGGCCGACCGCGCGGTCCCAGACGGCGTCGCCGTCGAACTGTCCGGCGTCGGTGTCGGGGATGGCCTTGGTGTTGCGGGTGCCGTCGAGCGCGATGCCGAAGATGCCGGGGCGGGCCACGCCCTGGTCGTCGAGGGTGTTGCCGCCGTAGCGGCCGTGGTCGGACTCGACCCGGCCGATCGCGGCGACCAGCTGCCAGGTGAGGTTGCAGCTCTCGTCGGCGGCGTTGATGACGGTCTCGGCGCGCTGGTACGCCGCCAGCGCGGCCGACGGGATGCCGGCGGTCGTGGCGGTGGAGATCGCCTGCGCGGCACCGCCGGCGCCGATGCCGGGCGCGACGCCGTCGGGTGAGGAGACGCTCGCCGGGGCGTCGATGGCCTGGGAGGGGATGCTGGTGCCGTCGGGCAGGCCGGCCGGCGGGAGGTCGGGAGAGCGGTTCGCGGTCGCGGAGCCGGCGCCGACCCCGGCGAGGCTCACGGTCCAGGCTGCGGACAGCAGGGCGAGGGGCACCAGGGCCGTCGCACGCTGTGCGCGTCCGAATCGTCGTGCGGTCATTCGGTGTCTCCCGGTCTCCGAACGAAGGTGTTCACCCGAGCGCTCCCTCACGTCGGGTACGTCGCTGCAACGAATCGTGTCACGGCAAGGTTACGCAGGAACCCGATTCGGATGAACCTACCCAGATCTTGAGTGGTCGCCGTCACGATGCTGCCCTCGAGGGTAGGAGCCGAAACGAGCGTGATCGCAGTGGGCTGGGCCACATTCTCGGCGATCCGACCCCGACCCGCGCCGCCGGCGAGTTGGGTCGCTGGGCGACAATGAGGCGATGTCCGCCGCCACTCGTCCCACGCCCGACTCCGAGGCGCTCTTCGCGCGCGCCCGCGAGGTGACCCCGGGCGGCGTGAACTCCCCCGTGCGCGCGTTCAACGCCGTCGGCGGGACGCCGCGCTTCATCCGATCGGCGGCCGGGGCCTGGCTGACCGACGTCGACGGGAACGAGTACGTCGACCTGATCTGCTCCTGGGGGCCGATGCTGCTCGGGCACGCCCATCCGGAGGTGCAGGCCGCCGTCCAGGCCGCGGTCGCGCGCGGGACGTCGTACGGCACCCCGACGGAGCCCGAGGTGGAGCTCGCCGAGGAGATCGTGGCCCGGACCCCCGTCGAACGGGTCCGCTTCGTCTCCTCCGGCACCGAGGCGACGATGTCGGCCATCCGGCTGGCCCGCGGGGTCACCGGCCGCGACGTGGTCGTGAAGTTCGCCGGTTGCTACCACGGTCACGTCGACGCGCTGCTCGCCTCCGCCGGCTCCGGCCTGGCCACCTTCGCCGTGCCGGGCACCCCCGGCGTACCCGCCTCGTCCACCGAGCTGACGCTGGTGCTGCCCTACAACGACCGCTCGGCCGTCGAGAAGGTCTTCGCCGAGCACGGCGACCGGATCGCCTGCCTGATCACCGAGGCCGCCCCCGGCAACATGGGCGTCGTCCCGCCCGAGCCGGGCTTCAACCGTTTCCTGGCCGAGACCTGCGCCCGCCACGGCGCGCTGTTCGTCAGCGACGAGGTGATGACCGGGTTCCGGGCCTCGAAGCAGGGCCAGTGGGGTCTGGACGGCGCCGTCGAGGGCTGGCGGCCCGACCTCGTCACCTTCGGCAAGGTGATGGGCGGCGGCTTCCCGGCCGCAGCGTTCGGCGGCCGCGCCGACGTGATGGGCCGGCTCGCGCCGGACGGGCCGGTCTACCAGGCCGGCACCCTGTCGGGGAACCCGATCGCGACCACGGCCGGGCTCACGACGCTGCGGCTGGCGACCGACGAGGTCTACGCCCACATCGGCGCCGCCGGCGAGACCATCAAGGCGGCGGCGACCGAGGCGCTGGCGGCGGCCGGCGTCCCGCACGTGATCCAGGCGAGCGGCACCATGTTCTCGGTCTTCCTCACCGAGGGCCCGGTCCGCGACTTCGCGGACGCCTCGCGCACCAGCTCGCCGGCGTACGCCGCCTTCTTCCACGCGATGCTCGACGCGGGGGTCTACCTCCCGCCGTCGGCGTACGAGGCGTGGTTCCTCTCGGCCGCCCACGACGACCGCGCCGTGCAGACCGTGCTCGACGCCCTGCCCGCCGCCGCCCGCGCGGCGGCCTCAGCCCTGGAGTCGGCATGAGTGCCACCCCCGACACGATCGTCCACCTGCTGCGCCACGGTGAGGTGCACAACCCGCAGGGCGTGCTCTACGGCCGCCGTGACGGCTTCCACCTCTCGACCCTCGGCAACCGGATGGCCGAGCGCGTCGCCGAGACCATCGGGGAGCGCGACATCACGCACCTCGTCGCCTCGCCGCTCGAGCGCGCCCAGGAGACCGCGCGCCCGCTGGCGGCGGCGCGCGGGCTGGAGATCGCCACCGACGACCGGGTCATCGAGTCGACGACGGTGTTCGAGGGGATGAGCTTCGGCGAGGGTGCGATGACCCTGGTCAAGCGTCCGAAGCTGTGGCGGCACCTGCGCAACCCGCTCACCCCGTCGTGGGGCGAGCCGTACAAGCAGATCGCGGCCCGGATGATGGCCGCCGTCGAGGACGCCCGGGTCGCCGCGGCCGGCCACGAGGCCGTCATCGTCTCCCACCAGCTCCCGATCTGGACCACCCGCCTGCACGTCGAGAAGCGGTCGTTCCTGCACGACCCGCGCAGCCGGCAGTGCACGCTCTGCTCGCTGACCTCCCTGCACTTCGTGGGCGACCGGCTGGCGCAGGTCTCCTACTCCGAGCCCGCCGGTGACCTGATCCCGGTGGGCGACCGCAAGGCTCCGTTCTCGGCCGGAGGCGCCCCCGAGGAGAACCGGCCCTGACATGACCCGACGCCTGCTGAGCGCCGCCCTCGCGGGCGCGCTGCTCCTCCTGACCACGTCCTGCGACGGGGGCGGCACCAACGACGGCGGCTACATCAGCGGCGACAGCAACGTCGTCCAGTACGCCGCCGACAAGCGCGGTGACCCGGTCGAGGGGGTCAGCGGCACGACCCTCGACGGCGGCGAGCTCGACCTCGCCGACAGCCGCGGGAAGCCGGTCGTGGTCAACGTGTGGTGGAGCGGCTGCGGCCCGTGCAACATCGAGATGCCGATGCTCACCGAGGCGCACGCCGAGCTCGGCGACCAGGTCGACTTCGTCGGCATCAACACCCGGGACACCAGCATCGAGACGGCCCGCAGCTTCGAGCAGGCCAAGGGCGTCGACTACCCCTCCATCTACGCCGCCGACGGCAAGGCGCTGCTGCCCTTCGGCAGCCGGGCCGTCCGCGCCATGCCGACGACGCTGGTCCTCGACCGCGAGGGCCGGGTGGCCGCGCTGATCCCCGGTCAGGTCCCTGGCAAGGTGACCCTGATCGACGTGGTCGAGGACGTCCTCGCCGAGGACGCGTGAGCCATGGGTGACTGGTTCGGCCAGACGGCCGGTTCGGGATCGCTGGTGCTCGCCGTCCCCGTGGCGATCATCGCGGGGCTGGTGTCGTTCTTCTCGCCGTGCGTGATCCCGCTGCTGCCGGCGTACTTCTCCTACGCGACGGGTCTCTCCGGAGCCGACCTGGCCGCCGGTGACGTGAAGCGCGGGCGGATGGTCGCGGGGTCCGTGCTGTTCGTGCTCGGCTTCTCGGTCGTCTTCGTCCTGCTGGGCGTCGCGAGCGGCTCCGTCGCGACCTGGCTGCTGGTCAACCAGAGCACCCTCAACATCGTCCTCGGGATCTTCGCGATCGTGATGGGCATCGCCTTCGTCGGGCTGGTCCCGCTGCTGCAGCGCGACCTGCGCTTCCACAAGGTCCCGGCCGTCGGCCTCGCGGCGGCGCCGCTGCTCGGCTTCCTGTTCGGCGTCGGCTGGCAGCCCTGCGTCGGCCCGACGCTCGGCGTGATCATCACCCTCGGCTACCAGGAGGGCAGCGCGGGCCGCAGCGGGCTGCTGCTCGCCTTCTACTCCCTCGGCCTGGGCATCCCGTTCATCCTGGCCGGCCTGTTCTGGAAGCGGGCGCTCGGCGCGCTCGGCTTCGTCCGACGGCACCAGCAGTGGGTCACCCGCGCGGGCGGCGTGATGCTGGTCGCCGTCGGGCTGCTGCTCGTCACCGGCTTCTGGGACCAGGCGGTGCAGTGGCTGCAGATCCACCTGGTCAGCGACTTCGAGGTGGGCGTGTGAGCACCACGTCCACCAGCGACCGCCCCGACACCGGCCGTCGGGCGGGCGAGCTGACCTTCCGCGAGCTGCTGCGCTGGGTGTGGCGTCAGCTCACGTCGATGCGCACGGCCCTGGTGCTGCTGCTCCTGCTCGCGCTGGCCGCCGTACCCGGCTCGATCATCCCGCAGGAGGGCGTCGACGCCCTGCGCACCACGCAGTGGCAGGAGCAGCACCCCGACCTGACGCCGGTCTACGAACGGCTGGGGCTCTTCGACGTCTACGGCAGCCCGTGGTTCGCCTCGATCTACGTGCTGCTGATGGTCTCGCTCGTCGGCTGCATCATCCCGCGCACCTGGAAGCACGTCGCCTCCCTGCGCGCCGCCCCGCCCCGTGCGCCGCGCAACCTGGCCCGGCTGCCCGACCACGCGTCGTACCGCACGGACGAGGACGTCGACGCGGTGCTGGAGCGTGCGCGTCAGGTGCTGAAGCGGCGGCGCTACCGGGTCCGCCCGTCGGACGAGGGGGACGCCGCCGTCAGCAGCGAGCGCGGCTACCTGCGCGAGGTCGGCAACCTGGTCTTCCACCTGTCGGTGATCGTCGTGCTCGTCGGCTTCGGGGTCGGCTCGATGTTCGGCTACAAGGGCGGCGTGATCCTGCCGGTCGGGCAGGGCTTCTCCAACAACCTGACGCAGTACGACGACTTCAACCCCGGCTCGTTCTTCACCGGTGACGACATGGAGCCGTTCTGCTTCACCGTCGACGACTTCGACGTGGAGTGGCTCCTCGATGGCCCGCGGGCGGGGATGTCGCGTGGCTTCAGCGCCGACACGCGCTACCAGGTCGACTGCACCGGTGCGGACCAGAGCGAGGAGAAGGACTACGACCTGCGGGTCAACCACCCGCTCGCCATCGGCGACACCGAGGTGTTCCTGATCGGGCACGGGTACGCGCCGGTCATCACCGTCCGCGACGGCAACGGAGACGTGGTCACGACCGGGCCGACGGTCTTCCTGCCGCAGGACCAGTCGCTGTTCTCGTTCGGCGTCGTGAAGTCGGCGTACGCCGCGACCGGGCAGGTCGGCCTGGAGGGTGTGCTCTACCCGACCTTCATGCTCGACCAGAACGGCGACCCGCAGAACCTGATGGGCGAGCTCAACAACCCGCTGATCTCCATGCTCGTCTACACCGGCGACCTGGGCCTCGACAGCGGCGAGCCGCAGTCGCTCTACATCCTGAAGAAGGATGGGGCCGAGCCGGTGCAGAACGAGGACGGCACCCCGCTGCGCCTCGACATGCAGGTCGGTGACACCGTCCAGCTCCCCGACGGCCTCGGCAGTGTCACCTTCGAGGGCATCCAGGAGTGGAACCGCCTGCAGATCAGCAAGACGCCGGCCAAGTTCGTCACGCTGGCCGGGGTGGTGCTGGCCCTGCTCGGGCTGCTCGGCTCCCTGTTCATCCGTCCCCGGCGGCTGTGGGTTCGCGCCCGCGTGGTCGACGGGGAGACACTGGTCGAGGTCGCCGCCCTCGACCGCTCCGGTGGAGGCGACGTCACCACCGAGATCGACGAGGTGGTCGCCGCGCTGCGCGGTGACTCGCCAGCGAAGGAGAACCCGTGACCAACGCTTCGTGGGAGACGCTGAGCAACCAGGCCATCGCGGTCTGCGGGGTGGTGTACTTCCTCGCCCTGCTCAGCCACCTCATCGAGTGGTCGGCGCTGCGCAAGCTGCCGCTCTCGGTGGGCTCGGTCCCGGTGGCCGCCACCCGCACGTCGAGCGCGGGCGCCGCCGGGGGGAGCACCACGGCGGTGCTCGACGAGCCCGAGGTCGACGAGGACGCGGAGCGCCGTACCAACCTCTTCGGACGGCTCGGCCTGCTGCTCACCGTCATCGCCGTCGCGGTGCACCTCGTCGGACTGGTCGGCCGGGGCATGGCCGCGGACCCGAATCGGGTGCCCTGGGGCAACATGTACGAGTTCACGATCTCCGGCTCGTTCTGCGTCGCGCTGCTCTACCTGGTGCTCTACCGGAAGTTCTCGCTCGCGTGGATGGCGCCGATCGTCACCGGCCTGGTGCTGGTGCTGCTGATGGTCGCGGTGATCTGGCTGCACGACGAGGTCGCCCCGCTCAGCGAGGCGCTGAACTCGCCGTGGCTGGTCATCCACGTCGTCTCCGCCGTGATCGCCACGGGTGCGTTCACCCTCGGCGGCATCGGCGTACTGCTGTTCCTGCTGAAGGAGCGCACCGAGAAGCGGGGCAAGAGCGGCGGCTACCTCGCCCGCGTGCCGTCGACGGCCACCCTCGACCGGGTCTCGTACCGGATCCACGCCTTCGCGTTCCCGGTGTGGACCTTCGCCGTACTCATCACCGGACCGATCTGGGCGCACCAGGCGTGGGCGGCGTACTGGAGCTGGGACCCGAAGGAGGTCTGGGCGTTCATCACCTGGGTGCTGTACGCCGGCTACCTGCACGCCCGCGCGACCGCCGGCTGGAAGGGGCGCAACGCCTCGATCCTCGCCCTGCTCGGCATGGCCACGCTGTGGTTCAGCTTCATCGGCGTGAACTTCTTCATCACCAGCGACCACTCGTACGCCGAGGGCCTGGGCCAGTCGACGGTGGTCTCCACCCGGCTGTAGCTCAGGTGGTGTCGGGGTCCTCGGGGTGCCGCCGCTTGCGCTCGAGGTCCCGCAGGAAGTCCTCGTCGTCGTCGGGCGCCACGATCCGCCGCGGCGGTCGCTGGGTCCGGCCCTGCGTGGGCCCCAGTAGGCCGCGACGCTGGATCACCCGGACCAGGAGGTACGTCGCCAGGGCGAACAGCGCGATGACCAGCAGGAGCTTCAGCACCCCTCCAATGTAGGCGTTGCTTGGTGACGACCTACCCTGGAGGCGTGAAGGAGTTCTGGGTGTACACCGGCCTACGGGTGGTTCTGTTCGTGGCGGCGCTCGCCGTCGTCTTCTCGGCCTGGCTGCTGATCGCGGGCGAGGCGAACATCCTGGCCTCCGTCGTCATCGCCTTCCTGGTCAGCGGCATCGGCTCCTACTTCCTGCTCGAGCGCCAGCGCCAGGCCCTCGCCCAGCACGTCGAGGCCCGCGCCTCGCGCGCCACGACGAAGTTCGACGAGATGAAGACCAAGGAAGACGTCGACTGACCTGTGTGGTCGTCGCTGGTCGAGGAGCGAGGCCCCGCGCTGGTTGAGGTGCGAAGGACGGAGTCCTGAGCCTCGAAACCCAGCGGACCGAGAAGCAGCGGTACGGCGGCCGCGGACGCCAGTCGGATCCCGGCTGATTCAAAGGCCACTGAGATCACGCGGTCGCCGATGGGTTGGCGGCTGCTTCGGGTCGACCGATGTGGTCACCATCGCAGAGGCCAGTACGACGGCGCCGAGTGACGCTGGTTGAGGTGCGAAGGACGAAGTCCTGAGCCTCGAAACCCGGCGAGCCGGGAAGCAGCGCCGGGTACGGCGGGCGCCGAACGTGACGCTGGCTGAGGTGTGAGGCGCCCCAGCGCCGAGCCTCGAAACCCCGCGCCCCGAGAAGCAGCGCCGGGTACGACGGACGCCCACCGACGCTGGTTGAGGTGCGAAGGACGAAGTCCTGAGCCTCGAAACCCGGTGAGCCGAGAGACGGCGGGCGAGCACCCCCGGCCGCTGTGGATGAAGAACCCGGACTGTCGGTGGTCGCACCTACCATCTTTGTATGGCCACTCGGGAACTCCACGACTGCGACAACGCATCCGCGTTGCTCGCCTACGTGGGCGCCGAAAGGCAGATCGAAGCCCGAGCCGCCGCCCACCAACTAGCCGCCGCGGTCGCCTGGGCCGGCATGCACTCGACCGATTCATTGGACGACGCCGCGGTGCTGATCGCGGGCGCCGAGGAGGCGCTGACGATCGCCGGACCGGGTGCGCCGCTCGTGGCTGAGTTCAGCGTCCTGGAGTTCGCCGCCGCGCTCGGCCTGTCCACCGACGCGGGGCGGATGTACCTCGGTGAGGCGGTCGAGCTGGCCCACCGGCTCCCGCGCCTCTACGCCCGCGTCCAGTCGTTGGAGCTCCCGGTGTGGAAGGCGCGGCGGATCGCGAAGTCCACCCTCGACCTGCCCATGGCGGGTGCGGCGTACGTCGACGCGCACTTGCACGCGGTGGCGCACAAGGTCTCGATCGCGCAGCTCGACCGGACCGTGGAGGAGGCGAGGGTCCGCTTCGACCCCGACGAAGCCCTCGCCCGGCAGGTCGCCGCCCAGGAGGGACGTCACTTCGACATCGAGACCCGCCAGGTCTCCTTCGACGGCTGCGTCGACGTCCACGGCACCCTCGACCTCGCCGACGCCCTCGATCTTGAGGACGCCGTCGCCCGGCGTGCGCGTGACCTCGGCGCCCTCGGTCTGGACGCGCCGTTGGACGTCCGCCGATCGATCGCGGTGGGTGACCTGGCTCGGCGCCAGCTCTCGCTCGACTTGAACGCCGAGGCGCCTCCAGCGGGACCGGGCACGAAGCCGCGGCAGGTGCTGCTGCACGTGCACCTCTCCGAGGCCGCCCTCGCCGGGTCAGGAAGCGAGCTGGACCTCGCCCGGGTGGAGGAGACCCGCTCGTTCGTCTCGGCCGAGCAGGTCAAGTCCTGGTGTGCGAACCCGGACACGCAGGTGGTCGTGAAGCCGGTCGTCGACCTGGCTGATCACGTGCATGTCGATGCCTACGAGGTCCCGGACCGGTTGCGTGAGCGTCAGGTCCTGCTCCAGCACACGTGCGTGTTCCCGTGGTGCCAACGCCGAGCCCGCCGGGCGGACTGTGACCACATCGACGCCGCCGCCCGCGGCGGTCCGACGTGTGACTGCAACATCGCACCGCTGTGCCGGCGACATCACCGGGCGAAGACCCACACGCGATGGCGCTACGACAAGACCGACGACACCAGCTTCGTCTGGCGAAGTCCCAACGGGCTCGTCTTCGGACGCGACCACCACGGCACGATCCCGCTCGAGACCCTGCAGCCCTGACCGGCACCGCCCGTCAGGGCTACAGGCGCGCCTTCCCCCGACGCTGGTTGAGGTGCGAGCGGAGCGAGCCTCGAAACCCGGTGAGCCGAACGGCGGCGTCGACTAGAGGCTGCTTCTTGGCTCGCTGGGTTTCGAGGCTCAGGACTTCGTCCTTCGCACCTCAACCAGCGGCGGGGCCTGATCATCCGGCGCGAGCATCAGGGCATCAGCCCGTCGGGGCTACAGGCGCGCCTTCCCGGACGCTGGTTGAGGTGCGAGCGGAGCGAGCCTCGAAACCGGGTGAGTCGAACGACCGCGACGACTGCAGGCTGCATCTCGACTCGCCGGGTTTCGTGGCTCAGGACTTCGTCCTTCGCACCTCAACCAGCGGCGGGGCGGCCCCGGACTTCGTCCTTCGCACCTCAACCAGCGGGGGATCGGCCGGCGTCAGCCGCAGGCGACGAGGGCGGCGGTGGTGAGGGCGGCCCAGGCGAGCTCGGCGGTGCCGGTGGACTGCAGGACGGGGATGAGGGCGGGGCCGGTGGCGTCGGAGAGGACGATGCGGAGGCCGGGGGCGGCGAGGGCGAGGAAGAGCAGGCCGACCAGGACGCACCAGGACGTCACGGCGGCGAGGGCGACGACGGCGAGGGCGGCGACGAGCACGAGGGCGACGTACAGCAGCCGGGTACGGCGGTCGCCGAGGACGACGGCGAGGGTGCGTTTGCCGGCGACGGTGTCGGTGGGGATGTCGCGCAGGTTGTTCACGACGAGGATGGCGCAGGCGAGGGCGCCGATGCCGACGGCGGCGTACAGGGCGGCGAGCTCCCACGTCTCGGTCTGGACGTACGTCGTGCCGACCACCGCCACCAGGCCGAAGAACACGAAGACCATCACCTCGCCGAGGCCGAGGTAGCCGTACGGCTTGGAGCCGCCGGTGTAGTACCAGGCGGCGAGGACCGAGACCGCGCCGACGGCGAGCAGCCACCAGGCGGTGGCGGCGGCGAGGACGAGGCCCGCGACGCCGGCGACGGCGAAGGCCAGGAACGCGGCGCGCTTGACCGCAGCGGCCGACGCGGCGCCCGACCCCACCAGGCGCATCGGTCCGACCCGCGCGTCGTCGGTGCCGCGGATGCCGTCGGAGTAGTCGTTGGCGTAGTTGACCCCCACCTGCAGGGCCAGGCTCACCACCAGGGCGAGGAGCGCCTTCCACGCCACGAAGCCGTCGACGTACGCCGCCACGCCCGAGCCGGCCAGGACCGGCGAGACCGCGGCGGGGAGCGTGCGGGGCCGGGCACCGGCCAGCCAGTCACCAGGAGTTGCCACGAGGAGTGATTCTGGCAGGCCCCTCAGAGCTGGTCGCCGCCCGGCTCTCCGGGCTGGGTCACGGTCGGCGGGCCGACCGGCGGCGGCTCCTCCTCGGCGGTCGGGTCGGACGCCGCGGCGTCGGCGAGTACGTCGGGCGGCACGTTGCGCTCCAGGAACCGCCGGGCCATCGCCGTCGAGGGGTGCAGGCCCGCCGCGGCGACGGCGATGATGCCGGCGATGACCATCCAGCCGACCCCGCCCCAGTTCATCGCCATGAAGGTGTACGCCGCGGGCGCCCAGACCCGCCCGAGGGTGCTGCTGAGCTCCGCGGCGCCCTGGTACTCACCCCGTCGGCGCGGGTCCATCAGCTCGGCCTCGAACGTCCAGCTGGCGGCGGAGAGGAAGAGCTCGGCGCCGGTCAGCGTCACGTGGCCGAGGAAGAACAGCACGACGGTGACCCAGCCGATGGTCTCGTGGGTGGAGAGCGTGATGACGCACGAGACGACGAAGAACACCGTCGAGACCCGGATCGCCCGCAGCGCGGTGGAGCGGTCCTTGATGCCGCGGGCGGCGGCGAGCGGCAGGAAGATGCACATGACCGTGTTGGTGCCGAAGAGCAGCGCGAGCACCGACCAGGGAGCGTCGGTCTTCTCCACCAGCCACAGCGGGATGACGACGTTGAGGATCACCTGGTTGGTCCACAGCACCCCGGAGAAGAACATCGACAGCAGCCAGCCCGCGTTCCGCATCGGACCGGGGCCGGGGATCTTCGCCTTGCGCTCCTCGGCGGTCTTCAGGTCGTGCGGGGCGCGGGGGAGGCGGGTGATGAAGTAGGCGTTGACCAGGAAGACGACGGCGGTGAACAGCGGCACCGCCTCGATCAGGGTCAGCGACTCGAACGCCAGCGCGACGCCGCCCGTCAGCGAGCCGAGCGTGAAGCCGACGTTGAGAGCGGAGTACATGTAGGCGCGCGAGGTCACGCGTTCGTGCGGCGGCAGCACGTCGATCGTGTACGCGCCGTGGGCGGTGCTGCCCAACGCGCCCACGATCTCGGTCACGACCGCGACGGCGACGTACCCCGCGAAGCTGTCGATGAACGGCCAGAGCGCGAACATCGACGCCTGGCCCACCCCGCTGACCGCCCAGGCGCGCTTGGGGCCGATCCGGTCGACGAGCCGCCCCATCGGGTACGCCGCCACGAAGGCGGCGGCCCCCGCCAGGGTCAGGCCGAGGCCGACCTGCGCCGCGCTGAGCCCCACGACCTGGGTGAAGAACACCGCGGAGCCGGCCATGAAGGTGCCCTCGCCGAGGGCGAAGAGGACCGACTGCAGGGAGAGGCGGCCGGCGAGCGGGGACGGCGGAGCGAAGCGCCCGAGAAGGGTTGGCACCGCGGCATCCCATCACGACCGGTTAGGTTTCGGCACATGGGAATCGGGGTGGCGCAGTGGCTCTCCGCGGCCGACCCGGAGCCGTGGGTCGTGGAGACCTCGGGATCGACCGGCCGCCCGAAGCGCGTGGTGCTGCCGCGGGCCTCCGTGCTCGCCTCCGTGGAGGCGTCCGCACGCCGACTGGGGGCCTCGGGTCAGTGGCTGCTCGCGCTCCCGGAGACGTACGTCGCCGGGCTGCAGGTGGTCTGCCGGTCGCTGGTCGCCGGCCACGAGCCGGTCCGGCTCGACGACCACCCGTCGCTCTCGGCAGCGGCGGCGGCGATGACCGGCGAGCACCGGTTCGTCTCGCTCGTCCCGACCCAGCTGCACCGGCTCCTCGACACGGATGCCGAGGTGCTGGCCGGGTTCCACACGATCCTGCTCGGCGGCGGGCCGATCGACCGGACGCTGCGCGAGCGGGCGGCCGCGGCCGGCGTACACGTGGTGGCGACGTACGGCTCGGCCGAGACCGCCGGGGGCTGCGTGTACGACGGTCTGCCGCTCGACGGCGTCGGGCTCGCGATCGGTGCCGACGGCCGGGTACGGATCAGCGGCCCCACCCTCTTCGCCGGGTACGACGGCGACCCCGGGCTGACCGCCGAGGTGCTGGTCGACGGGTGGTTCCTGACCTCCGACGCCGGTCGGCTCGATGAGGACGGGCGGCTGCAGGTCCTGGGCCGGCTCGACGACGTGGTCGTGACCGGCGGCGTCAACGTCCCCGCGCCCGCGGTCGCCGCGCGGCTGCGCGAGCATCCCCGGGTCGACCAGGCGGAGGTGCTCGGCGTCCCCGACGAGGAGTGGGGCAACCGGCTGGTGGCGTTCGTGGTGGGCGCGATCTCCCTGGAGGACGCGCGGGCGTGGGTGGCGCAGGAGCGTCCCCGCTCTTGGGCGCCCCGCCAGCTGGTCGTCCTCGACGCCATCCCGCTCCTGGCCAACGGCAAGCCCGACCGGCTGAGGTTGAAGGAGCTCGCATGAGGGTCGTCTCGGTCCCGATGCGCACCCGCTTCCGCGGGGTCACCGTCCGCGAGGCGGCGCTGTTCGAGGGACCCGCCGGGTGGGGGGAGTGGAGCCCGTTCCTGGAGTACGACGCGGAGGTCGCCGCACCCTGGCTGCGGTGTGCGGAGGAGGCCGCCGCGGGGGACTGGCCGGCGCCGCTGCGCGACCGGGTCCCCGTCAACGTCACCGTGCCGGCGGTCGGTCCGGACCAGGCGCACGCCGTCGTACGACGCGGCGGGTGCGCGACCGCCAAGGTGAAGGTCGCCGAGCCGGGGCAGGGCCTCGCCGACGACGTGGCCCGGGTCGAGGCGGTCCGCGACGCGCTCGGTCCGGCCGGCCGGATCCGGGTCGACGCCAACGGCGCCTGGGACGTCGACGCCGCGGTCGCGGCGATCACCGCACTGGACCGCGCCGCCGGCGGCCTGGAGTACGCCGAGCAGCCCTGCGCGAGCGTCGAGGACCTCGCGACGGTCCGCCGGCGGGTCGACGTACCCATCGCCGCCGACGAGTCGATCCGGCGCGCGGCGGACCCGTACCGGGTGCGGGACCTCGAGGCGGCCGACGTCGCCGTCCTGAAGGTGCAGCCGCTCGGCGGGGTGCGGGCCTGCCTGCGGATCGCCGAGGACATCGGGCTGCCGGTCGTGGTCTCGTCCGCGCTCGAGACGAGCGTCGGCATCGCAGCGGGGGTGGCCCTGGCGGCGGCGCTGCCGGAGCTGCCGTACGCGTGCGGGCTCGCCACGGTCCAGCTGCTGACCGACGACGTCACCCCGAGCTCGCTGCTGCCGGTGGACGGCGCGCTGCCCGTCGTGGTCCCCGCCGTCGACCCGGCGGCCCTGGACCGCCTCGCGGCCGACCCCGACCGGGTCGCGCACTGGGAGGCCCGGCTCGCCGCTGTCCGTGCCGTGGGGCAGGATCGACGCTCGTGACCGACCTCCCGACCAGCACCGACCTCGCGCGCAGCGTCGTGCGCTCGCTGCTCGACGGCGGGGTCACCGAGGTCGTGGTCGCCCCGGGCTCGCGCAACGCCCCCCTCTCCTTCGCCGTGTACGACGCGTCGCGGGCCGGTCTGCTGCGGCTGCACACCCGCATCGACGAGCGGTCGGCGGGCTTCCTCGCGCTCGGGCTGAGCAAGGTGCACGCCCGCGCGGCCGTGGTCTGCACGTCGGGCACCGCCGTCGCCAACCTGCACCCCGCCGTGCTGGAGGCCGCCCACGCCGGCGTGCCGATGGTGGCGGTGACCGCCGACCGCCCGGCCCGCCTGCGCGGGACCAGCGCCAACCAGACCACCGACCAGATCGGCGTCTTCGGGCCGCTCGTGCCGACGACCAACCTCGCCGAGCCCGGTCCGTTCGCACTGGTCGAGGACGGCCCGACCCACCTCAACGTGCAGCTCGACGACCCGCTCGTCCCGACCGAGCGGTGGACCCCGTGACGACCCTCCCGATCGGCCCGCGCACCGTCGTCGTCGCCGGGGACGACGCCGGCCCGCCGCCGCGGATCCTCGCCCAGGACGGCGGCTGGCCGCTGCTGGCGGAGCCCACGAGCGGCGCCCGCACCGGCGACCACGCGCTGCGCTGCTACCGGCTGCTGCTCGACGGCGAGCTGGGGCGCAGCATCGAGCGTGTCGTCGTCTTCGGCCGGCCGACGCTCTCCCGTCCGGTCTCCCGGCTCCTCGCCCGCGACGACGTCGAGGTGCTCGCCGCTCCGGGCCGGGGCGCCTGGTCCGCCCGGCCCTTCCCGGTCGCCGGCACCGTCGACCGCGACACCCGGCCGGCCGGCCGCGACGATCCTGCGTGGTTCGACGCCTGGCGCGAGGCGGACCGCTCGCTGGGTCGCCAGCTCGACGCCCTGCTCGCCGCGGAGGACGGGCTCACCCCGCACGAGGTCGCCGGGACGGTGGGCCGCGCCGTACCTCCCGGTGGCCTGCTGTACGTCGGCGCCTCCAGCCCGATCCGCGACCTCGACCTGATGGCCCGCGGGTACGCCGTCGGCGACCGCCGCAAGGTGATCGCCAACCGGGGTCTGTCCGGCATCGACGGTGTGGTCTCCAGCGCGATCGGGGCCGCGCTCGGTCGGCCGCACTCGACGCGCAGCCTGGCGCTGGTCGGCGACGTGACCTTCCTGCACGACGCCAACGGCCTGGTCCTCGGCCCCGGCGAGCCCGAGCCCGAGCTGACCATCGTGGTCTCCAACGACGACGGCGGCTCGATCTTCTCGATGCTCGAGCAGGGCGCACCCGAGCACGCCGAGCAGTTCGAGCGGCTGTTCGGCACGCCCCACGGCGTCGACCTGGCCCAGCTCTGCGCCGCCACCCGCACCCCGCACTGGCGGGTCGGGTCGGTCGCGGAGCTGGAGCACGCCCTCGCCTCGCCCAACGGCGGCATCGAGATCGTCGAGGCCGTCGTCCGACGCGACAACCGCCGCGACCTCGACGAGCGGATCCGCGCCCTGCGTCCCTGACGGCGACCTGGGAGAATCGGCGGGTGGACGTCGCCCTGCTCTTGTGTGGTCTCGCCGTCGGCGTACTCGTCTGCACGGAGGTCGCCCGGCGCATCGACGTCCCGGCACCGTTCCTGCTGATCGCGGTGGGCGTCGCGGCGTCGTACGTCCCGCAGGTGCCGCAGGTCTACCTCGACCACGACGTGGTGCTGCTGGGCCTCCTGCCGCCGCTGCTGTACGCCGCCGCGCAGCAGACGTCCCTCGTCGACTTCAACGCCAACCGGCGCCCGATCCTGGCGCTCTCGGTCGGCCTCGTGATCTTCACCGCCGCCGGTGTCGCGGTGGTGGTGCACCTGCTGCTCCCCGGGATCTCCTGGGCGGTGGCGTTCGCCATCGGCGCGGTCGTGGCGCCGCCGGACGCCGTCGCCGCGACCGCGATCGCCCGCCGGATCGGGCTGCCGCGCCGGATCGTCACGATCCTGGAGGGCGAGTCGCTGGTCAACGACGCGACCGCCCTGGTCGGCCTGCGGACCGCTCTCGCCGTCGCCGCCGGCACCGGCCTGGACGCCTGGGAGGTGTCGCTCGACTTCGTCCGCGCCGCCGGCGGGGGCGTGCTCGTGGGCATCGTGTTCTTCGTCGTGGTCGCGAAGGTGCGGCGCTGGATCGACGACCCGGTGACCGACAGCGCGATCTCGCTCGTGGTCCCGTTCGCGGCGTACGTCCTCGCCGAGGAGCTGCACGCCTCGGGCGTGCTGGCCGTCGTGATCGCGGGTCTGCTGCTCGGGCACAAGGCCCCCGTGCTGCAGTCGGCCCAGTCGCGCATCGCCGAGCGGCTGAACTGGCGCACCATCGCGTTCGTCCTGGAGAACACCGTCTTCCTGCTGATCGGCCTGCAGGCCTGGTGGATCATCGAGGGTGCCGTCGACAGCGATCTGGGTCTGGGCCGGATCGTCGCGGTCTGCGCGGCGGTGCTCGGCGCGGTGATCGTGCTGCGCCTGGTCTGGGTCTTCCCGTCGCGCTACCTGTTCAGGCGGCCGACCGTCGACCCCGACACCGGGGAGACGCCGCCGTGGACCTACACGTTCCTGCTCGGCTGGGCCGGGATGCGCGGCGTCGTCACCCTGGCGGCCGCGTTCGTGATCCCCGAGGGCACGGAGGACCGCGAAGTGCTCGTGCTGATCGCGCTCACCGTGGTCGGCGGGACGCTCTTCCTCCAGGGCATGACGCTGCCCTGGATCGCCCGGACGCTGAAGGTGCCGTCCCCCGACCCGGTCGAGGACGCCCTGGCCCGGGCCACCCTGCTCCAGCAGGCGTCCAAGTCGGCGCTGCACCGCCTCGACGAGCTGGAGTACGACGACCGCC
The DNA here is from genome assembly GCF_035503875.1 of Nocardioides sp. GTDB lineage: Bacteria > Actinomycetota > Actinomycetes > Propionibacteriales > Nocardioidaceae > Nocardioides. Next base: position 35,077 of record NZ_DATJTA010000015.1, read on the forward strand.
ACGGGATCGTCGATCTCATCCGGCAGCGCCTCGACCAGCGCAACTTCGCCGCCTGGGAGCGGCTCGCCACGGTCGAGGACCAGGAGGCGCCGAGCGAGCTCTACAGCCGGGTCCGGCTGGAACTGCTCCAGGCCGAGCGGCACCGGGTGCTCGAGATCCGTTCGGCGGGCACCGTCCCCGCGGAGGTGGTCGCCGACGTGCTCGCCATGCTCGACGTCGAGGAGTCGATGCTCGACGTCGCCTCCGAGGAGCGTCAGCAGATCCGGATCTCGGCGAGCGGGCGGCGTACCGGCGAGACGTGCGCGGACCTCGACGCCCGACCGGCGATCCAGACCGTCGAGGACCCCGCCTGCCAGCGCTGCCTCGAGGAGGGTCTGCACTGGGTCGCGCTGCGCCAGTGCCTGACCTGCGGGAACATCGGGTGCTGCGACTCGTCGACGGGCCAGCACGCCACCGCCCACTTCCACGACACCACCCACCCGGTGATGCAGTCCGCGGAGCCGGGCGAGGACTGGCGGTGGTGCTACGTCCACCACCTCACCGCGTGAGGGCCTCCTCCAGGGTCCGCGCGGGACGGCCGGTGACCCGCTCGACGTCGTCGGTGACGTCGGCGACCGAGCCGTCGGCGATGGCGGTGTAGGTGCTCACCCAGGCGTCGAGCTGCCAGTCCTCGGCGTCGGGGTACGACGCGCGCCGGGAGGCGTAGGCCTGCTCGAGGGTCTCGTCCTCGAACCGCAGCTCGCGCCCGAGGGCCGTCCCGGCGCGGTCGGCGACCTCCGCGAGGGTCAGCGCCTCCGGTCCGGTCAGCGTGTAGACGGCGCCGGCGTGCTCGGCGGGGGAGCGGAGCACGGCGGCGGCCACGTCGGCGACGTCGGTGCGGGCGACGGCGGCCACCCGGCCCGCCCCGGCCGGCCCGCGGATCACGCCCGCGCGGTCGGCGAAGAACGGCAGCACGTCGACGTAGAAGTTGTCGCGCAGGATCGTCGCGGTCAGTCCTGTCTCGCGGATCGCGCTCTCGGCGTCGAAGTGGTCGCGGCCCAGGGTGAAGGTCGCGTCGGCGGCGGCACCGGCGAACGAGGTGTACACGACGTGGCCCACCCCGGCCGCCGCGGCCGCCCGGATGAAGGTGCGGTGCTGCTCGCGCCGGTCGGGCGCCTCGCTCGCCGAGACCATCAGCAGGGTGTCGACGCCCCGCAGCGCCGCGACGGCGGCGGGCTCGTCGGCGTACTCGCACTCGCGGACGTCGGTGTCGTAGTCGGGCGCGCGGGAGGCGTCCCGCACGACCAGCCGCAGGTCCGCGCGCAGGTCGTCGGCCAGCGCGCGGGCGACCAGCCCGCCCACCGCGCCCGTGGCTCCGGTGATCGCGATCGTCATACGCCCCAGTGTGCGCGGCGGGTGGGGATCAGTGGCCCGGGGTGAAGCGGATCGGGAACTCCAGGGCACCGGTGTTGCCGCTGACGGGGAGCCAGCGGCCGGGGCCGTCGGGTACGGCGTCGGGCATCCGCTGCGCCAGCAGCGGGAGCGCGACGGCCATGTCGGTGCGGGCGACGAAGTGGCCCAGGCAGTGGTGCACGCCGGCGCCGAAGCCGTGGTGCGGGGGCCGCTGCTGCGTGATGTCGAACGACGGGTCGGGCATCGCGGCCGGATCGGTCCCGGCACTGTGGGACAGCATCTGCACGATGCCGCCCGCGGGGATGTGCAGGCCCTGGAACTCCACGTCCTTGATCGCCTCGCGGGTGACCCAGGTGACCGTCGGGTTGACCCGCATGACCTCCTCGACGGCGCTGCCGCCCAGGTCGGGGTCCGCGCCGAGCAGCCGCCACTGGTCGGGGTGCTGCAGCAGGGTCTGCAGGGCGAGGCCGAGCTGGTTGCGGGTGGTCTCCATGCCGGCGAAGGCGAGGAAGACGAGCGCGACGCCGAGCTCGTGCCGGGTCAGCCGCTCGCCCTCCACCGAGGCCTGCACGAGGGTCGAGACCAGGTCGTCGCGCGGGTGCGCGCGACGGTCCTCGACCACCTCGTCGAGGTAGCCGTGCAGGCCCTCCAGGGCCGCCTCGATCCGGCCGACCTGGTTGCCGACGTCGATCGAGAACGACGCCCCCAGGTCGTCGGCCCAGTGCGCGACCTGGCGCCAGTGCGACTCGTCGAGCCCGAGCAGCACGCAGATGATGCGGGCGGCGTACGGCTCGGCGAACTCGGCGATGAACTCCACGCTGCCGCGGTCGGCGAAGCCGTCGATCAGCTCGTTCGCCAGCGCCTGGAAGCGCGGTCGCATCGCCTCGATCGTCTTCTTGCGGAACGCCGGCACCATCAGCCGCCGGATCCGGGCGTGGTCGTCGCCCTCCAGGCTGAGCAGCGTCTCGGCCCACCAGTCGCTGAACAGCCCCGAGTGGATGCCGTTCTGCGCGGGCCAGCGGGCGTTGCCCTGCCGGAACCGCCGGTCCTTCAGCAGCGCCGAGACCTCGGCGTACCGGAGCACGGCCCAGCCCCAGTTCGTCTCGACGTACCAGCTCTCGTCGCGGGCCGCGTGCACCTGCGCCGAGGTGACGTCGAACTCGGGGTCGGACAGGTCGAAGCTGGTCGTCATCGGGTGCCCGCCCGGAGCATCCGCACGTGCAGGCCCTCGTCGTGCTCGTCCTCGGTGCCGTCGAGGCGGAAGCCCTGCCGCTCGTAGAACCGGATCGCGCGCTCGTTGCCCGCCAGGACCCAGACGTACGCCGCCCGGTCGGCGATGGCGGTCTGCAGCAGCGCGTAGCCGACCCCGGTGCCCCAGTGGGTGGCGCGGACGTAGAGCGCCCACAGCTCCAGGTCGATGCCGTGGTCGTCGAGGTCGTTGTCCCGACCCGGCCCGGCGGTCGCGAAACCCACCAACCCGTCGGGTCCCGAGGCGACGTACGTCGGCTCGCTGCCGGACCCCAGGATCTCGCGCCACCGCTCGATCCGCTCGGCGACCCGGTCGCGCCGGTCGTCGAGGAGCTGCTGCGGCATCAGGCCGGTGTACGCGTCGTCCCACACGTCGAGGTGCAGGTGGGCGAGGGCCTCGGCGTCGACGGGGCTCGCCAGGCGGATGGTCACGCCGTCCGAGGTGGTGGTCACCCGAGCATCGTAGGGACCCGGCGGATTAGGTTGGTCGGCATGCGGATCACCAAGTTCGGCCATGCCTGCGTCCGGATCCAGCACGAGGGCTCCACCATCGTGCTCGACCCCGGCGTCTTCACCGATCGGGCCGCGCTCGACGGCGCGGACGCCATCCTGATCACCCACGAGCACGCCGACCACTACCTGCCCGAGCACCTGCAGGCGGTCGACGTACCCGTCTTCACCATCGACGCGGTCGCCGCGAAGATCCGCGAGGACGCCCCCGACGTCGCCGAGCGGACCACGGTCGTGGCGCCCGAGCAGACCTTCGAGGTCGCCGGCCTGCCCGTGCGCGCGGTCGGGGAGCTGCATGCGGTCATCCACCCCGACTACCCGCGCTTCCACAACAGCGGCTACGTCATCACCGCGGGCGCCGAGAAGGTCTACCACCCCGGCGACGCCCTGACCGGCCCCGGCGAGCAGGTCGACCTGCTCCTCGCTCCCGTCTCGGCCCCGTGGCTGAAGGTCTCCGAGGCCATCGACTTCGTCCGCGAGGTCGCCGCTCCCCGGAGCCTGGCGATCCACGACCGGATCTACTCCGAGGCCGGCCTCGGCTTCGTCGAGACCCACATGAACAACTTCCTGCCGCAGCAGGGCCTCAGCTACGTCCGGATCGCCGACGGCGAGGACCTCGCCTGACGGCGACCGACGCCGGTTGAGGTGCGAGCGGAGCGAGCCTGACGCTGGTTGAGGTGCGAGCGGAGCGAGCCTCGAAACCCGGTGAGTTAAGAGGCGGCGGTGGCCGATGCTGTCTTTCGTCTTGCTGGGTTTCGAGGCTCAGGACTTCGTCCTTCGCACCTCAACCAGCGGTGCTTGACGCTGGTTGAGGTGCGAGCGGCAGCGGTGGTTGACGCTGGTTGAGGTGCGAGCGGAGCGAGCCTCGAAACCCGGTGAGTTAAGAGGCGGCGGTGGCCGGTGCCGTCTTTCGTCTGGCTGGGTTTCGAGGCTCAGGACTTCGTCCTTCGCACCTCGACCACCGTCAGGGAGCGAGAGCGTCGCGGACGGGGACGAACTTGGCCTGGGCCTCGGCGAGCTCGGCCTCGGGGTCGGAGTCGCCGACGATCCCGCAGCCGGCGAACAGCCGCACGGTGCTGCCGTCGAGCGACGCCGAGCGCAGGGCGATGCCCCACTCACCGTCGCCGGAGGCGTCCATCCAGCCCACCGGCCCGGCGTAGCGGCCGCGGTCCATGCCCTCGATCTCGGCGATCAGCGCCGTGGCGACGGGGGTCGGGGTGCCGCCGACGGCGGCGGACGGGTGCAGCGCCTCGGCGAGCTGCAGCGACGACACGGTGGCGGCGTCGTGGACGACGCCGTTCACGTCCGTCGCGAGGTGCATGACGTTCGGCAGGTGCAGCACGAACGGCGCCTCGGGCACGTTCATCGAGGAGCAGTGCGGCTCGAGCGCGTCGGCGACCGAGCGGACGGCGTACTCGTGCTCCTCGAGGTCCTTCGACGAGCGCGCCAGGGTCGCGGCGAGGGCGAGGTCGCGCTCGTCGTCGCCGGTACGGCGGATGGTGCCGGCCAGCACGCGTGAGGTGACCAGTCCGCGCTCACGGCGGACGAGCATCTCCGGCGTGGCCCCGAACAGGCCGTCGACGTGGAAGGTCCAGCACATGGGATAACCGGCCGCGAGCCGGCGCAGGGGCCACCGGACGTCGATCGGCTCGGCGGCGGTGGCGATGAGGTCGCGGGCCAGGACGACCTTCTCCAGGTCGCCGGCGGCGATGCGCGCCACGGCGTCGGCGACGACCGACATCCACTGCTCGCCGTTGAGCGCGCCGTCGGCGAACCGGACCCCGACCGGGGCGGCCGGGACCTCCTGCGCGAGCGGTACGCCGACCTCCGGGCCGACCGTGGTCAGCCAGGCGGAGTCGCCGCGCCGTCCCACCACGACCGACGGCACGACCAGGATCGAGTCGCCCGGGTCGTCGGCGAACGCGAAGGAGCCGAAGGACACCAGCCCGGTGCCCGGCTCCTGGACGCGGTCCTCGACGGTGGCGCGCGCCGTGGTCTCGCTCCACCACTTGGCGGCGTCGGCGAACCGCGTGGGTCCGCTGGTGCGCACCTCGGCGGCCACGCCCCAGCCGACGAGCCCCTCGCCGCGGCGCAGCCAGGTCACCGGCCGGTCGTGGGGAAGCAGGTCGAGCAGGGAGTCGGCGACCGCGGGGTCGACAGGCACCGTCCGGGCGACCAGGGGGCCGGCCGGAGGCTGCCCGTCCGGGGTCGCGCTCGTGCTCACGACACGAGCGTAGTCGGCCGCAGAGTGGGCCACTTGCCCGGCTCGTGGGGTTCGTGGGTAACGTCACGGGCGTGCAGAACACTCCCGCCGCCCAGCGCGCCGTCGGCCTCGGCCTCGGTGCCGTCGTCCTCGGGCTCCTGATCGTGCTCGCCGTCGCGCTCCCCAAGGCGCAGGGCGACACCGGCTCGACCGGCGCCGACCTGCCGGCCACCCTGCCGGGCGGCTGGACCGCGACCGACGCCCTCGAGGTCGACGACCTGCCCGCCGAGGCCGGCATCGACGAGCAGGCGATCGAGCGCCAGGCGGACCGCCGCGCGTACGCCGAGGAGGCGTACGCCGAGGTGTACGACGACGCGCCGTCCTTCCGGACCTACACGGACGACACGCTGCAGAAGTACGCGCTGGTGACGGTGTTCGCGGGCGAGGCGCAGGCCTTCGCGCCGGGCGACCCGCCGGTCGACCCGGAGGCCGAGGGCATGGCCCGCTCGACCTCCGAGCTCGTCCGCGAGGGCGACGCCCTCTGCTCGGTGAGCTACCAGGCCGTCGCCGCCGGTCAGGACGCCGGCGCCCCGACCTCGATCAGCTGCCAGCTGCCGACCGCGGGCCGGACGATCCAGCTCCAGGCCCAGGGCATCTCCGTCGAGGACGCCTTCGATCTGCTCGACGAGCTCGCGACCGCCGTCGCCTGACCCGACCCGCGTCAAGTTCTGCCGACTCGGCGAGCAAGTTCTGCCGACTCGGCGTCAGGACCGGTAGACGACGACCGGGTCGCCGAGGCGGACCTGGTCGAAGAGCCAGGCGATCGCGTCGCGGTCGCGGACGTTGACGCAGCCGTGGGAGGCGCCGGCGTACCCGACGGCAGCGAAGTCCGGGCTGTAGTGGACCGCCTGGCCGCCGCTGAAGAACATCGCGAACGGCATCGAGGTGTCGTACAGGCTCGACACGTGGTCGCGGCTCATGGACCGGACCGTGAACGCGCCCTCGCGGGTCGGGGTTCCGGACCCGCCGAAGCGCGCGTCGACGGTCTTGAGCACCTCGCCGTCGACGACCCAGCGGACCGTCCGGCTGGTCTTGTCGACGCAGACCGCCCGCCCGGACCGGCAGCGCCGGTCCAGGCGTCCCGGCCTGTTGCTGCCGCCGCCGCGCAGCTCGGCCCGGGTCGGCGTCCTGGTCATCTCCCGGAGCCGGCGGAGGGTACGCCGGTCGACCGCGCCCGTGACGCGGAACTTCCGCTTGGCCTGGAAGCCGCGCACGGCCTCGGTCGTCAGGGCGCCGTACCGCCCGCTGGGGTCGGCCTGCAGCCAGTCGAGCTGGATCAGCCGGGCCTGGAGGCGACGTACGGCGGGGCCGCGGTCGCCCGGCGCGAGGATCGCGGACGCGGCCGGGGCGGCCGAGGGAGCGGCGGCGGCGTACGCCGGGGTCGGCATCAGCAGCGCGAGCGAGACGACGAGCACCAGGCGGCGCACGAGCGACATGGCGGTCTCCTGCGGGTAGAGGGAGTGGAGAGGGACACGAGGGAGACGCCCGGGGAGCGGGGTTGGTTGCATCCGGCTCCGGACTCGCGACGCGACGGCTCTAGCCTGTGCGGGTGGCCCGTGCAGAGCTGGACAAGCAGCCGACCGACGTCCGACGCATGTTCGACGCGGTCGCGCGTCGTTACGACGTCACCAACGACGTCCTGTCGTTGGGTCAGGACCGGCGGTGGCGCCGGTCGGTGATCGCTGCGGTCGACCCGCAGCCGGGGGAGCGGGTCCTCGACCTCGCCGCCGGCACCGGTACGTCGAGCCAGCCGTTCGCCGACCGCGGCGCGCGGGTCGTCCCGTGCGACTTCTCCCTCGGGATGCTGCAGGTGGGGAAGCAGGCCCGCCCGCACCTGCCGTTCACGGCCGGCGACGGCACCCGGCTGCCCTTCGCGGACGACACCTTCGACGCCGTCACGATCTCCTTCGGCTTGCGCAACATCGTCGACCCGCTCGCCGGCCTGACCGAGCTGCGCCGCGTCACCAGGCCGGGCGGCCGGCTCGTGGTCTGCGAGTTCAGCCACCCGACCTGGGCGCCGTTCCGGACGGTCTATCTGGAGTACCTGATGAAGGCGCTGCCCGCGATCTCACGGGCGGTCTCGTCCTCGCCGGACGCCTACGTCTACCTCGCCGAGTCGATCCGGGCCTGGCCCGACCAGGAGCGTCTCGCGGCGATGATCGCGAAGGCGGGCTGGACCCGCCCGGAGTGGCAGAACCTCTCGGGCGGCATCGTCGCCCTGCACCGCGCGACCTGCTGAGGCGGGCGCTCAGCCCGGCGGCAGGATCGTGAACGCTCCCGGCAGGGTGAGCGTCGGGCCGCCGCCGGTGGCGCGTACGTCGTACGTCCCCGGGGCGAGCTGGGGGACCTGGCAGGACGAGGCGGCGAGCACGCCCTGCGCGGAGGCCACGGTCGTGCAGCTGTGCGTCCCGCCGATGGACACGACGACGGTGCTCCCCGGGACCCAGTTCGACCCGTCGACCCGGAACCTGCTGTCGGCCGCGCCGGAGGTCACTGCCGGGACCAGGGTCACGCGGTGCACGGTCAGCGTCACGGTCGCGGTGCCCCCGGCCGCGTCGGTGACCGTGAGCTCGTGGGGGCCTGCGGGGAGGTCGGGCAGGGGCACCGCCAGGTTGCGGACCTGTCCGGAGCTGTCCGTGCGCCCGGTGGCCAGGTCGGCACCGCCCAGGGAGACGGTCACGTCGCTGCCCGGCGCGAGCCCGACGGCGTCGAGCCGGGTCGTCTGGCCGGGGGCCACCCGGGCCGGTGTCGCGGTGGCGCTGCCGACCACGGTGAACGTCCCGGCGGAGATCGCGGGTCCGCCGCCGGCGGCTCTCAGGTCGTAGCCACCCCCGGCGAGATTCGGGACGGTGCAGGTGCCGGGCCCGAAGGCGCCCGCGGCATCGGTCTGGAACGTGCAGGGGTTGACGTCGCCGACGTGGATGGTGACGTTGACGCCGGCGGGCCAGTCCCGCCCGCTGACCCGGAACGTGCTCGCGGGTGCTCCGCTGCGGGTGGACGGCTCGACGGTGGGCGCGAAGACCGTGACCTCGGCGTCGGCCGTGTTGCCGGCGGCGTCCGTGACCCTGAGGGGATGAGCACCGGCGGCGAGCGCGGGGACGGTGGCGGAGACCGAGCTGACCTGGCCGCTGGTGTTGGTCCGACCGGTGGCGACGGCACTTCCGCCGATGCTGAAGGTGATGTCGGAGGTGGCGGCGAGTCCGGACGCTCTCAGGGTGGTGGACTGGCCTGCTGTCACCCGGGCGGGAGTGGCGGTGACCTCGCCGACGACGGTGAACGTTCCCTGCGGGCGTAGGTCGACGCCACCACCGGTCGCGCGCAGCGGGTAGGACCCGCCGGCGACGAACGGCACGCTGCAGGTCCCCGGGCCGAACGATCCCGTCGCGCTCACGACGAACGAGCAGGGGTTGACGTCGCCCACGTAGAAGGCGACGACGGAGCCGGCCGGCCAGTCCTGTCCGCTGATCTGGAAGGTCGTGCCCGGTGCACCGGAGTCCCTGGTGAGCTGGAGGGTGGGCGCGAAGACGGTGATCTCGGAGGTGGCCGTGTTGCCGGCCGCGTCGGTGACCTGCAGCGGATGGGTGCCGGCGGCGAGGTCGGGGACGGTGGCGGAGACCGAGCTGACCTGGCCGCTGGTGCTGGTGCGGCCGGTCGCCACGGTGGTGCCGCCCAGGGTGAAGGTGACGTCCGAGGTGCCGGCCAGGCCCGACGCGGCGAGGGTGACGCTCTGACCGGCGGCGACCCGCGTCGGACTCGAGGAGACGATGCCCACGACGGTGAAAGCGGTGGGGAGGACCGACTGCACGCCGCCGCCGGCGGCGCGCACCTGGTAGTCGCCGGCCGCGATCCACGGCACGGTGCAGGTGCTCGGGCCGAACGACCCGGTGGCGTTCGTGATGAACGAGCAGGGGTTGACGTCGCCGATGTGGATGGCGACGACGGCACCACCGGGCCAGTCCTGCCCGCTGACCTGGAGGGTGCTGCCGGGCGCCCCGGTGTGGCGGGTGAGCTGGACGGTCGGGGCGAAGACGGTGAGGTCGGTGGTGGCGGTGTTGCCGGCCGCGTCGGTGACCTGGAGTGGATGGGTGCCGGGGGCGAGGTCGGGGACGGTGGCGGAGACCGAGCTGACCTGGCCGCTGGTGGTGGTGCGGCCGGTCGCGACGATCGTCCCGCCCAGGGTGAAGGTGACGTCGCTGCCGGCGGCGAGGCCCATCGCGGCGAGGGTGACGCTCTGACCGGCGGCGACCCGGGCAGGGCTCGCCGAGACGCTGCCCACGACGGTGAACCCGGCGGGCACGCTCACCTGCGCCCCGCCCCCGCTCGCCCGCACGGGGTGGTTGCCGCCGGCGAGGTACGGCACGGTGCACGTGCTCGGACCGAAGGAGCCGCTGGCGTTCGCGATGAACGAGCAGGGGTTGATGGAGCCGACGTGGACGACGACGGTGGCATCGGCGGGCCAGTCGCTCCCGCTGACCTGGAAGGTGCTCTCGGGCGCTCCGGTGTGCCGGGACAGCACGAGCCGAGGTGCGATGACGTCGACCGAACCCGTGGCGGAGCGCCCGCCCGGCTCGGTCATGGTGATCTCCTGGGACCCGCCGTCGAGCGCCGGCACCGTGATCGTGGCGCTGACCCGACCATCGGTGCCCACCGTGGCGGAGCCGGTCGGGACGACGGTGACCCCGCCGACCGTGATCGACACCTGCTGGCCGGAGGCGGCGAAGCCGCGGCCGGTGAGGGTGAGCGGGGCGCCCGCCGTGACCGACGGGGTGGCCGGGTGCACGGAGGCCAGCACGTCGAAGGTGGTGGTCGCGGTGGCGACCCCGTTGGAGGCCCGGACCTCGCGGGCGCCGCCGAGGACGTCGGGGACCGTGCAGGAGCCGGAGACGGAGCCGGACTCGTCGGGCGTCAGCGAGCACAGCGAGGAGGTGCCGACCAGCAATTGGACCGACTGCTCGGACTCGGGCCAGCCGGCGCCGGTGACGCTCACCCGCTCGCCCGGAGCAGCGGCGGCGGGAGCGACCTGCAGGCTCGCCGTGACCACGTCGACGGAGCCCGTCGCCTCGCCGCCCGCCGGGTCGGTGACCCGGAGCACGTACGTCCCCGTATCCAGGTCCGCCGGGACGGCGACCTGGCCCGGCGCCGCCGTCTGGCCGTGGCTGTCGGTGGTGAGGGTGCCCAGGGGACGCTCGCCCAGGGTGACCTGCAGCTGAGCACCGGCGGCGAAGCCCCGCGGCCGGAGCGCGAGCCGGCCGCCGGCGGTGACGGCCGGGCTCACCTGGCGCAGCACCGGCCGTACGACGACCGCACCGGAGGTCGCGACGCGCACCCCTCCGACGGCGCGGACGGCATGGCTCCCGGTCGGGAGGCCGGGGACCGGGCAGGTGTCCGCGACCCGACCGTCGTCGGCGGAGGTCAGTGTGCAGACCTCAGCGCTCCCGAGCTCGACCCGCACCTCGGTGCCGGCCGGCCAGCCGGCACCGGAGACCCCGACGTCGTCGCCGGGACTCGCCTCGCGCGGGGTCACCTCGATGCTCGCCTCGACCTCGCCGGACACCTCGACCGGGGCGCTCGGTTCCGACGCGGGTCCGGTCCAGGGACCCAGCACGGCACGGACCGCGAAGGTCCAGGTGCCGGGCTCGACGGCCGTGTCGCGGCACGACGTGGCGGTCACGACACCCGCGCAGGCACCCGTCGCCGGCACCGTGGCCCCGGACTCCTCGTGTCGGCGCAGCACCCGGTAGCCGCTCGCCGGGACCTCGCCGACCCGGACGGCGGTCCAGGCGACGTCGGCGCCCCCCGCCACGCCCGAGGCCGTCGGGGCGTCCGCAGCCGGCAGCTGGGCCGTCCGGGCTGCGGCGGCGCCCTGGGCGTCCGAGCTCCAGCCGGCCCAGGCGACGGCGCCGACGCCGAGCGTCAGTACGGCGACCAGCACGCAGCGAAGGATGGTGACGAGCCGGGGGCGGGTGCGCGGCATGGGAGTTCTCCTGAGCGAGTACGACGGGGGAGGGGGCGTAGCGGCGGGGTCAGCGCAGCTGCTTGCCGGTGGCCTTCAACGCGAGCCGGAACGTGCGTCCCTGGCAGGCGTTCGGCGCGGCGCGGAGCAGCTGCACCGGGACCCTCACGGTCACGCTGCGGCGCGGCCGGAGGACCTTCTTCGTGCGCACCGTCCCGGCGCGGAGCATCGAGGCGGGACAGGTGCCGGCGGCCTTCGGGCGGGCGGTGACGCTGCGCAGGCGGACGGACTTGCGGGAGGTGTTGCGGACCACCACGGGAACCGTGGCGGTCCGGCCCGGGTAGAGCCCGGTCACCTTGCCCTTCTGCGTCACGCTCAGGACGGGACGGCGCTGCTTGTCCCACGAGCCCGGCACCGCGAGGGCGGTGAGCTGGAGCAGGCCCGTCCCGAGCAGGACGGCGCAGACGATCGCGACGACCCGCCTGCGCCGTGGGGCCGTGGTCACCGCTGCGAGCCGCTGAGGGACAGGTCGACGCTCAGCGTGACGCCCTGGCACTCGTCACCGGCGTCCTCGGCCAGGCCGATCACGCCGGGCAGGGTGCCCGCCGCGGTGCCTCCGGCGGGCACGGCGAGATTCAGGCTGGTGGGTGCGGTGCCGGAGAGGACGACGTCGTCGGTGCCGCACGACCCGCTGGCGTCGAGGTCGCCGTACGAGACGCCGGTGAGGGTGACGGGGTACGGGTTGGGGTTGGTCACGCTGAAGCCCACGGCGCCGGCCGGGCCGCCGGGGTAGAGGCCGGCGTCGGTCGCCGCGGCGGTGACGGTGAGGTTGCGTGCGGTCCCCGTCGACGCCGAGCCGGCGCCGGAGCCGTTGGCGCTCCACAGGGCGAAGGCCACACCGGCGGTGGCGAGGGAGACGGCGGTGCCGGCGGCGACGGCGGTGACACGGGTGCTGCGCTTCATCGGAGGTCCTCCAGGGTCAGGGGTCGGTCGGGGCCGACGGTCGCCGCCCAGGCTCGGTGTCCCGGCGACCCGGACGCCACGGCCCGCTGTCCCCTTTCGCCGGGCGGGCCGCGGCCCGACCGTGGGGCGCCTACCACGCCGCGCGTGTCGCTGTGACCGCGCCGGCGCGTGCGGGAGCCGGTCCGCGTGATCTGCGGCACGCGGAAGCGTTCGTGCAGGTCAGCGGGCCGCGAATTAGGGCACGCTCCCATGCACTAAATGCGCTGGTCAGAGGGGTTGTCGCCGTTATCGGACCCTGCCGTGCAGGCGTCGGCGAGCAGTGGCAGTATGTGCGCCACGACACTTCGTGATTCAGTTCACAAAGTCACAATCCGAGACGGTCACGAGGCTCTAGTCACAGGAGGCCGACGGCATGGAGCTCTACACCCCGGTGCTGTTCCTGGCCGCGCTCGCGGCGTTGTTCGCCGTGGGATCGGTGGCCATGTCCGCACTGGTCGGGCCGAAGCGCTACAACCGCGCGAAGCTCGACTCCTACGAGTGCGGCATCGAGCCGACGCCCCAGCCCGTGGGCGGGGGCCGGTTCCCGGTGAAGTACTACATCACCGCGATGCTCTTCATCGTCTTCGACATCGAGATCATCTTCCTCTACCCGTGGGCCGTGCACTTCGACGCGATGAAGCTGTTCGGCCTGATCGAGATGGTCATCTTCATCGCCACCGTCTTCGTCGCCTACACCTATGTGTGGCGACGCGGCGGCCTCGAGTGGGATTGAGAGCTGCGATGCACTGCACCTGCCTGCGTTCTCCTCGGTCGTCGACCGCTCCGCTGCGCTCCGCACCAAGGTCGACTTCCCTCGTCGGCCTTGGCATGCACAGCGCCTCACAACTCTCAACAAGCTGGGAGATCTGACATGGGCATCGAGGAGAAGCTCCCGAGCGGCGTCCTGCTGACGACCGTCGAGGGCGTCGCCGGCTACATGCGCAAGGCGTCGTTCTGGCCGGCCACCTTCGGCCTGGCCTGCTGCGCCATCGAGATGATGACCAGCGGCGGTCCGAAGTACGACCTGGCCCGCTTCGGCATGGAGGTCTTCCGGGCCAGCCCGCGCCAGGCCGACCTGATGATCGTCGCCGGCCGGGTCAGCCAGAAGATGGCGCCGGTCCTGCGCCAGATCTACGACCAGATGCCCGAGCCGAAGTGGGTGCTCGCGATGGGCGTGTGCGCCAGCAGCGGCGGCATGTTCAACAACTACGCGATCGTCCAGGGCGTCGACCACGTCGTCCCCGTCGACATGTACCTCCCGGGCTGCCCGCCGCGCCCGGAGATGCTCATCGACGCGATCCTCAAGCTCCACGAGCAGGTCCAGACCAAGAAGCTCGGCGCGAACCGGCTGGCCGAGATCGAGGAGCGCGAGAACGCCGCGCTGAAGGCGCTGCCCACCTCGGACATGAAGGGGCTGCTGCGATGAGCGACGAGAAGGCCCCCGACCAGGCGGCGGTCGACCAGTCGCCCGAGAACGCCCCCGCCACCACCGACCCCGAGGTGCACGCCGTCGGCGTGCGCAGCGGGATGTTCGGGGTCAAGGGCAGCGGTGACACCAGCGGGTACGGCGGCCTGGTGCAGCCGGTCGTCCTCCCCGGGGCCGCCCAGCGGCCCTTCGACGGCTGGCACGAGGAGGTCGCGAGCGCGCTCGACGTGGCCCTCGCCGCCGGCGGTGTCGAGCACGCCGTCGAGAGCGTCGTCATCCACCGCCGCGAGATCACCTTCCACATCCGCCGGGAGGACCTGCCGGCCGTCGCCCAGGTGCTCCGCGACGACCCGAGGCTGCGCTTCGAGTTCTGCGCCGGGGTCAACGGCGTGCACTACCCGGCCGACACGGGCCGCGAGCTGCACGCGGTCTACCACCTGCTCTCGATGACCCACAACCGCCGGATCCGGGTCGAGGTGACCGCGCCCGACAGCGACCCGCACATCCCCTCGATCGTCACGGTCTACCCGACCGTCGACTGGCACGAGCGCGAGACGTACGACATGTTCGGGCTGATCTTCGACGGTCACCCGGCGCTCACCCGGATCCTCATGCCCGACGACTGGCCGGGCCACCCCCAGCGCAAGGACTACCCGCTGGGCGGCATTCCCGTGGAGTACAAGGGCGGCTCCGTCCCGCCGCCGGACCAGCGGAGGTCGTACAACTAATGAGCACGACTGAAGACCTGTACGCAGGCACGAGCGAGACCTCCGAGGGCCGGGTGTTCACGGTCACCGGCCAGGACTGGGACCAGATCGCCGAGGGTCTCGCCGAGGAGGTCGAGGAGCGGATCGTCGTCAACATGGGTCCGCAGCACCCGTCGACGCACGGCGTGCTCCGCCTGATCCTCGAGATCGAGGGCGAGACGGTCAGCGAGGCCCGGTGCGGCATCGGCTACCTGCACACCGGCATCGAGAAGAACATGGAGTACCGCTCCTGGGTGCAGGGCGTCACCTTCTGCACCCGGATGGACTACCTCTCGCCGCTGTTCAACGAGGCGACGTACGTCTTCGGCGTCGAGCGGCTGCTCGACATCGAGGACGACGTGCCGGAGAAGGCGCAGGTCATGCGGGTGCTCCTGATGGAGCTCAACCGCATCTCCAGCCACCTGGTCGCGATCGCCACCGGCGGCATGGAGATCGGCGCGCTGACCGTGATGACGATCGGCTTCCGGGAGCGCGAGCTGGTCCTCGACCTGTTCGAGCTGATCACCGGGCTCCGGATGAACCACGCCTTCATCCGGCCGGGCGGCGTCGCCCAGGACCTCCCCCCGGGAGCGCTCGACGAGATCCGCGGCTTCGTGGCGCTGATGAAGAAGCGGCTCCCCGAGTACGCCGCCCTCTGCAACGCCAACCCGATCTTCAAGGCCCGCCTCGAGGGGGTCGGCCACCTCGACCTGGAGGGCTGCCTCGCGCTCGGGCTCACCGGCCCGGTGCTGCGCAGCACCGGCTACCCGTGGGACCTGCGCAAGTCCGAGCCGTACTCCGGCTACGAGACCTACGACTTCGAGGTCCAGACCTGGGACACCGCTGACGCCTACGGCCGGTTCCGGATCCGCCTGAACGAGATGTGGGAGTCGCTGAAGCTCATCGAGCAGGCGGCCGACCGGCTGGCCGGTCTCGAGGGCGCGCCGGTGATGGTCGACGACAAGAAGATCGCCTGGCCCAGCCAGCTCGCGATCGGGTCCGACGGCATGGGCAACTCCCTCGACCACATCCGCCACATCATGGGCGAGTCGATGGAGGCGCTGATCCACCACTTCAAGCTGGTGACCGAGGGCTTCCGGGTCCCGGCCGGCCAGGCGTACGTGCCGGTCGAGTCGCCGCGCGGCGAGCTTGGCGCGCACGTCGTCTCCGACGGGGGCACCCGCCCGTTCCGGGCGCACTTCCGCGACCCGTCGTTCACGAACCTGCAGGCCACGAGCGTGATGAGCGAGGGCGGCATGATCGCCGACGTCATCGTCGCGATCGCGTCCATCGACCCCGTCATGGGAGGCGTCGACCGGTGAGTCACCCCACGAACGAGATCAGCGACGCGACGTACGCCGAGCTCGAGCAGATCGCCGCCCGCTACCCCGAGGCGCGCTCGGGCCTGCTGCCGATGCTGCACCTGGTGCAGTCGGCCCAGGGCCGGATCACCCCCGAGGGGATCGAGGCCTGCGCCGACATCCTCGGCATCTCCGCGGCCGACGTCAGCGGCGTCGCGACGTTCTACACGATGTACAAGCGCAAGCCGGTCGGCGACTACCACGTCGGGGTCTGCACCAACACGCTGTGCGCGGTCATGGGCGGCGACGCGATTTACGAGGCGTTGAAGGAGCACACCGGCATCAGGTCGCAGAACGGCGTCACCGAGGACGGCAAGGTTTCACTTGAGCACATCGAGTGCAACGCGGCCTGCGACTTCGCGCCGGTCGTGATGGTCAACTGGGAGTTCTTCGACAACCAGACGCCGGAGTCGGCGCGGCAGCTGGTCGACGACCTGCGTTCCGGGCAGCCGGTGGTGCCGACCCGTGGTGCGTCATCGGTGTGCACTTGGCGCGAGGCGGAGCGAGTGCTCGCCGGTTTCACTGACGGTCGCGCCGATGAGGGCATCGGCGCGGGCCCGGCGACGCTGGAAGGTCTGAAGCTCGCTCGCGAACGAGGAGACAACGGGTGAGGCTCACGCCGGTCCTCTCCAACAACTGGGATGCCGAGAGGTCGTGGACCTTAGACGGCTACGGCGGTGATTACACCGCTGCCCGCAAAGCACTGACCTCGATGGACCCGGATAGCGTCATCGCGCTGGTCAAGGACTCCGGGCTGCGTGGCCGCGGCGGCGCCGGCTTCCCGACCGGCAGCAAGTGGGGCTTCATCCCGCAGGGAGACGGCAAGCCGCACTATCTCGTGGTCAACG
>NZ_DATJTA010000016.1:0-82377 GCF_035503875.1 Nocardioides sp.
CAGTGAACACGCATTCTACGGCCGCCTTGAAACCCTCGACGTCAAACAAGTCGTCCTGGTCCAGGAACGTCAGCAGGTTGAGGCTTGCGAGGTTGCACGCCGAATTGTCGAGGTGGACGTACTCCGAGCATGGGTTGCTGCCGTTAATGCGGCCGGTGTTCGACGCGGTATGCCAGCGGTTTATCGTCGAGTCGAACTGCATGCCGGGGTCGGCGCATTCCCACGCAGCTTCGGCAATCTGCCTGAAGAGAGCACGGGCTTTCATGGTCTTTAGGACCTCGCCACTGCTGACAGCCCTTAGCTCCCAGTCCTTGTCGTCGAGCACAGCCTGCATGAACTCATCCGTGACCCTGACTGAATTGTTGGCATTTTGGTACTGGATCGAGTGGCTGTCCTTGCCATCGAGGTCCATATCGAACCCGGCATCTCGCAGAGCGCGTGCCTTTTTCTCCTCGATTGCTTTGCACCAGATGAAATCCTCGATATCTGGATGGTCGGCATTGAGGATCACCATTTTTGCGGCGCGCCTAGTTTTTCCGCCCGACTTTATGGTGCCGGCCGACGCATCGGCGCCGCGCATGAAGCTGACCGGGCCCGATGCAGTGCCGCCGCCGCGCAGCCCTTCTTTTGAGGACCGGATGCGCGAAAGGTTGATCCCGGCGCCCGAACCGCCCTTGAAGATCTTGCCCTCCTCGACGTACCAGTTGAGGATCGAGTCCATCGAGTCGTCGACGGAGAGGATGAAGCAGGCGGAGACCTGCTGCGGCGACTCGGTGCCGACGTTGAACCAGACGGGGCTGTTGAAGGAGAAGTACTGGTGGACCAGCAGCCAGGTCAGCTCGTGCTCGAAGACCTCGGCGTCGGCGTCGCCGGCGAAGTAGCCGTGCTCCACACCCGCCTTCGTGTAGGTCTTCACCACGCGGTCGACGAGCTGGCGCAGGCTCCACTCACGGGCGTCGGTGCCGACGGCACCGCGGAAGTACTTCGTCGTGACGATGGTCGAGGCGTTGACCGACCAGAAGTCGGGGAACTCGACGCCGCGCTGCTCGAAGACGGACTCGCCCGTCTTCCAGTTGGTCTGGACGACGTCGCGACGCTCCCAGGTGAGCTCGTCGTAGGGGTGCACGCCCGGGGTGCTGAAGACCCGCTCCAGAGTGAGACCCTTCCCCTTCGCGGACGCGCCCGTCGTCTCGCCGCTGACCGTCTCCGTCATGCCGTCTCCTCTGAATCCCGTGATGTGCATCGTTGTTGTCCATGGTCGTCGAGACCACCGACAGTTGGTGGGCCGTGCTGTCGTGCGTCCTGCTTGACGTGGTGCGCCCGGCACGCAGCTTCCCCACTACGTGCCGGGCGGCTCTGGGTCAGCCCGTGGCGACGGGCTGAGGGGCGGGGCCCGAGGAGGGTTGCGGCGCAACCTCCTCGCCCACCGTGGGCGCGCGCTCGGCGCGCAGCATCGCGATCTCGTCCTCGAAGTCGTCGGCGGACTCGAAGGCCCGGTAGACGCTCGCGAACCGCAGGTAGGCGACCTCGTCGAGCTCGCGCAGCGGGCCCAGGATGGCCAGGCCCACCTCGTTCGCGGGGATCTCAGCCGCACCGGACAGGCGCAGCGCGTCCTCGACGGCCTGGCCGAGGCAGGCCAGCTGGTCCTCGGTGACCGGGCGGCCCTTGCAGGCCTTGCGGACGCCGGAGACGGCCTTCTCCCGCGTGAACGGCTCGGTCGCGCCGGAGCGCTTGAGCACCGTCAACTGCATCATCTCGACGGTGGTGAACCGCTTCGTGCACGCCGAGCAGGTACGCCGCCGGCGGATCGAGCCGCCGTCGTCGGCCACCCGCGAGTCGAGGACCCGGGTGTCGGTGCCGCGGCAGTACGGGCAGTGCATCTGGGTCTCCTTCCGGGCGCGCCACGACGACCCCCGAAGGAGTGGTGAGGCTGTGGATATCGGGGGGATCTCTGTGTACAACAAGCGGTTCGCTGTGAGTCTTCCGGATCCAGCTGTGCACTAGATGTGGATAACTACAGCGATGTAAGTACTAGATGTGGTGAACCGTACGCCTGCTGGCAGGAGCGCGCAAGCGCACCGGCGTGTCGCCGGCCCACCGGCCTGGACCGCCCGCGAAACCGCAGGTCAGCGGCCCGCGAGTCCCGCCAGGTCGCGCCACCAGGACAGCCGGTTGGGCCGGCCGTCGTAGTCGCGACGCTGGTTGGCGCCACTGGTCCCGGGCAGCACGAAGACCTGGGCCGGGCCGACGTACCAGTCCTGGACGCCGAGGCCGGGACGACCACGGCGACCCAGCGCACGCGAGGCCTCGAAGGCCACGCCCTTGCTCGTGAACGCCAGCCACTCCGGCCGCCATCGCTCCGTCTTCGCGACCAGCTCGTCGATCTCGACCCACCGGGGGTCCCAGTGCCCGACCAGGTCGGTGAGGCCGAAGCCCAGCTCCGGGACGAGGCGGTCCTCCTCGGGAGCCAGTCGGCGTGGACTCAGCCCGCTGAGATGGAGCGACTCCCAGAAGCTGTTGCCCGGCGACTCGTAGAAGTGCTCGCGCGTCTTCGTCGACTCCGCACCCGCGAGCCCGCAGAAGACCACGACCGGCTCGCGGCCCACGATGTCCGGCAGCACCTCCATGTCCTCACTCTCCGGGCCGCACCAAACCGCGCGCCGAGGCGGGACGGGTCAGCTCGCGGCGGTGCGGTCCAGCTCGACCCAGACCGTCGTGCCGGTCTCGTCGCGCTCGGCCCCCCAGCGGTGCGCCAGGGCGTCGACCACCTGCAGCCCGCGCCCGCGCGGGCGGAGCGGGTCGCGATCGGCGTCGGGCGCGGCGACCTCGTCGGCACCACCCTGGTCGCGCACGACGAGAGTCAGCGTCGGGCCGTCCAGCACGACGTGCAGATCCGAGGCGGTCCCGGCATGGGTGACGGCGTTGGCGACCAGCTCGGAGAGGCACAGCACGGCCACGTCGACCAGCTCGCTCTCCACGTCCCAGGCCGCGAGCTCGCGGCGCAGGAACTGACGGGCGGTGCGCGCGGCCCGCGGATCCCCCTCCACGGCCGTCGAGGCGCTCCGGGCGTCCTCCGACGGCTCGAGACGCGAACCCGTCGCCGCCCGAGGGGTACGCCGTGGCTCGGGCCGCATGCCTACCTCCTGGGCTGTCCCGTCAACCGCTCGACCGCGGCAGGCCGAGCCGCCGCGGCTGACTGCAGTAGACCACGAACCGCCCCCACCTCGGCCAGTGCCCCGGACCCTCGATCAGCGCCGGCCGCGACACCCTGCGGATGGGCGGGTCCTGCCCCGCGATCAGGCACCGTGCGACACAATGACCGGCGTGGCGGGCGAGGGAAAGCGAGCAGGGTCCCGACGAGCCGCACGCCCACGTCCGACCTTCCGCCCGCGGCTGCTGCTGCTCGCCGTCGGCGTGACCCTGGCGGTCGTCGCCTGGGGCTACCTCGTGTACGCCGCCATCGACTTCGGCTCCAGCGCCCGGTCCGGCGACGGCGGCGCCTGGGCCTTCCTGGCACTCGCGTCCGTCGGCGCCATCGCCTGCCTCTTCCTCGGCCTGATGATGATCGCCCGCCTGCTCCGCAGCCTCGGGATCACCACCCCTCCCCCGTCGGCCGCCCCGGCCGTCGACACCGCGGACGAACTCGGACCCGGGACTCCGCCCGCACCGCGCGCACCCGGCGGTCGACGCGCGGCGCGCTGACAGTCACCGGATCAGGACGCCGCAGGGGCGGGGCCACCCGGTGGCCCCGCCCCTGTCTTCCCCGGCTCGCCAGCCGGGGTCGAAGCGGCTGGCGAAGTCTGTGGTGCGTCTACTCCGTGGGGATCCGGAGCTCCTGGCCGGCGATCAGCATCGTCGAGTCGAGGTCGTTGAGCCGCTTGATCCGGGCGATCATGTCCTGGACCCGGCCGTCCTCCGCCGCACCGGCGGCGATGTCCCAGAGGGTCTCCCCGGTCCCGACGGTGACCGCGGTCGTCGGCTCGGCGGCGCCGGGCTCCGGCGTCGCCACGGATCCCGCCGCGAGCATCAACCCGACCCCGAGCACGACGACCAGACCGACCAGGAAGATCACCAGCCGGCCGCGGCGGGTGAGCCGGAGCTCGCCGCGCGAGGTCATCAGGTCGGCGGACATCTGGATCGTGCTCATCGGGACCTCCTGGGGAAGTGGCGGTCAGCCTGGGTGCCTGGCCACGAGCGAATGTCTATCCGCGGCCACCGACAGTCCGGTGCGGGCCAGGTGATCGATCAGACGTTCGATCGAACATGTGTACGAGGTTAGAGCAGGTGTTCGAACGAAATCAAGCACCTGGCGAACATTTGTTCGAACTGCACCGGCGACGCGCCCGTTCGAACAGGTGTTTGAAGTCGACGGTGGGTGCCGATACCGTGGGTCCAGGAGCATCCCGGCGAAAGGCATCACCATGGCCCCCAAGAAGAACGTCCGCGAGCTGCCCGACGGGCCGCCCGACGCCACCGGTCTCACCCCGCGCCAGCAGCGCGTGCTCGCGCACATCAAGGACTGCATCGAGAAGCGCGGCTACCCGCCGAGCATGCGCGAGATCGGCGACGCGGTCGGGCTGACGAGCTCCTCGAGCGTCGCCCACCAGCTGAAGTCGCTGGAGGAGAAGGGCTTCCTCAAGCGCGACCCGCACCGCCCCCGCGCACTGGAGGTGTTCCTCCCGGAGGTGATGGCCGCCCGGCGGGCGCTGTCCGGGGCCGAGGAGTCGTCGTACGACGAGACCGGTGTCGGCGACGCCGCCCCGGCGCCCACCAACGTGCCGCTGCTCGGACGGATCGCCGCCGGTGGACCGATCCTGGCCGAGGAGCGCTTCGAGGACGTCTTCCCGCTCCCCCGCCAGCTCGTGGGCGAGGGCGAGCTCTTCCTGCTCGAGG
Source organism: Nocardioides sp. (assembly GCF_035503875.1). Lineage (GTDB taxonomy): Bacteria > Actinomycetota > Actinomycetes > Propionibacteriales > Nocardioidaceae > Nocardioides. Next base: position 4,894 of record NZ_DATJTA010000016.1, read on the forward strand.
TCGCCGGCGACTCGATGATCGACGCCGCCATCTGCAGCGGCGACTACGTCGTGATCCGCAAGGAGCAGACCGCGGAGAACGGCGACATCGTGGCCGCCCTCCTCGACGGCGAGGCCACCGTCAAGACCTTCAAGCGCAAGGACGGGAAGGTCTGGCTGCTGCCGCACAACGAGGCCTACGACCCGATCGACGGCACCCACGCCACGATCCTGGGCAAGGTCACCGCGGTCCTGCGCCGGGTCTGACCCGGCGCGGGTCGCCCCGTCCGGAGGGGAAGGGCGTGCGACGATTGCCCGCCCGCTCCCCGTCCGGATGGATGCTCGATGCCAACTCGTCGTCGCCCGCTGCTCGCGCTGGTCGGTGCTGCCGTCCTCGGCGCCTCCCTGCTGGTCGCGCCGAGCTCCGCCGCCGGTCCGACCGGTGGGCCGGACGACGCCGCGGCCGCGCTCCCGACCGCGCGGGCCGTCGCGGTGCTGGAGGAGGCCGCCGGGATCTTCCGCGGCACGCCGTCGGGTCGCGACACCAGCCTCGTGCTGCTCGAGCTCGCCCGGTCGCGTGCCGCTCTCCCGGCGACGCGGCGAGCCGAGGCCGACCGGCTCCTGGCCCGGCCCACCGACCATCCCGACCCCCAGCAGTTCGGCTACCGAGCCGGCGCGCTACCGACCTCGTCGTGCCAGGACGGGTTCTGCGTGCACTGGGCTCGCCGGACCTCCGATGCCCCCGACCTGGCCGACGCCGACGGGAACGGTCGTCCCGACTACGTCGACCTGGTCTTCGCCACCCTGTCGACGGTCAGCGGCACCTACGTCCGCGCCGGCTACCGCCGCCCGGTGGCCGACGGCGTCCGTGGCGGCGGCGTCGACCAGTTCGACGTCTACCTCGTCGACAGCGGCACCCGCGGGGGCGGGATCTACGGCTACTGCGCACCGGAGAGTGTCATGTCGAGCGCGCAGCGCAGCGCCCCGGCGTACTGCGCGCTGGACAACGACTTCGCCGAGTTCCCGGCCCACACACCGACCGAGAACCTCCAGGTGACCCTGGCGCACGAGTACTTCCACGCCGTCCAGCTCGCCTACGACCTGACCGAGGACCCGTGGTTCCTGGAGTCCACCGCCGCCTGGGTGGAGGACGAGCTCTTCGACAGCGTGAACGACAACCTGCAGTACCTCCGGCACAGCCCGATGAGCCAGCCCCGCGTGCCGATCGACCAGGGCGAGGGGCTCCGGGTCTACGGCAGCTGGATCCTCTTCCGCTACCTGAGCGAGATCGAGCCCGCGGCGCAGGGCGGGCTGCCGACGATCGTCCGCGAGATCTGGGAGCAGGCGGCCGGCCCGGCGTACTCGATCCAGGCCGTCCGGAGGGTCCTCGACAGGAGGGGACGATCGCTGACCGCGACCCTGGCCCGGTTCGCGGCGGCCAACCTGCAGCCGCGACGCAGCTACGCAGAGGGGGCGAGCTATCCCGTGGCCGCTCCCGAGACCAGCGTGCGGCTCGCGCGGGGGCAACGGCGGCGTGACCGTCTCGTCCTCGACCACCTCTCGAGCGGGACCCTGCGCTACCGGCCCGACGCGGCCCGGAGCGCGTCCCGGTTGCGGGTGGCGGTCGACCTGCCGCGGCGCACCCGACCGACCGCGGCGGTCGTGTCGGTACGCCCGAGGTCGGGTGCCCCCCGCATCCGGATCGTGCGGCTCAGCCGGTCCGGCGCGGGACGGGTCACCGTTCCCTTCGCCGCCCGCCGGGTCCGGTACGTCGACGTGACGCTCGTCAACGCCGGCACCCGCTTCCGGTGCGGTCTCGGCACCGTCTACTCGTGCCGCGGTCGGTCGCTCGACGACAACCTGGGCCTCCGGGCGGCCCTCCGCGCGCTGCGGTAGCCGCGAGATCGCTCAGCCGGCGGCGAGCCGGGCGAGGGCCTTGCGGACCACCGCAGGGTCCGTGGTGGTCCACATCGGGGGCAGGCTGGACCGGAGGAACCCGCCGTAGCGGGCGGTCGCGAGCCGGGGGTCCAGCACCGCGACGACGCCGCGGTCGGAGGTGGTGCGGATCAACCGGCCGGCCCCCTGGGCCATCAGCAGCGCGGCGTGCGTGGCCGCCACCTGCATGAAGCCGTTGCCGCCGGCCTTGTCGGCCGCCCGCTGGCGCGCGGACATCAGCGGGTCGTCGGGGCGCGGGAACGGGATCCGGTCGATCAGGACCAGCTGGCAGGTGTCCCCCGGCACGTCGAGCCCCTGCCACAGCGACAGGGTGCCGAACAGACAGGTGTGCGGGTCGGCGACGAACTGCTTGGCCAGCTCGGGGAGCTGGGCGTCGCCCTGCGCGAGCGTGGTCAGGTGCGGCAGCCGCTCACGGACCACCTCCGCGGCGGCCTCGGCGGCGCGCCGCGACGAGAACAGCCCGAGCGTGCGCCCCTCGGCCGCGTCGATCAGCTCCACGATCTCGTCGAGCTGGGACTTCACCAGGCCGTCACGCCCCGGCGGCGGCAGGTGGCGGGCGACGTACAGGATGGCCTGCTGGCCGTAGTCGAACGGCGAGCCGACGTCGATGCCGCGCCACGGCAGCCCGCTGCCGGAGGCGTGCGCGTCGGCGGGGGCGCCCTCCAGGACCCGCTCGGTCGGCTTCAGCCCGACGCCGGTCGCCACCGCGCCGAAGTCGCCGCCGAGCATCAGGGTCGCCGACGTCAGCACGACCGTCTTGTCGGTGAGCAGCTTGTCGCGCATCGTGCCCCAGACCTGCAGCGGAGCGACGCACAGCCGAGGAGGCATCCGCTCGGTGCCCTCGCTCATCCACAGCACGTCGGCGTCGGAGAACGCCGCCATCCGCTCGGACGTCGCGAAGACCTCCTGCACGGCGCCGCGGGCCTGGGTGCGGCCCGCGTCCGGGTCGCCGTCCTTCTCGGGCTTCGGGTACGCCGAGATGCACGCCCGGGCCGCGTCGCGCACCAGGACCAGTGCGTCGGCGAGATCCTCGGGCACCGGCTCGAAGCGGCCCGGCCGGGCCTCCCCCATCGCCGCCCGGAGCGCGTCCGCGGCGTCCGCGAGGTCGTCGGCCTCGGAGCCGTCGACGTAGCGCTGGGAGCGCCGGGCAGAGCGCTCGACCTCCGCCGCCCAGAGCTCGTCGGTGGCGGCCTGGGTGACCCGCGCGGTGAGCTCGTGCGCCTCGTCGACCACGACGACGTCGTAGTCGGGGATCATCGGCACGCCCTCGATCGCGTCGATCGCGAGCAGGGAGTGGTTGGTGACGATGAGGTGGGAGCGCTGCGCCTTCTCCTTGGCCAGCTCGGCGAAGCACTCCTGGCCGAAGGGGCACTTGGCGGCGCCGAGGCACTCGCGGTGGTTCACGCTGACCTGACGCCACTCGCGGTCGGTGTGGCGCGGCGCGTGGTCGCGCTCGCCGGTGCCGCCGTCCTCAGCCGCCTGCTCGGCCCACGCACGCAGCTCCAGGACCTTCGCGCCCATGGACCCCTCGGGCATCTGCACCAGCGCACCCTGGTCGTCCGGCACGCCCTCGCGGACGCGGTGCAGGCAGGCGTAGTTCGACCGGCCCTTGAGCACGGCGTACGACGTGTCGACGCCCGGCACACCCTTGACCGCCTCGGCCAGCCGCGGCAGGTCGCGCTCGACGAGCTGGTGCTGCAGCGCGAGCGTCGCGGTGGCGATCACCACCCGCTCGTCGTGCAGCAGGCTCGGGACCAGGTAGCCGAGCGACTTGCCGGTGCCGGTGCCGGCCTGGACGAGCAGGTGGCGCTCGTCGGCCATCGCCGCGGCGACCGCCTCGGCCATCGCGACCTGACCGGCGCGCTCCTGCCCGCCGAGCGCCTGAACGGCAGCGGACAGCACCTGCGTCACGGCGGGGGTCTCGGGCACCCGAGCACCCTAGACGTCCGCGCCGACCGCCGGGACGGCTGTCCCCAGGCCGTCCCGGCGGACCGGTCAGAACCGCAGGTGGTCGAGGTAGAGGTGGCCGACGGCGGCGCTCGTGAGCGGGCTGACGTCGGGCGTGTCGTTCTCGACGATGTACTCCTCGACCGTGTGCCGGCGGAAGATCCGGGCGAAGTCGACGACCCCCGTCCCGAGGTCGCACATGTCCCCCGTGGCCCCGTCACGATCCTTGACGTGGAACTGGCGCACCTCCTGGGGCGCCTTGCGGATCACGTCGATCACGAACCGGTCCGGATCGGCGGCGCCGACGCCGACCCCGCCGGTGTAGGCCCAGTAGAGGTCGACCTCGAGGTGCACCAGCCGCGGGTCGAGCCGCTCGGTCAGCACCTCCCACGGCGTCACCCCGCCGCCGAGGTCGGTCGTGAACTCGTGGGCGTGGTTGTGGTAGCCGTAGCGCAGTCCGTAGCGCCGCGCGAGCGCCGCCTCGGCGTTCATCTGGTCCGCCCAGCGCTGCCAGTCGGCGAGGGTGCTGGAGGCGAGGTACGGGACCACGACGTACCGCTGCCCGAGCGTCGCGGCGTTCTCGAGCTTGTCGCGCAGCGCGGTCCGGTCGGCGCTGATGCCGTCGTGGCTGGAGGAGGCCCGGATGCCGAGCCCGTCCAGGAAGTCGCGGAGCTCGGCGGCCGTACGGCCGTAGTAGCCGGCGAGCTCGACGCGCTCGTAGCCGTACTGCGCGAGCCGCTCCAGCACCACGTCGAAGCCCGGCGTGCCGCCGAGCGCCGCCCGCAGCGTGTAGAGCTGGATGCTGATCCGCTCGTGCGGTACGCCGTGTGGCCGGCCGCCTCCGTGCCGGCCGCCGGCGACGGCGGGCGAGGCGAGCCCCGACCCGGCAACGGCGACCCCGGCGGCCCCGGCGGCCCCGAGCGCCGCCCCGCGGAAGAGCGAGCGCCGGCTCGCCCCCTTCTCCTCGAGCGAGCGGCGCAGGGCGCCCTCGCCGTCATGTCCGAAGCACATGCGGTGTCCTTCCCGAGATGGTGGTGCACCCGGGCCGGCGGCCCGGGGAAGCGCTAGTCGTCCGTGGCGAAGGCGGCGTCGAAGGCGGCCGCGGGCGCGTCGAAGGCGAGCCGGCGCACGAAGGCCAGCGCCTCGGGCGCTCCGACGAGCCGGTCCATGCCGGCGTCCTCCCACTCGATCGAGATCGGGCCGTCGTACCCGATCGTGTTGAGCATCCGGAAGCACTGCTCCCAGGGGACGTCGCCGTGCCCGGTCGACACGAAGTCCCAGCCCCGGCGCGGGTCGGCCCACGGCAGGTGCGAGCCGAGCCGGCCGTTGCGACCGTTCCCGGTCTGGCGCTTCGCGTCCTTGCAGTCCACGTGGTAGATCCGGTCGGCGAAGTCCCACAGGAACCCGACCGGGTCCAGGTCCTGCCACACGAAGTGCGACGGGTCCCAGTTGAGACCGAACGCCTCACGGTGCCCGATCGCCTCCATGGCGGCCTTCGTCGTCCAGTAGTCGTAGGCGATCTCCGAGGGGTGCACCTCGTGGGCGAAGCGGACCCCGCACTCGTCGAAGACGTCGAGGATCGGGTTCCAGCGGTCGGCGAAGTCGCGGTAGCCGGCGGCGACCATCTCCTCGGTGGCCGGCGGGAACATCGCGACGTACTTCCAGATCGAGGAGCCGGTGAAGCCGACGACCGTCCGTACGCCGAGCCGCTGGGCGGCGCGCGCGGTCATCTTCATCTCCTCCGCGGCCCGCTGCCGCACGCCCTCGGCGTCGCCGTCGCCCCAGATCCGCGCGGGCAGGATCGCCTGGTGGCGCGCGTCGATCGGATCGTCGCAGACTGCCTGGCCCTTGAGGTGGTTGGAGATGGCGAAGACCTGCAGCCCGTGCTGCTCGAGCAGGTCGAGCTTGGCCTGGACGTAGGCGTCGTCCTCCGCGGCCTGCCAGGGGTCGAGGTGGTCGCCCCAGCAGGCGATCTCGAGGCCGTCGTAGCCCCACCCGGCCGCCAGGCGGACCACCTCCTCGAAGGGCAGGTCGGCCCACTGGCCGGTGAACAGCGTGATCGGGCGGGGCATGGCCGGTCCTTTCAGGAGGGGATCTGCTGCCAGGTGCGGGTGTCGGAGCTGGTCTCGACCGCGGCCAGCACCCGCTGCACCTGCAGGCCGTCGGCGAAGGTGGGTGCCGGGTCGGTGCCGTCGGCGATCGCCGTCACCAGGTCCACGACCTGGTGGGTGAACCCGTGCTCGTAGCCGAGCCCGTGGCCGGGCGGCCACCACGCACCGGCGTACGGATGGGTCGGCTCGGTGACCAGGATCCGCCGGAAGCCGGCGGTCTCGGCGGGCTCGGCGGCGTCGTACAGCTCCAGGACGTTCATGTCCTCGAAGTCGAACGCGAGCGATCCGGCCGAGCCGTTCACCTCGATGCGGATCGAGTTCTTGCGGCCGGTCGCGAAGCGGGTCGCCTCGAAGACGCCGAGCGCGCCGCCCGCGAAGCGGCCGATGAAGACCGCCGCGTCGTCGACGGTCACCGAGCCCCGCTCGGTGGACGCGGTGCCCGACAGCCCGACCCCGGTCGCCACCAGCGGACGCTCCTTGACGAAGGTCTCCAGCTGTCCGGAGACCTCGTGCAACCGGTCGCCGGTGATGTGCTGGGTGAGGTCGATGATGTGCGCACCGATGTCGCCCAGCGCCCCCGAGCCGGCGCGCTGCTTGTCGAGGCGCCAGGTCAGGGGCGCCTCCGGGTCGGCGATCCAGTCCTGGAGGTACGTCGCCCGCACGTGCCGGATCTCGCCGATCCGGCCCTGCGCCACCAGCCGACGCGCGAGCGCGACCGCCGGGACCCGGCGGTAGGTGAAGCCCACCATCGCCCGGACGCCGCGCTCGGCCGCGGTCGAGGCGGCCGCGGCCATCTCCTCGGCCTCGGCCACCGTGTTGGCCAGCGGCTTCTCGCACAGCACGTGCTTGCCCGCCGCCAGCGCGGCGATCGCGATCTCGGCGTGGGTGTCGCCCGGCGTGCAGACGTCGACCAGGTCGATGTCGTCACGGACGACGGCGGCGTGCCAGTCGGTGGCGCTCTCGGCCCAGCCGAGCCGGTCGGCGGCCTCGGCCGCCCGAGCCGCGTCGCGCCCGACGACGAGCGCCATGGCCGGGTGCAGCGGGAGGTCGAAGAAGCGGTGCGCGCTGCGCCACGCCTGCGAGTGGGCGGCACCCATGAAGGCATGGCCGACCATCGCGACGGCGAGCGTGGGGCGGGAGGAGGTCAACGTCGTTCTCACTTCCTGGTGCGGTCGGCAGGCCCCGCGGGCCCGCCCGGAGAGAGCCGGGCGGGTCCGCGGGAGACAGGGTCAGGACGCGAAGGCGGTGTCGATGAACTGGTCGACGTTGTCGGCCGTCACGACGGGGGCGTAGAGCTGCACCATCCGCGGTACCTCGACCTCGACCAGGTCGCTCATCGCCTTCTCCTGCACGAGCAGCCGCGCGAGCTTGACGCCGTCGGCGGCCTGGGTGGAGGGGTAGATGACGGTGGCCTTCAGGACACTGTCGTCGGCCTTGATCGCGTCCATCGCGTTCCTCGAGCCGGCGCCACCGACCATGATGAACTCGTCGCGGCCGGCGTTCTCGATCGCCGCGAGGACACCGACGCCCTGGTCGTCGTCGTGGTTCCAGAGCGCGTCGATCTGGGGTGCGGCCTGGAGCAGGTTGGCGGCCGCCTCCTCGCCGCCCTCGACCGTGAAGTCGGCGGCGACGCGGTTGTCGACGTCGAGGCCGCACTCGCTGAGCGCGTCCTCGAAGCCCTGGCTGCGGTCCTGGGTCAGCGGCAGCGAGTCGATGCCCGCGATCTCGGCCACGACCGCGTCCGGGTTGTCGCCCACCTGCGAGCAGACGTAGGCGCCGGCGGAGACGCCCATGCCGTAGTTGTCGCCGAGCACGGTCACCCGCGCCGCGTTCGGGTCGTCGAACTCCCGGTCGACGTTGATGACGGGGATGCCGGCCTCCATCGCCTTCAGCGCGACCGGGGTCATGGCCGCGCCGTCGAAGGGCAGCAGCACGATGGCGTCGACCTTGTCGTTGATGAAGGTCTCCACCTGGCTGATCTGGAGATTCACGTCGTTGGTGCCCTCGGCCACCCGCAGGTCGATGTCGTCGTACTGCTCCGCGACGTTGCGGGCGGACTCGGTGATCGAGCCCATCCAGCCGTGGTCGGCCGCCGGCGCCGAGAAGCCGATGACGACCGTGTCACCGGACTCGTCGTTGGAGCCCTGCTCGGCGGCCGAGGTGCCGCCGCCCAGGTCCTCGTCGTCGTTTCCGGACTCGTTGCTCGTGCACGCCGCCAGGGCGAACACCGTGACGCCGGCGAGCAGGCCGGCTCCGAACTTCGTGCGCATGGGTCGCAGGGGCCGTAGTGACATAGTGGGCTGCTCCTTGAACTGAGGTGGCGCTACTTGGTGAAGGACGACGCGGGAGGCGTCAGGTGGTGTTCCGAGACGCCAACCGCTGCTGGAGCAGGACGGCGGCGACGATGATGGCTCCCTTGAGGAGCGACTGCTCCGAGATGGAGCGGTTGTTGAGGGTGAAGACGTTGGTGAGCGTCGTGAAGATCAGCACCCCGAGCACGGTGCCGACGATGGTGCCGCGCCCGCCGGAGAGCAGGGTGCCGCCGATGACCACGGCCGCGATCGCGTCCAGCTCGTAGAGCCCGCCGTGCGTCGAGCTGCCCGTCGTGGTGCGCGAGATGATCATCAGCGCCGCGACGCCGCAGCAGAGCCCGAGCAGCACGTAGAGGTAGACGGTGTGCCGCTTGACGTTGATCCCCGCGAGGCGGGCGGCCTCCGGGTTCCCGCCGACCGCGAGGGTACGGCGCCCGAACGTCGTCCGGTTGAGGAGCACCCAGCCGGCCGCGGCCACCAGCACGAACAGGATCACGATGAACGGGACGCCGAGGATCTCGCGGGCGAAGAAGTCCTGGAACCCCGGGACGTCGACGATCTGGGTCTTGCGGTCGGAGATGATCTCGGCGAGACCGCGAGCGCTGGCGAGCATGGCCAGCGTGGCGATGAACGGCACCACTCCGCCGTACGCGATGAGCAGGCCGTTGACGAGCCCGCATCCCGCTCCGACGGCGAGCGCGGCCCCCACCATCACCATCCAGTGGAGGTCGTTGGCCAGGTCCTGGGTGGCCACTGTCGTGCACCACACGGACGCCAGGGCGAGGATCGCGCCGACCGACAGGTCGATGCCGCCGCCGGTGATCACGAAGGTCATCCCGATGCTGACCACGCCGATCGTCGCGGCGAGCCGGAGGATCGTGAGGACGTTGTCCATCGAGGCGAACCGGTCCCCCGCCGTCGCCGCGCCGACCACGCACAGCAGCAGCAGTGCGACCACCAGTCCGAGGTTGCGCCCGACGCTGGTCCGCAGCACGGCCAGCACCGGGTTGTCCGTGCGGGTGGTCTCCAGCGCCGCGCGCTCGACCCGGGCGGTGCTCTCGGTCATGCGACCTTCCCTTCCATGACCAGGTCCAGGACCCGGGACTCGTCGAGCTCCCCGGCCGGGGAGTCGTGCACGACCGCGCCCTCGCGGACGACCAGCACCCGGTCGGCGAGACCGAGCACCTCCTCGACCTCGCTGGACACCACGACCACGGCGACGCCGGAGTCGGCGAGCCGGCGGACCAGCTGGTAGATCTCGCTGCGCGCCCCGACGTCGACACCACGCGTGGGCTCGTCGAGCAGCAGCACCCGGCAGTCGCGCAGCAGCCAGCGGGCCAGCACGACCTTCTGCTGGTTGCCGCCCGACAGGGTGCGTACGGCGCGCTCCACGCCCGCCGGTCGTACGTCGAGGGAGCGGGTCAGCTCCTCGGCCCGCTTCCGCTCCGACCCAGAGCGCAGGAAGCCGCCCCGCGCGAACCGGCCGAGGGAGGAGATCGTGATGTTGCGGTAGACCGCCTGGTCGAGGAGCAGTCCCTGGCTCTTGCGCTCCTCCGGGGCGAGGCCGACCCCGGCGCGGACGGCGGCCGGGACCGAGCCCCGGCGCAGCGGCCGCTGGTCGACGCTCACCGTGCCGGCCGAGGCGTGGCGGGCGCCGTACAACGTCTCGAGGATCTCGGAGCGCCCGGCGCCGACGAGGCCGGCCAGACCGACGATCTCCCCGGCGTGCACGGTCAGGTCGACGTCGCGGAAGACGCCGGCGAGGGCGAGGCCCCGCACCTCCAGGACCGGGGCGCCGCGGTCGCGCGGCTCCTCGGGACGGGGCGGGAAGACGTACTCGATCGAGCGGCCGGTCATCAGCTCGATCAGCCGGCTGGTGGGCGTCTCCGCCACCGGCAGCCCGGTGGCCACGGTGATGCCGTCCTTCAGCACGGTGATGCGGTCGCCGATCGCCCGGATCTCCTCCAGGCGGTGCGAGATGTAGACGATCGCGACGCCCTCCTCGGTGAGGCCGCGGATCACCCGGAACAGGTTGTCGACCTCGCCCTGGTCGAGCACGGCGGACGGCTCGTCGAGGACCAGCAGCCGGGTGTCGTGGGACAGCGCCCGGGCCATGCTGACGATCTGCTGGCTCGCCGGGGAGAGGCTGCCGACCGAGCGGGTCGGCGAGATCTCGGCGTGGCCGAGCCGGGCGAGCAGGTCGCGCGCCACGGCGTTGGTGCGCTGCCGCTGGGTCAGGCCGCCGCGGGTGAGCTCGTGGCCGAGGACGATGTTCTCGGCGACGCTGAGGTCCGGGACCAGGTCGAGCTCCTGGTAGATCGTCGCGATGCCGACCTTCAGGGCCGCCATCGGCGACGCGAGGGTGACCTCCTCGCCCTCCCAGGCGATGGTGCCCTCGTCGGGCCGGTACGCCGCGGCCAGCACCTTGATCAGCGTCGACTTGCCGGCGCCGTTCTGACCGAGCAGGCAGTGCACCTCGCCCGCCCGCACGTCCAGGTCGACCCCGCCCAGTGCCCGGACGCCCGGGAACTCCTTGACGATGCCGCTCATCTGGAGCAGCGGTCGATCGTTCATGCGCACCTCGCCACGGGCCGATCGAGTGACGAGCGTCACTCGGTGGCGTCAACGTACGGCGACGAGAACGGAAAGAGCAAGGGGTTCTGGCGAAAGTTTGCACATCGCTGTGCAAACTTTCGCAACTAATTGGACAAAGTCGTCAGCCGACCGACTCCGGGGCGTAGACCGAGCCGCTGATCAGCCGGGCGGCGCCCACGACGCCGCCCTCGTCGCCCATCTCGCTCAGCACGACCGGCAGGCTGCCGGTCGCCAGGGAGAGCGAGCGGCTGTAGGTCACGCCACGGATCTCGGCCAGGAACGGGTGCCCGAGGCCGGTCACCCCGCCGCCGATGACGATCATCCCGGGGTTGAAGAACGACACCAGGGTCGCGAGCACCTGGCCCACCCGGCGGCCCCCGCCGCGGATGAGCTGCACGGCCTCGGCGTCGCCGCGCTGGACGGCCAGCCCCACGTCGGCCGCCGTCAGCGCGCCGTTGGTCTCGAGCAGCTCCGCGAGGACCGGCGACCGGCCGGCGCGCGCGGCCGCGGTGGCGTCGCGGGCCAGGGCGGCGCCGCCGGCGTACGCCTCCAGGCAGCCGATGTTGCCGCACGCGCACGTGGGACCGTCGTCGGCGACGCGGATGTGCCCGATGTCGCCGGCGCAGCCGTCGACGCCGCGGTAGAGCTCGCCGTCGATCACGATGCCGCAGCCGATCCCGGTACCGATCTTCACGAACAGGAAGTCCCGGGCACTGCGCGCCACCCCGGCGTGCTGCTCGCCGATCGCGAGCAGGTTGACGTCGTTGTCGAGCAGCGCCGGGCAGCCGAGCTCGCGCGAGACCGCGTCCCGGACCGGGTAGCCGTCCCAGCCCGGCATGATCGGCGGCGACGCCGGCTGGCCGCGGTCGAAGTCCACCGGGCCGGGTACGCCGATGCCCGCGCCGGCGACGCGCTCCACGCCGAGCTCCGCCAGCACCTCGCGGACCCCGGCGATCGCGATCCCCAGGACCTCCTCGGGTCCCGTGCGGATGTCGGAGGCGAACTGCCGGGTCGCCAGCGTCGCCAGCCGGCCGTCGGTCACCCCGACGGTCATCCCCGTGGCTCCGATGGCGATGCCCACGAAGCGGATGTCCTCGGCGAGGTCGACCATCGTCGAGCGCCGCCCACCCCGCGAGGCGGCCGGCCCGGCCTCCTGAGCCAGGCCCAGCTCGATCAGCCGGCCCACCTCCGCCGCGACCGTGGTCCGCGAGACCTCCAGCCGATCGGCGAGCTGGGCCTTCGACAGCGGCCCCTCGTCACGGAGCCGGGTCAGCAACCGGGCCTGGATGGCGCTCTCCGCCCGACCCGCCAACGAATGACGCACGGGCAGATCCTTGCACGCGCTACCGGACGAGGGCCTCGATCTGCGCGGCGACGTGGTCGCCGAACTCGCGGTGACCGTCGGCGGTCAGGTGCAGCCGGTCGTCGAGGTAGCCCAGCTGCAGGTCCGAGGTGCGGATGTACGACGCCCCGTGCGTCGCGCTCAACCGGGCCAGCAACGCGTCGAGCGCCGGCACCCGCCTCTCGCGTGCCGGGGCCGAGGCCGGCCCGACCACGACCAGCTGGCGGTCGCCGACGGCGCGGACCAGCCGCTCGAACCCGAGCGTGATGGCGGCCGGGGTCTGGTCCCAGTCGTTCAGGCCGCCCTCGACCACGACCATCCGGGCGCCGGATCCACGGAGCGCGTCGGGGGTGCGGCTGGCGAACGACACGGCGCCGCACGGGCTCGCGGCGCGGCTGAAGCCGGAGCCGGAGAACCCCGCGACGTGCACCCGGCCGGGCAGCCGGGTCGGCCACGAGTCGGCCGGCTCGTCGAGGCCCAGCCCGGCGGCGTACGAGTCGCCCACGACCAGGACGTCGGGGCCGGATCCGGTCACCTCGGCGGCGCGCGCCGCGGACGCCTCGGCGAACCGGTCGCACCGGGTGTCGCCGGCGCCGGCCCGGGCCGTGACCCAGCCGACGGCGAGGGTCGCCACGAGGGCGACGACCAGCACCAGCACGCGCGCGCGGGTCGGCCCCGCGACCCCCCGGAGGACCACCGGGCAATTCTGCGGCCCACGTCCCCAGGGCCGGTATGGCCCGGTCGGACTACCCGATGACTATCCGGGGAGCACCGTTCAGGGGCTGACGAGGAAGTCCGCGAGCTCGCCCGCGAGGGCCTCGCTGGCCCGGCCGGTGACCCGGGTGCCGTCGGCGGTGTGCTCCAGGCTCCCGATCTCGCCCTGCTGGTGGATCTTGTTGACCAGGTCGCCACGGGAGTACGGCACCAGCGCGTCGAACTCCACCGACGGCCGGGGCAGCTCGCCCTCGACGAGCGCGAGCGCCTCCGCGATGCCCTCCCCCGTCCGGGCCGAGACCACGACGGAGTGCGGCTCGCGCTGACGCAGCCGGGCCAGCACCAGCGGGTCGGCCGCGTCGGCCTTGTTGATCACGATGATCTCGGGCACGCCGGCCGCGTCGATCTCCGCGAACACCTCGCGGACGGCGGCGATCTGGCCCTCGGGGTCGGGGTGCGAGCCGTCGACCACGTGCAGGATCAGGTCGGCGTCCGCGACCTCCTCCAGCGTGCTCCGGAACGCCTCCACCAGCTGGTGCGGCAGGTGCCGGACGAAGCCGACCGTGTCGCTCATGGTGTAGACGCGGCCGTCGGCGGTGGTCGTACGACGGGTCGTCGGGTCGAGCGTCGCGAACAGCGAGTCCTCGACCAGCACGCCCGCGCCGGTGAGCCGGTTGAGCAGCGAGGACTTGCCGGCGTTGGTGTAGCCCGCGATCGCCACGGCCGGGATCTGGTGACGCCGGCGCTCCTGGCGCTTGGTGTCGCGGGTGCCCTTCATCTCCTTCAGCTCGCGGCGGAGCTTGGCGATCTTGGTGTTGATCCGCCGGCGGTCGGTCTCGATCTTGGTCTCACCTGGGCCACGACCACCGATGCCGGCACCGCCGGCGACCCGGCCGCCGACCTGGCGCGACAGGTTGCCGCCCCAGCCGCGCAGCCGCTGCTTCATGTACTGCAGCTGGGCCAGCTCGACCTGCGCCTGGCCCTCCTTGGACTTCGCGTGCTGGGCGAAGATGTCGAGGATCAGCGCGGTCCGGTCGACGACCTTGACCTTGAGCCGGTCCTCCAGGTTGCGCAGCTGGCTGGGCGCGAGCTCGCCGTCGCAGATCACCGTGTCCGCGCCGGTGGCCGCGACGATCTCGGCCAGGCCCTCGGTCTTGCCGCGGCCGATGTAGGTGGCCGGGTCCGGCGACTGGCGCCGCTGGTAGATCGCGTCGAGGACCTCCGAGCCGGCGGTCTCGGCCAGCAGCGCGAGCTCGGCCATGGAGTTCTCGGCGTCGGCGACGGTGCCCTCGGTCCACACTCCGACGAGGACCACGCGCTCCAGGCGGAGCTGGCGGTACTCGACCTCGGTGATGTCCTCGAGCTCGGTGCGCAGGCTGGCGACGCGGCGCAGCTGGTGGCGCTCGGCCAGGTCCAGCTGGCCCGTCGTGGGGTCGTCGGAGTCCTCGGGGTCGGGCGCGTCGAGGTCGGGCTCGGCGTACCCGGACTCGAACTCGTCGTTCTCCCAGGCGGAGGTCGCGTCGAGCTCGGCGTCGAGATTGAAGTCAGATGCGTTCGTCATACGCCTTCCAGAGTAGGTCTCCGTCTCAACGCGCGCGAACGGTTAACTAATCCCGTGCCACTGCCTCCGCTCCCCGACGTACGCCTGCTCGGCCTGACGGGGGCGCCCGGCGTCGGCAAGTCGACCCTCGCGGCGGCCCTCGGGCGGCCGGTCGTGGCGATGGACGGGTTCCACTACGCCGACGTCGAGCTGGTCCGCCGCGGCCTGCTCGACCGCAAGGGTGCACCGGAGACCTTCGACGCCGAGGGGTACGCCGCGCTGCTGCGCCGGGTCCGGCGCGGGGAGCCCGAGGTGGTCGCGCCGATGTTCGAGCGGGACCTGGAGCAGCCGATCGCCGGCGCGGTGCGGGTGCCGCCGACCGGGCCGGTGGTGACCGAGGGGAACTACCTGCTGCTCGACGAGCCGCGCTGGCGGGCGGTGCGGGCGGAGGTCGAGGTGGTCTGGCACCTGCACGTCGACCGCGCGGTGCGGGTGGAGCGGCTGGTCGCCCGGCACGTGCTGTTCGGCAGGTCCCCCGCCGACGCGCAGGCCTGGGTGGAGCAGGTGGACGAGCCCAACGCCCGCCTCGTCGACGTCGCCGCGTCGCGCGCCGACCTGGTGGTCGACCTCACCGACTGGGCTCCTCCCTCGGCTCCGCCGCGAACCGGCCCGGCGTGAGCCCGGTCGCGGTGCGGAAGTCGCGGGAGAAGTGGGCCTGGTCGGAGTAGCCCAGCTCGGCCGCGACCCGGGCGAGGTCGGGCGTCTCCCCCGCCTGCAGCCGCTCGGACGCCTCGTGCAGCCGGCGCCGCTGGATGAGCCACTTCGGCGTCAGCCCGAGCCGGCTGCGGGTGAGCCGCTGCAGGGTGCGCTCGGTCAGCGCGAACTTCTCGCACACCTCGCTGACCCGCTGGACGCGCGGATCGCCCTCGACGTACTCGACGACGGCGTTGATCAGCAGGCCCTCCTCGTCGACGGGCAGCAGCCCGGCCAGGGCCTCCTCGACGATCCGGACCCCGGCGGAGCGGCGGGCGGGGTCGAGCGGCTGGTCGGCGACCGCGGAGCGGATGCCGAACGTCAGCGCGGCGCCGTCGAGGACACCGGCCTCGGTGAGCGGGACGGTCGTGTCGGTGAGCCGCTCCACCGGGCCGCCCACGAGCGCGCGGCCGACCGCGGGCTGGAGCATGGTGCCGAGCGCCCAGCCGTCCCCGGCGAGCGACTGCACCGAGAGGCCCCGCTGCGGACCCACCAGCAGCGCGTAGTCGGCGGAGACCACGATCAGGCAGACGGGGTACTGCAGGACCCGCTGCTCGCTGACCCGGCCCGGCGGCAGCGACCAGACCGGCATCCAGTAGCGGCGTACGACGTCGGCGAGCGCCGGGCTCGGCGCGTAGCGGTGGATCGGCGGCGTGTAGCCCTCCGCGTCGAGCAGGTGCGCTCGCTCGGTGGGGTCGATCGGCCGCGGCTCGGGCATGTGTCGGATTCTTGCAAGAACCACCGACACCCGCGGACCCACGATGAGGCCATGAACCTCTACCTCGACGCCGCCGACCGCTTCACCTCCACCGTGACCGCCACGACCGACTGGTCGGCCGCCAGCCCCTGCCAGGGCTGGACCGCCGCCGACGTGGTCGACCACGTCGTCGACACCGAGCGCCAGTTCCTCGAGACCCACGGCCTCGGGCTCGGCGAGCGGCCGACCGGCACACCCGACGTCGTCTGGCTCCACCACCTCGACGCCGTCCGGCCGATCGCCACCGACGAGGACGTCCGCGCCCGCGAGTACGACGGGTTCTTCGGCCGCACCACGATCGGCGCGACGCTGGACCACTTCTACGGCTTCGACCTGGTGGTGCACGGCTGGGACCTCGGCTCCGCGGGCGGCCGCCCCACCACGTTCACCGACGCCGACATGGACGCGATGGAGCAGGCCTTCGTCGGGTTCGGCGACCACGCCTACGACGAGGGCGTGTTCAAGCAGCCGGTCGACGTACCCGACGACGCCGACCGGCAGACCAAGCTGCTGGCCCGGATGGGGCGGCGCTCGTAGCCGCCCTCGTTAGGTGACCCTCGCCGCGAGCTCCTTCGTCGCTCGCGACGAGGGCGCTCACTTCGGAGGCATGCGGATGCCGCCGTCGACGCGGACGACCTCGGCGTTCATGTAGGAGTTGGTCAGGCACTCCAGCACCATCGAGGCGAGCTCGTCGGGGGTGCCGAGGCGCTTCGGGAAGAGCACGCTCTCGCCCAGCTTGGCCTTGAACGCCTCCGACTCCGGCCCCTCGCCGTAGATCGGGGTCTCGATCAGGCCGGGGGCGACGGTGTTGAGGCGGATGCCGGCGGCGGAGAGGTCGCGCGCCACGGGCAGGGTCATGCCGACGACGCCGCCCTTCGACGCGGAGTACGACGCCTGCCCGATCTGGCCGTCGAACGCGGCGACGCTGGCCAGGTTGACGATCGCGCCGCGGTCGCCGGACTCGGTGAGCTCCAGCGTGCTCATCACGGTCGCGGCCTGGCGGACGACGTCGAACGTGCCGACCAGGTTGATGGCGACGACCTTCTTGAACGAGTCGAGGTCGTGGGCCGACTCCAGCCGGCCGTCGCGGCCGATGGTGCGCTGCGCCCAGCCGATGCCGGCGGAGTTGACCACCGAGCGGAGCGGCGCGATCTCGGCCGCCGCCTTGACAGCGGCCCCGATCTGCTCGGTGTTCGTCACGTCGACCTGGGCGAAGACGCCGCCGATCTCCTGGGCGAGCGCCTCGCCCTTGTCTGCCTGCAGGTCGGCGACGACGACGACGGCTCCGCGGGCGGCGAGCTGGCGAGCGACCGCGGCGCCGATACCCGACGCGGCGCCCGTGACGATGGCACTGGTTCCCTTGATGTCCATGCGCCGGAGCATAGCCATGGCGACAGTGGCGCTGTCACGATGCGAGACCGGCCGCGGGCGGCGTACCTCTCGGGTGGAACCGGACGTTCTGGGTCGGAACTTCGCCCGAGAACGTCCAGCTTCCCCGGTGGACCGGGGAATCCGCCCGCCGAGCCCTACAGCCCCGTCACGCCCCGCGCGACGACCACCGCGGGACCGGTGAGCAGGATCCGGTTGGCGGCGGTCCAGGTGACGGTGAGCGTGCCGCCGGGGACGTCGACGGTGTACGCCGTGTCGGCGGCGGGGGCGTCGTCGCCGGGGCCGACGACCCCGTCGCGGAGGGCGGCCGCGACCATGACGGCGCAGGCGCCGGTGCCGCAGGAGCGGGTCTCGCCCGAGCCGCGCTCGTGTACGCGCATGGCGACGTGCCGATCCCCGCGGTCGGCGACGAACTCGACGTTGACGCCGTGCGGGTAGACGGCGGGGTCGTGGCCCGGAGCCACGAGGAGCGGACCCGCGTCGTCGAGCGAGGCGACGAAGGCGACCGCGTGCGGGTTGCCCATGTCGACGTGGCGGGCCGGCCAGTCGGACGGCCCGACCGACACCGAGGTCTCCCCCAGCACCTGCGGGACGCCCATGTCGGCGGTCACGAGGTCGCCGTCGACGCGCAGCACCTTGATGCCGTCGCGGGTGCCGACCGGGATCGGCGCCGAGGGGTCGACGAGCCCCTCCTCGACCAGGTGGCGGGCGAAGACCCGGATGCCGTTGCCGCACATCTCCGAGACCGAGCCGTCGGAGTTGCGGTAGTCCATGAACCACTCGGCCGCGCCCGCGGGGACGTACGACGCCGCGTCGGCGTACGCCGCGGTCCGCACGACGCGCAGCACCCCGTCGCCGCCGATGCCGGCCCGCCGGTCGCACAGCGCCCGCACCCGATCGGCGTCCAGGTCGCCGTGCACGCTCCCGTCGTGGTCGGGCAGCAGCACGAAGTCGTTCTCGGTGCCGTGCCCCTTGAGGAACTCGTACGCGTCAGGCATAGAGACCCCGCGCGTAGGTCTCGGGCGAGTAGTACTCGTCGAGCTGCTCGAGGGTCATGCCGGTCGGCTCGACCTGCTGGGTGACCAGCGCGCGGCGCGGCACCTTCGCCTCGGGGTCCCAGGTCTCGGGCTGCCACAGGCCGGAGCGCATGAACGCCTTGGCGCAGTGGAAGAAGAGCTCGTCGATGTCGACCACCACGGCCAGGATCGGGCGGTGGCCCTTGACGACCATCTCGTCGAAGAAGGGCGCGTCGCTGACGAGCCGGGCCCGGCCGTTGATCCGGAGCGTGTCGCCGCGCCCCGGGATGAGGAAGTTCAACCCGACGTGGGGGTTCTCCAGGATGTTCCGGTAGCCGTCCGCGCGCCGGTTGCCGGGCCGCTCGGCCAGCGCGATCGTCGTGTCGTCGATGACGTGCACGAGCGAGCCGGCGGGGTCGCCCTTCGGCGAGGCGTCGCACTCGCCGCTGGCCGACGAGGTGGCCAGCACGCAGAACGGCGTCGCGGCGAGCCAGTCGCGGTCCACCGGGAGCAGCGCCGGGCGGGCCTTGTCGCGGGCGCGGTCGGTCGGGACCCCGAGCAGGCCGACGAGCTCGTCGGCGGTGGTGATCTCGGTCCAGGCAGCGGTCGGCACCCGCCCAACGATACGGGCGGGCGCCGACCGGGGCTCCGGAGGTTTCGAGACGGTCGCTGCGCGACCTCCTCAACCACGGAAGGGACGGACCACCCCCGCCGCGCCGCCACCGCGACGCTCCGGCTCGGCGACCGCGGTCAGGCGGCGGCCGCGGATCCCGATCGCCGTCGCGGCGCCGATCTCGGCGGCGCTGGTGAACGCGTCACCCGCGGGCACCAGCGTGTGGCCGTACGCCGTCAGCGCGTCGCCGTACCGCTGCAGGAACGCCGGCTCGGCCGTCACGTTGGCGGTGTTGCGCTGCGCGGCCCGGGGCGCGGCGATGGCCTGCGGGAGGCTCATGCCGAGGTCGAGCCGGTTGATGAGCATCTGCAGCACCGTCGTGATGATCGTCGAACCGCCGGGCGAGCCGAGCGCGAGGACCGGCTTGCCCCGCTTGGTCACGATCGTCGGCGACATCGAGGAGCGGGGGCGCTTGCCGGGCTGGATCCGGTTCGGGTCGTCGGCGTCGTACACCGTGGAGAAGTCGGTCAGCTCGTTGTTGAGCAGGAACCCACGTCCGGGTACGACGATGCCCGAACCGCCGGTCTGCTCGATCGTGAGCGTGTACTCGACCACGTTGCCCCAGCGGTCGACGACGGTGAGGTTGGTCGTCGAGACGTTCTCGGTGTCCTCGGCGGCCGCAGCCCGCGCGGGAGCGGCGCCGCACTTCCCGTCGTACGACCTCACGTTCCCGGCCGCGGTCGGCTTGGCCATCGCCCGGGCCGGGTCGATCAGGCAGGCCCGCTCGCGGGCGAAGCGCTGGCTCAGCAGGTGCTTCAGCGGGACCCGGGTGAAGCGCGGGTCGCCGACGTACTCCGCCCGGTCGGCGAACGCGAGCGCGCTGGCCTCCAGGTAGTGGTGCAGCGCGGCCGTCCGGTCGAGCCGGCGCAGGTTCGTGCCCTCGAGGATGTTGAGCGCCTCACCGACGGTGGACCCGCCGCTCGACGACGGCGGCATGCCGTGCACCCGGTAGCCGCGGTAGGCGACCTGGGTGGCGCGCCCGTCGACGGTCCGGTAGCGCTTCAGGTCGCGGGTGGTCAGGTGGCCGCGCGGGACCGGGAGCGTGGTGCTCCGGGTCTTGGGGGGCTTGCGCACCGCGCGGACGATCTGCCGGGCCAGCCGCCCCTCGTAGAAGGCGTCGGTGCCACGGCGGGCGATCAGGTCGTAGGTCCGGGCCAGGTCGCGGTTGCGGAACGTCGAGCCGACGCGCGGCGCGTCCCCGCCCCGGAGGAAGAGCCGTTTGGTGGACCGGAACGCCTCGAAGCGCTCCTGGTTGTCGAGCGTCTGCTGCCGGAACGTCCGGTCGACGCGGAAGCCCTCGCGGGCGATCCGGGTGGCCGGCGCGAGGGCCTCGGCGAGCGACCAGGAGCCCCAGCGGTCGAGCGCGCGCTGCCAGGTGGCGGGCGTGCCCGGCGTACCGACGGAGACGCCGCTGGTCACCAGCTCGGGAGTGAACGGGTAGGGCTCCCCCGTCTTCGGGTCGATGAACGCGTTGCGCGGCATGGTCCGCGGGGCGGTCTCGCGCCCGTCGATGGTGCGGACCCGGCCGGTCTTGGCGTCGTACACGACGAAGTAGCCGCCGCCTCCGATGCCGGCGCTGTACGGCTCGGTGACCCCCAGCGCCGCGGCGGTGGCGACGGCGGCATCCACGGCGTTGCCACCGCGCCGCAGGACCCGCAGGCCGACCCGGGTGGCGTACGGGTCGACCGAGGAGACGGCGCCGCCCGTGCCGCGGGCGGTCGGTTTCTTCGGCGGCGCGGCTCCGGCCGATTCCGCGCTGCCCACGGCCAGGGTGGCCGCCGGCAGGGCGAGGGCGAGCAGGACGGCGGGGATGCGCCGGTGGTTCATGGGAATACCTCCCGAGCGGAGTTGACCCCCGGGCGGTACCCGATCAGCGCGCCCCTACGACCTCGTAGCGCGCGCAGAGGAAGGCGCCGTTGACGCCGTGCTCGACCAGCCTCAGGTCGAACGGCTGCGTGAACAGCGGCCGACCGGCGCCGAGGGTGACCGGCGCGATCGAGAGCACGAGCTCGTCGAGCAGACCGGCGGCCGCGAACTGCGCCGCGAGGTCGCCTCCGCCGACGACCCAGAGATCCTTCCCGCCGGCCGCCTCGGCCATCTGCGCGTGCACCTCGCGTACGTCGCCCCGCGCGAACCGGACGTCGGCGCCCTCGATGCCGGGCAGGTCCGCGTGGGTCAGCACCCAGGCGGGCATGTCGTAGTACCAGGACTCGCCCTCGCGCTCGATGTGGTCACGCACCCACTCGTAGGTGGTGCGGCCCATCACGATCGCGCCGACGTCCTTGATGAAGTCGTCGTAGCTCATCGGCCCGCCCTCGTCCTGGGGCTGGGTGAGCAGCCAGTCGAGGCCGTCCTTCTCGTCGGCGATGAAGCCGTCGATGGTCGTGGCGGTGTAGAAGGTGGTCTTCACGGTCGTCCTCCGGTGCGTCGTCGTAGCCAGGTGATGGGGTCGCCCTCCGGCCAGGCCGCACCCGCGCCGAGCAGGTGCCGCGCCAGTAGCCGCCGGTGGGCGGAGTAGGTCAGGACGTGCGCGAGCACGCTGCCGAGGACGAAGCTCTCCGGCGGCTCGCAGAGCGCGTCGACGAGCCGGTCGTCCCAGGCGCCGCGGCGGTCCACGTCGCGGACCATCGCGAGCCAGCGGGGAGCCACGGCGTCGTGCCGCTCCAGCAGGACCGGTACGTCGTCGTCTCCCGCCGGCGGGACGTCGCGCCCCTCGATCGAGGCGAGCCAGATCTCCTTGGTCGCGACCAGGTGACCGAGCAGCTGGGCCAGCGACTCCTCCGGCCCGTCGAAGGCGAGCGCGGCATGGCCGGGGAGGCGGACGTCGCGGTAGGCGGACTCGTCCACCCCCTTCGCGAGCTCCAGCAGCTCGCGGGTGTCGTCGAGGTCGTGCTCGACGAGCAGGGCGGTGACCTCGCCGGCGGCGGGGCGGGCGTTGCCCGGCGCGCCCTCGATCCACAGGGACATGGGCGGGTGGAAGTGGATCCCGTTCGGGGCGGGCAGCCAGTGCGGTCCCGCCTCGCGCGGGACGGACCCCGGCGGCTCGCCGTACGCCCGCTGGAAGGCGCGGCTGAACCCCTCGACGCTCTCGTAGCCGGCCGCGAACGCCGCGTCGGTCACCGAGCTGCCGCGGCGCAGCTGCCAGGCGGCCCGCTCCAGCATCACCCGCCGGCGCATCGCGACGGGCGGCTCGCCGGCGCCCCGGCTCAGCTGGCGGCTGAAGTGGAACGGCGACGCGTACGCACCGCCCGCCATCTCGTCCAGCGTGCGGTGCTCCTCGTCGAGCACGGCCTCCAGCAGCTCGCGCAGCCGGTCCCGCCCGGCGCTCGTCTCGCTCATGGATCCAGTCTCGCCCGGGACCGCCGTACGGCGCCCGACCGATCTTGCTGTCGATGATTCCGGTGCCCGAGCCGGGTCGGTCCGGTCATGAGCAGAGTCATCGGGGACATCACGATCTCGCTGGACGGCTTCGTCGACGGGACCGGCGACGGCGTGGAGGCGCTGCACGCCTGGGCGCTGGCCAGCGACGACCCGGTCGACGCGGCCGAGCTCGCCACGGTCGCCACGGCCGGGGCCGTGGTGATGGGCCGCGGCACCTTCGACGTCGTCGACGGACCGCACGGCTGGCAGGACGGGCTCGGGTACGGCGCCCGCGAGGACGCCCGGCCGCCCTTCTTCGTGGTCACCCGCGAGGCGCCCGCCTCGGTGCGGCTGGCGGCGACCCACGACGTCAGCTTCGTGACCGGTGGCCCGGCTGCCGCCGTGGCCGCTGCCCGGAGGGCCGCGGACGGCGCGGACGTGTACGTGATGGGCGGCGGCGCCACCGTGGGGTCGTTCCTGGCCGCGAGGCTGCTCGACGTGCTGCAGCTGCACGTGGCTCCCCAGGTGCTCGGCAGCGGCACACGGCTCTTCACCGGCTCCGCACACCGGCTCGTGCAGCGCGACGTGCGGGTCTCCCGCGCGGCCGCCCACCTGACCTACGAGGTGCTCACCCCAGCGCCTTGACCAGGCTGATGCCCAACCCGTCGACGCTGCGCGCCCGGGCGGAGAGGACCACGACGGCGTCACCGGTCTCGGGCAGCACCGCCGCGAAGCTGCGGTACCCGCCGGTGCCCCCGTTGTGCCACAGCACGTCGCGCGGGAAGCGGAACCGCGCCGGCCCCTGCCCGCCGGCGATCCGCAGCCACGCGAGGCAGACCTCCATGAACGCGTTCGCCCGGTGCCGGGGTACGGCGGTCTCCGCCGCCGACTCCGCGAGCGGGCCGGGCGCGTCCGGTCCCCACAACGCGAGCAGGGCCAGGAGGTCGGCGGCCGTCGAGACCAGCCCACCGGCACCGGCGAGCGACGCCAGGTCCCAACGCCCGGCCGGGCGGCCCCACCGGCTGCTCCCCACGACGAGCCGATCCTCGCTCGGCGTCGCGAGCCCGGTGTCGGCCAGCCCCAGCGGCCCGGTCACGCGGTCGGCGACCAGGGCGCCGTACGACGTCCCGGCGGTGCGGGCCAGCGCGTAGCCGAGCAGCCCGGCGCCGTAGTTGGAGTACGCGAACCGCTCCCCCGGCGCGCGCTTCGGGCGGGTCTCACGGATCGCCCGCAGCATCCGCTCGTCGTCGAGCCGGGCGTACGGATCGGCACGGTCTCGGGTCATCGCCGGCACCAGCAGACCCGCGGGCAGCCGCGGCAGACCGGAGTGGTGGGTGGCCAGGTCGACGAGGGTGATCGGCCGGCCCACGACCGGCGGGGCGGCGGGGAGATGCGCGGCCACCGGGTCGTCGTACCGGACCTCGCCGGTGCGGACCAGGTCGGCCAGCAGCAGCGAGGTCACCACCTTGGTGACGGACCCGATCTCGAAGACCGACGAGTCCCCGTCGGGCAGCTCCCCCTGGCTCCACAGCCGGGTCGCGCCGCCGCTGCGCACGCCCACGACGGTGGGCCGGCCACGCAGGTGGGTCGTGCTCAGGATCTTCTCGATCGCCTCCATCGCCCCAGCCTGCCTGCTTCCGCCGCCCGGGCCATCGGACCGTGGTCGACTCCGGCCCCGACGAAAGTCTCAGCCCGAAGTCTCAGAGCGCGGCGACCGCAGCGAGCGCCTGCTCGACCCGGTCCGGGTCGTCGAAGCCGACCCAGACGATGCGCGGGTCCTTGCGGAACCACGAGTCCTGGCGGCGCGCGAAGCGGCGGGTCGCGGCCGCGGTGCGCTCCCGCGCCTCGGCCTCGCTCAGCTCGCCACGCAGCAGCGCGACCACCTCGCGGTAGCCGATCGCCCGCGACGCGGTCCGCCCCTCGGCGAGGCCCTCCGCGAGCAGCCGCTCGACCTCCGCGACGAGGCCGTCGGCGAACATCGCGTCGACCCGCTGCTCGATCCGCGCGTCGAGGGTCGGCCGGTCGATGTCGACGCCGATCTGGACGGTGCGCGGGTCGTCGTACTCCAGGCGGGGCAGGGACGCCGAGAACGGCCGTCCGGTCAGCTCCACGACCTCGAGCGCCCGCACGATCCGCCGGCCGTTCTCGACCAGGATCCGCTCGGCCGCCTCCGGGTCGGCCTCGCGCAACCGCGCGTGCAGGGCGACCGGGCCGACCTCCGCCAGCTCCGCCTCCAGCCGCGCCCGCACCGCCTCGTCGGTGCCGGGAAACTCGAAGCGGTCCAGGATCGCCCGCGTGTAGAGGGCGGAGCCGCCCACCAGCACCGGTGTCGTCCCCCGCCCGCGCAGCTCCGCGACGGTCGCCCGCGCCCACTCCTGGAACTCGGCGACCGTCGCCGGGTCACGGACCGACAAGCGGTCCAGCAGGTGGTGCGGGATGCCGCGGCGCTCGGCCGGCGGGAGCTTCGCCGTACCGATGTCCATGCCGCGGTAGAGCTGCATCGCGTCGGTGTTCACGACCTCTCCGCCGAGCCGCTGCGCGAGGTCCAGGGACAGCGCGGTCTTGCCCGACGCGGTCGCCCCGACCACCGCCACGACGGGCGTCGGAGGGGCACTGGGCATGTGGCTAGTGTGGCAAGACGGGTACGGAACCGGCACACCGACCAGGAGGAACGATGAGCTTCTTCGACAAGGCCAAGGACAGGCTGAGCGACGCCGTGGACCAGCACGGCGAGAAGATCGCGCAGGGCATCGACAAGGCCGCCGCCGTCGCCGACCAGAAGACCGGCGGGAAGCACGCCGACAAGATCCGCGACGGGGCCGCGAAGGCGAAGGACGCCCTCGACAAGCTCGACAAGAAGGACGACGGCGACCTCGGCGGCCCGGGGGCGGGCCGATGAACCAGAAGCAGCACGACAACCTCGACGCCCCGACCCCGCCGGGCGGTCCGCAGCGCACCGACGCGCCCGACGGCCGCGAGACACCCGGCACGCCCGCGCCCGACCCGGGTCCGCCCACGCCGACCTCCGGCTCGGACCTGCCGGCCCCCGAGGGCGACCGCCCGGAGCAGGACGCCGAGGAGCGCGACCTGCAGGAGGAGAACGCCGAGACCTCCCTGGACCAGCCCTCCCAGTGACCGGACCTGTGAACGAACCCGTGACGAAGGAGCACCGATGAGCGACCAGCCGATCGAGGCCGAGGCCGAGGAGATCGAGCCCGACGACCGTCCCGATCCCGAGGAGCACCACGTCGACGACGAGACCGTCTCGGACACCACGGGGACGGCGTACTCCCCCACCGGCGAAGCCGACGCGACCCCGCAGGACGAGCTGCCCGAGGACGTCGAGGAGTGACACACGGCCGCTTCGTCGTCGTCCCCGCCGCCTACGTCTTCCTGCTCCGCGACGGCGTCGCCGGACCGGAGGTGCTGCTCCAGCTGCGCCGGGGCACCGGCTACATGGACGAGCACTGGGCCGCGGCCGCCGCGGGCCACGTCGAGCAGGGTGAGACGGCGTACGACGCCGCCCACCGCGAGGCGCTCGAGGAGCTCGACGTGCAGGACCTCGACCTGCACTTCGTGACCGCCATGCAGCGCACCCGTGGGGGCGAGCCGATCGACGAGCGCATCGACTTCTTCTTCACCGCGCGCAGCTGGTCAGGCGAGCCCCGGATCGTCGAGCCGCTGAAGTGCGCCGACCTGCGCTGGTGCCCGCTCGACGCCCTGCCGGAGCCCGTCGTACCCCACGAGCTCAGCGTGTTGACGGCGATCCGGTCGGGTACCGCTTCGGCGTACTCGACCTTCGGATTCTGACCTTCGATCCCCGAGGAGGACCTGTGTCCGACCAGACCGCCGACCCCACCGACCTGGGGCCGATGCCCGAGCCCGAGATCGAGCCCGGCGAGCCGAACCCGGGCGGCGTGGACGCCGTCCCCGAGACCGACGAGGCGATCCCCGCCGACCTCCCCACCTCCGAGAACCCCGCCCTCGACTCCCAGGCTGCCCCGGACGAGATCCAGGAGGGCGAGGACACCTCCACCGAGGCCACCCGCGAGAGCCCCGAGGAGGCCGGCGACCAGGACTCAGGCAGCAGCGAGCAGGGCAAGGCCGAGTGAGTTCGTAGCCGGACGGGTGGAAGTCGCTCCCGCCGCGCTCCGTCAGGCGGGGCGACACGTGGGGCAGGCGACTTCCACCCGTCCGGCTACGGCAGCCCGCAGGACGGCCTCGACGTCCGGGGCGTGGAACATGACGTCCTCCCAGCTGAAGCGGAGCACGAGCCAACCCGCGATCGTGAAGGCGTTGTAACGGCGCGCGTCCCGCGTCAGCGCGCTCCGCCCTCCGTGCCACTCGAAAGAGTCGGCCTCCAGGATCACCTTCAGGCGTTCGTCCACGAGATCGGGGCGCCCCAGGAAGTGGGGTCGCGGATGCTGACCTGCGGCGTGACGTGCAGGCCATCCACCCGCAGCGCGATCCCGCGCAGCACCGACTCGAACGGGTTCGCCGCGCGCGCGTCGGCCGCCCGAGCCACGGCCCGGATGCGAGGCGCGCCCGGCCCCCGGGCGTCACGCGCGATCGCGAGCAGCCGCGCGCGGGAGAATCCGTCGCGCAACGCAGAGTCGGCGACGGCGAGCGCGCCGTCGAAGCCCTCCGATCGCAGGCAGTCCAGCAGTGTCCGGTCCCTGCTCGTGGCGATCCCGTCGACGTCGTCGGCTCCCAGGTCCGCGTAGTGGACCGCCACGTCGGACGGAGCAGACCGCATCCGGCGGTTCGGCGGCACGGTCACGTGCGGACGCTCGGGCGGTATCTGGACCGCCCACCCCCAGTACTGCGCGGCGCTCAGTCGCGACACCACCCCGGTCAGCCGGTGAGCCGCCGACACGGCGTCGTCCACGGCCGGGAGGGCGTAGCGGCCGCGGGCGAGCCGCAGCACCGACCCGGAGGCGACGGCCTCGTCGACCTCGCTGCGCGAGGTGGCGGCCACGAGCGCACGACGGGTGGCGACCCCGCCCATCTCGACGAGCACCTCGACCACGGACACCGGTCGAGCATCGGCAGAACCGGTCGCTCGCGCGACCGGTCCTCCACAGGCGTCAGCGGCAGGCGGGGGCGTCCGGGAGGGGGGCGGGGACGCCGACGGTGGGCATACCGAGGCCGACTCCGGCGGCGACGGGGGCGGCCGTACGGCGCTCCCACGCGTCGCCCGAGCGGGTACGCCGGACCGCGAGCACCGGGCCGTCGGCGACCAGGTGGTGCGGGGCGGCGTACGTGACCTCGACGGTGACCATGTCGCCCGGTCGGACGCCGTCGGCGCCGGTCGGGTTGAAGTGCACCAGTCGGTTGTCGGGCGCGCGGCCGGAGAGCCGCAGCGTCTCGGCGTCCTTGCGGCCCTCGCCCTCGGCGACCATCAGCTCCAGGGTGCGACCGACGAGCCGCTTGTTCTCGTCCCAGGCGATCTCGTTGACGAGGTCGACCAGGCGGCCGTAGCGGTCCTTGACGACGTCGGCCGGCACCTGGTCCTCCAGCGTGGCGGCCGGGGTGCCGGGGCGCTTGGAGTACTGGAACGTGAAGGCGCTGGAGAAGCGCGACTCGCGCACGACGCGGAGCGTCTCGAGGAAGTCCTCCTCGGTCTCGCCCGGGAAGCCGACGATGATGTCGGTGGTGATCGCGGCGTCGGGCATCGCGGCGCGGACCCGCTCGATGATGCCGAGGTACTTCGAGGACCGGTAGGAGCGGCGCATCGCCTTCAGCAGCCGGTCGGAGCCGGACTGCAGCGGCATGTGCAGGCTCGGCATCACGTTGGGCGTCTCGGCCATCGCCTCGATGACGTCGTCGGTGAACTCGGCCGGGTGCGGCGAGGTGAAGCGCACCCGCTCCAGGCCCTCGATCTCCCCGCAGGCGCGCAGCAGCTTCGAGAAGGCCTGCCGGTCGCCGAACTCCACGCCGTACGCGTTGACGTTCTGGCCCAGCAGCGTCACCTCGGTGACGCCCTCGGCGACCAGGGCCCGCACCTCGGCGAGGACGTCGCCGGGCCGGCGGTCCTTCTCCTTGCCGCGCAGCGACGGCACGATGCAGAACGTGCAGGTGTTGTTGCACCCCACGGAGATCGAGACCCAGGCGGCGTACGCCGACTCGCGCTTCGTCGGCAGGGTCGACGGGAAGACGTCGAGGGACTCGAGGATCTCGACCTGCGCCTCCTCCTGGACGCGCGCCCGCTCCAGCAGGACCGGCAGGGAGCCGATGTTGTGGGTGCCGAACACGACGTCGACCCACGGCGCACGGGTCGTGATCGTGTCGCGGTCCTTCTGGGCCAGGCAGCCGCCGACCGCGATCTGCATCCCGGGGTGCGCGGCCTTGATCGGCGCGAGGTGGCCGAGGTTGCCGTACAGCTTGTTGTCGGCGTTCTCGCGCACCGCGCAGGTGTTGAACACGACGACGTCGGCCTGCTCGCCCGTGGGCGCGGCGGCGTACCCCGCGTCCTCCAGCAGGCCGGTGAGCCGCTCGGAGTCGTGGACGTTCATCTGGCACCCGTAGGTGCGGACCTCATACGTGCGAGCCATGACCGCAAAAGGGTACGGCGCCCCCGACCGCTCGACCCAACCGCGAGGGCCGCGGCGTCAACGCACGTAGACCGAGCCGTCGAGGTCGAGCAGGCCGGCCGCCTCCAGCGCGGTGCTGGTCTCGCTGTTCTCGTCGGAGTCGGCGTGGGTCTCGACGTCGACCGCGACGACCTCGGCCAGGGCGATCATGTGCGTCTGCGGGGTCCGGATGCCGCTGCCGGAGCGGTCGGTGGCGACACCGTCCTCCAGGAAGACGAAGCCGTCGCGGATCCCCAGGATCCGGGCGTGCGGATGAACCTCGCGGGTGCCGTCGGTGCGGCGTACGGAGAGGGTGCTGAAGGCGGGGGTGTCGTCGGGCACGCACCCATCCTCCCCCAGCGCCTCCGTCCAGGGTCACGACTCGGTCTCGGTTCGCCCCACCCCAGGAGGGGGATGGTTCGGAAGGACTACTTGTGGATAGTGTCCCCGGGCATGACGGCACCGGACGCAGCGCCCGCCACCGCCGGCCGGGGCGAGCCCCTGGTCGTGCTCGACCACGTCGACAAGTGGTTCGGCCCGCTCCACGTCCTCCAAGACATCAATCTCACGGTCAAGCGCGGCGAGGTCGTCGTGGTCATCGGCCCGTCCGGCTCCGGCAAGTCGACGCTCTGCCGGGCGATCAACCGGCTCGAGGTCATCCAGCAGGGCTCGATCACCCTGGACGGCGAGCCGCTCCCCGCCGAGGGCAAGGCGCTCGCCAACCTGCGGGCCGAGGTCGGGATGGTCTTCCAGAGCTTCAACCTCTTCGCGCACAAGACGATCCTCGAGAACGTCACGCTCGGCCCGATCAAGGTGCGCGGGGTCAAGAAGGAGGCCGCCGAGACCCGGGCGCGCGAGCTGCTCGAGCGGGTCGGCGTCGGCCACCAGGCGGAGAAGTACCCCGCCCAGCTCTCGGGCGGTCAGCAGCAGCGGGTCGCCATCGCCCGAGCCCTGGCGATGGAGCCCAAGGTGATGCTCTTCGACGAGCCGACCTCGGCCCTCGACCCCGAGATGATCTCGGAGGTCCTCGAGGTCATGGTCGATCTCGCCGAGCGCGGGATGACCATGGTCGTCGTCACCCACGAGATGGGCTTCGCACGCACGGCCGCCGACCGGGTCATCTTCATGGCCGACGGCGCGATCGTCGAGGAGAACACCCCCGACGAGTTCTTCACCAACCCCCGCAGCGATCGGGCCAAGGACTTCCTCGGCAAGATCCTCAAGCACTGAAGGAGACAGCAATGCGCTCTATCAGGATCACGGCGGCCGCAGCGGCGGTCGTCCTCCTCGCCGGGGGCCTCGCGGCCTGCGGCGACGCCGGCAACGACGACTCCGGCGGCCGCGAGGTCGAGGCCGAGGAGAACGCCGCCGAGCAGTTCGACGAGGGCACCCGGATGCGGGAGCTCGCCGACTCCGGCACGATCAAGGTGGGCGTGAAGTTCGACCAGCCCGGCCTGGGCTTCAAGGGCGCGAACGACGACCTGCCGAGCGGCTTCGACGTCGAGATCGCCAAGCTCCTGGTCGCCGACCTCGGCATCGACCCCAACCAGTCCGACATCTACGTCGAGACCATCTCCGACAACCGCGAGCCGTTCCTGGAGAACGACCGGGTCGACCTGGTGCTGGCGACGTACTCCATCACCGACGAGCGCCGCCAGCTCGTGGGCCAGGCGGGGCCGTACATGATCACCGGCCAGCAGGTCCTGGTGCCGACCGACAGCGACGTCGAGTCCATCGAGGACCTGAAGGGCGAGGAGGTCTGCTCGGCCGAGGGCTCGACCTCGCTGGAGAACGTCAACGCCGCGGGCGCGGTCGGCGTCCCGGCCGACACCTACAGCGTGTGCGCCGAGCAGGTCGTCGACGGCTCCGTCCCGGCGATGTCCACCGACGGCTCGATCCTGCTCGGCCTCGCCGCCCAGTACGAGGGCGAGCTGAAGGTCGTCGGTGACGAGTTCTCCGAGGAGCGCATCGGCGTGGGCTACTCGAAGGACCACCCCGAGATGTGCCAGTGGATCAACGACGTGCTGACCGAGTCCTTCGAGGACGGCTCGTGGGCCGAGGCCTTCGAGCTCACCCTCGGCCCCTCGGGCGCCGAGACCCCGGAGCCGCCGGTCCTCGACGAGTGCGCCGCCTGACCTGACCTCGCTCCGGGGGTGACCCCGTTCGTCGGGGGCACCCCCGGAAGGAGGACCGCATGGACGTCATCCGCGAGAACTACCAGTTCATCGCGATGGGCTTCGCCCACACGATCCTGCTGTTCGTGTTCGCCGGCATCGGCTCGCTGCTGCTCGGCACCCTGCTGGCGGCCCTGCGGGTCGGGCCGGTCGCGGTGATGCGGAGCGTGGCGGGGCTGTACGTCACCCTCGTGCGCAACACCCCGCTGCTGCTGATCCTGCTGTTCTTCAGCATCGCCGGGCCGAAGATCGGCATCCGGTTCACCTGGGTCGACATCGTGATCCACACCGGGTGGGGCGACATCCGGATGACCAACGCCTTCGCCGGCGCGGTCGTGGGCCTGACGCTCTACACGGCCGCGTTCGTGTGCGAGGCGCTGCGCTCCGGCGTCAACGCCGTACCGCTCGGGCAGGCGGAGGCGGCGCGGGCGGTCGGGCTGCCGTTCGGCGGCGTCATGCGGCACGTCGTGCTGCCCCAGGCCTTCCGGGCGGCGCTGCCGCCCCTGGCCAGCGTGCAGATCGCCCTGATCAAGAACACCACCGTCGCCGGGACCGTCCTGGTCGTCGAGGCGTTCTACCGGATGCGGCTGCTGCTCAACGACTACCCGGGCGACCGGTGGTGGATCTTCGCCACCTTCGCCGCGGTCTTCGTCGTCCTGGTCGAGATCTACTCGCTCGTGGCCCATCGCCTCGAGCGCCGATGGAGGGTGGCCTGATGTCCGGCAGCGTGCTGTTCGACGCCCCCGGGCCGCGCACGATCGCGCGGCACCGGATCTACACCGTGGTCACCGTGCTGGTCATCGTCGCCGCGGTCGCCTTCATGGTCTACAAGCTGTACGCCGACGGTCAGCTGGAGGCCGACAAGTGGGAGGTCTTCACGACCCCCGGCTACCTCGAGACGATCCTCGTCGACGGCCTGCTCAACACGCTGAAGATGGCCGTCGGCGCGATCATCGGGGCGCTGGTCCTGGGCGTGGTGCTCGGGATCGGCAAGCTCTCCGAGCACCGCGTCGTCCGGGTGCCCTGCTGGGCGATCGTGGAGTTCTTCCGCGCCCTGCCGGTGCTGATGCTAATGATCATCTTCTTCTCCGCCTACGGCATCACCCGGGGTGATAGCGGGGCTTTCTGGTGCGTGGTGTGGGCACTCAGCCTCTACAACGGCGCCGTGCTGGCCGAGGTGTTCCGCGCCGGGGTGCTCGCGGTCCCGAAGGGGCAGGCGGAGGCGGCGTACGCCCTCGGCATGCGCAAGACCCAGGTGATGCGGACGATCCTGCTGCCGCAGGCGGTCAAGATCATGATCCCGGCGATCATCAGCCAGTGCGTGGTGGCGCTGAAGGACACCAGCCTCGGCTACGCGATCACCGCCCCCGGCCTGACCGCGATCGGCAAGCCCATCTACCTGGAGTTCCAGAACCACGTGCCGGTCATCTTCGTGATCGGCGCGATGTACGTCGTCATCAACCTGTGCCTGACCGGAGCCGCGACGTGGGCGCAGCGCAAGTTCGTCGGCGAGAAGAAGCCGCTCGAGGTGGCGATGGTCGGGGAGACCGACACCCGCACCCCCTAGGCGACGACCCGGACCGTCCCGGCCACCGGGGCTGCGGTCGCCGTTTGCTGACACGTGTCAACTTCGGTTGCTAGCGTCCCGGCGCGTGAGCGAAGACACCGCGGGACCGGCGTACCCCGAGCTCGGCTGCTACGGCCTCGCGGGCCACACCGCCTCGCCCGCCGACCTGCTGGAGGAGGTCAGGCTCGCCGAGGAGCTCGGGCTGGGCGCGGTCTTCCTGTCCGAGCGCTTCAACGTCAAGGACGCCGGCGTCCTCGCCGGTGCCGCGGTGGCGTCGTCGAGCCGGATCGGGATCGGCACGGCCGCGACCAACCACAACACCCGGCACCCGCTGGTCACCGCCACGATGGCCGCCACGCTGCACCGGATGAGCGGCGGCCGGTACGCCTTCGGCCTGGGTCGCGGCTTCGACCTGCTCTTCGACGTGATGGGACTCCCCCGCGTCACCGGCGCCCAGCTGGCCGACGCGGTGGGGATCTACCGGCGCCTGTGGCACGGCGAGGCGTTCGGGCACTCCGGCCCGGCCGGCGAGTACCCCTACCTCTCCCAGGACCCGTCGTTCGACGAGGACATCCCCGTCCTGATGATGGCCATCGGCCCGAAGAGCCTCGAGCTGGCCGGCCGGGTGGCCGACGGCGTCGTGCTGCACACCTTCCTCTCCGACGAGACCCTGGCCCGCTCGGTGGCGACGATCCGTCGCGCCGCCGAGGAGGCCGGGCGCGACCCGGCCTCGGTGCGGGTCTGGTCGGTGCTGGCCACGGTCGAGGACTCGATCGACGAGGAGCTGCGGCTGCGCAAGCTGGTGGGCCGGCTCGCGACGTACCTCCAGGGGTACGGCGAGGTCCTCGTGCGCGCCAACGGGTGGGACCTCGCGGCCTTGGAGCGCTTCCGCGCCGACCCACTGCTGCAGGGCTACCCCGGCGCGCTCGACGCGGTCGGCACCACGGCGGAGCTGAGCTACCTGCGCGACGAGGTGCTGCCCGCCGAGTGGCTCGCCGCCTCCGCCACCGGCACCCCGGAGCAGTGCGCCCGGCGCGCCCTCGACCAGCTGGCCGCCGGCGCCGACAGCGTCATCCTGCACGGCGCCACCCCCACCGAGCTCGCCCCCGTGCTGGCGGCGTACGGCGGGCTCCGGCCGGATCTCCCGGCGCTGCCGGCCAACCCGGGGTGGCGGCGATGAGCAGCCCGGCGCTCGTGGAGGAGCTGACCCCGGCGTGGCTGAGCGAGGTGCTCGGTGGCCGGGTGGACGCCGTCCGGGCCGAGCCGGTCGGCACCGGCCAGATCGGCACCTGCCACCGCCTCCACCTCGACGGGGAGGGCGTGCCCGGGACCGTGCTGGCCAAGCTCCCGGCCGTCGACCCGGCCGCCCGCGAGCTGCTCGCCGGGGTCTACCGCACCGAGGCGATCTTCTACGCCGAGGTGGCGCCGACCGTCGCGATCCGGGTCCCGGCGTGCCACCACGCGACGATGCCGACGGACTCCGGCGACTTCGTGCTGCTCCTGGAGGACCTCGCTCCCGCGGTGCAGGGCGACCAGCTCGTCGGCTGCACCGCGGACCAGGCCCGCGACGCGGCGGTCAACCTGGCCGGACTGCACGGCCCACGCTGGTGCGACCCGTCCCTGCTCGACCTCGACGGCGTGACCCTGACCGACGCCGAGGGCGCGCGGGTGCTGGGCGAGCTCTACGGCCCGGCGACCGACATCTTCCTCGACGGCCTGGGCGGGCTCCTGGCCGCCGAGGACCACGACACACTGCGCGCGTGCGTCGCCGTGACCGAGGGCTGGGCGCTGGCCCGGAGCGAGCGGTTCGGGCTGGTGCACGGCGACTACCGGCTCGACAACCTGCTCTTCCCACCCGGCGGCGGACCGGGCTCGGTCGCCGTCGACTGGCAGACCCTGTCGCTGGGACTGCCGGCCCGCGACCTCGCCTACCTGCTCGGCACCGGACTCCCGGTCGCGGACCGGCGCGCCCACGAGCGGGACCTGGTGGCGGCGTACCACTCAGCGCTGGCGGGGCACGGCGTCGCGGCGTACTCCGCCGAGCAGGCGTGGGACGACTACCGCTTCGCGATGCTCCAGGGACCGCTGGTCTCGGTGTTCGGTTGCGCCTACGGAACCCGGACCGATCGCGGGGACCGGATGTTCGCCGCGATGGTCACCCGATCGTGCGCCGCGATCCGCGATCTGGGCTCGCTGGAGATGGCCACCGGCTGACCTGACCTGGTGCTAGCCTGACGCTCGCCGGTCGTGGACGGCCCCTCGGGTGGAGCTCCCCCCGCTTCCCTCGGGGGGTCGCCCAGGACCGGCTGCTTCGTCACGGGACCCAGGCCACCACGAAGACCCGGCGGAACGGCAGCACGACGCCCCAGGGCCGCTCCGGGTACGCCGCCGCGAGCCGCCGCCGGAACTCCGCCTCGAAGCCGGGCCGCAGGTCGTCGGGCAGCGCCTGCAGGGTCGGGCGCGCGCCGGTCGCGGAGACCCAGGTGAAGACCGGGTCGGGGCCGCTCAGCCGGTGCAGGTACGTCGTCTCCCACGCGTCGACCTCGCAGCCGAGGCCGGCCAGCACCTCCAGATAGACGGCCGGGTCGTGGCTGGCCGGCACCGTGACGTCGCGGAGGTGCTCGGCGTACGGCGCCTCGTGCGCGAGCTCGGTGCGCAGCGTGTGGCTCGGCTCGCCGAAGTTGCCGGGGACCTGCACCGCGAGCCAGCCGCCGGGGCGCACCTCGCCGACGAGGCGGGTCAGCACCTCCAGGTGGTCGGGGAGCCACTGCAGGGTCGCGTTCGAGACCAGGACGTCGACGCCGCCCGGCTCGGCGCGCCAGTCCCGCAGGTCGCCGACGGCGAAGTCGATGCCCGGCACGTCGCGGCGGGCGGCGGCGATCATCTCCGCGCTGGCGTCGACCCCGCTCACGGTCGCACCCGGCCAGCGCTGGGCGAGCAGGGCCGTGAGGTTGCCCGGCCCGCAGCCGAGGTCGACCACCCGGGCGGGGTCGGGCACGGGCACGCGGGCCAGCAGCTCGAGGAAGGGGCGACCGCGCTCGTCGGCGTAGGCGAGGTAGCGCTCGGGGTCCCAGCGGTGGGTCATGACGTCCTCCGAGTCTCTTGATATCAAGATAGTTCAGCGTGCGCCCGAACTCTCTCGATGTCAAGAATCTCGACCAGGCGCTAGAGTGACGCCATGCAGGACCCCGAGCGGGACGAGGTCGACGAGCTGGTCGAGGCGTGGGCGCGCGAGCGCGCCGACCTCGACCTGGCGCCCGTCGCCGTCTTCAGCCGGATCTCCCGGCTCGCCCGCCACCTCGACCTGGCCCGCCGCGCGGCGTTCACCGCGCACGGCATCGAGTCGTGGGAGTTCGACGTGCTCGCCGCGCTGCGCCGTGCGGGCGCGCCGTACGAGCTCTCGCCGGGACGGCTGCTGCGCGAGACGCTGGTGACCAGCGGGACCATGACCAACCGGGTCGACCGGCTCGCCGCCCGTGGGCTCGTCGAGCGCTCCCCCGACCCCGACGACCGCCGCGGGGTCATCGTCCGGCTCACGGCCGAGGGCAAGACCGCCGTCGACGGTGCCTTCGAGGCGCTCCTCGGCGCGGAGCGCACCTTCCTCGCCGGACTCTCGGCGCCCGAGCGCGAGCAGCTCGGCGGGCTGCTGCGGACGCTGCTCATCCCCTTCGACGGATCCTGAGCGCTATCCCCTATCCGGGCTATTGCGCCGGGAGTCGCGCCGGGAGAAGCATGGCGAGGTCTCGATGTCCGGGGTCGATGCGCGGCCCCGCGTCCTCATGGGGAGACCGACGACGCGCCCGCGGCGCGATGTCCCTCCGAGCCTGCACCACGCCGGACGGGTCGCCACCGAACTACCGCACCGAAGCCCCCGGAGACACCCCCCATGTCCACCACCGAAAGCGCACCTCCCGCCACGACCGACCATCTCGACGGCCGACCGACCGAGGAGCTGGTCAACCAGGCCGCGTCCTCGCGCGGCTTCGGCACCCCGCACCGGCCGGCCCGCGGCCACGGCTACGAGCAGCGCGGGCTGGCCTACCTGCCGGTCTCCCAGCTCTTCGAGGGCAGGTTCGGCCGGATGTTCCGGCTGCCGCCGTACGTGCCCGACGCCACGCGGATCAAGGCGGTCGCCGACCTGATGATCGAGGGCGACGCCGACGCCGGCTCCGCCTCGGACAACCCGGACATCCCTGCCGGCTACACCTACCTCGGCCAGTTCATCGACCACGACCTGACCTTCGACCCGGTCTCCAGCCTGACCCGGCAGAACGACCCCGACGCGCTCACGAACTTCCGCTCGCC
Source organism: Nocardioides sp. (assembly GCF_035503875.1). GTDB lineage: Bacteria > Actinomycetota > Actinomycetes > Propionibacteriales > Nocardioidaceae > Nocardioides. The sequence continues at coordinate 41,955 of NZ_DATJTA010000016.1, forward strand.
GCGCTTCGACCTCGACTGCGTGTACGGCCGCGGCCCGAACGACGACCCCTTCCTCTACGACAAGCGCGTCGGCCGGGAGGACATGCTGCTGGTCGGCGAGCACGACAACGAGGAGGACCTGCCGCGCAACGGCCAGGACACCGCCCTGATCGGCGACCCGCGCAACGACGAGAACACCTTCGTCAGCCAGCTGCAGCTCACGATGCTGAAGTTCCACAACCGTGTCGTCGAGCTCGTGCGGGCCGACCCGACGATGCGCACCGGCAGCGAGAGCACCTTCGAGACGGCCCAGCGGATCGTGCGCTGGCACTACCAGTGGGTGGTCGTCCACGACTTCCTGCGCCGCACCGTGGGCCAGACGATGCTCGACTCGGTCCTCGACGAGACCGGACCGCGCCCCGTGGTCACGCTGGAGCACTACGCCCCGCGCTCGGCAGCGCCGTACATGCCGGTGGAGTTCTCCGTGGCGGCGTACCGCTTCGGGCACTCGCAGATCCGGGGCGGCTACGCGCTCAACACGCTGGTCCGCAACCCGCTCTTCACCCCGGACCCGGTCTCGCAGAACCCGCTCGGCCACTTCGGCGGGTTCCGGATCCTGCCGCCGGCCTGGACGATCGAGTGGAAGCGCTTCTTCGAGGTCGACGGGGCCGGCGACGGCGCGCTCCAGCACACCCGGCTGATCGACACCAAGCTCGCCCGTCCGCTCGCCGCGATGCCGCCCGAGATCGGCGGCGACCGTCCCTCCCTGGTCGATCGCAACCTGACCCGCGGCGCCCGGCTCGCGCTGCCGTCCGGACAGGACGTGGCGGCAGCCATGGGCGAGACCCCGCTGAGCGACACCGAGCTCAAGCTGCCCGGCGGTGGACCCGCGCCGCTCTGGTACTACGTCCTGCGCGAGGCGCGGGTGAAGGCGGCCGGCCGGCACCTCGGCCCGGTCGGCGGGCGCATCGTCGCGGAGGTCTTCCTCGGGCTGCTCTCGCGCGACCCCTCGTCGTACCTCCGCAAGGCGCCGACCTGGCGGCCCTTCCTGCCGGCCAAGGTCGCGGGGACGTTCACCATGCCCGACCTGATCACCCTCTCGGGGCACGGACTGGAGGTCACCTCGGGCGTCTGACGCACGGTCCCGGTCGCGCCATGACCCCCGGGGGCATGGCGCGATCAGGCGCGGGTACCGTGACAGCCCAGTCACCCCCTCCAGGAGCAGACGATGCGCGATCTCGGCGGCTACCCGCTCTACGTCGCCTTCGTCGACCTCCTGAGCCGCGAGGCGAGCACCGACCCGCGCTGGGCCGAGCGGATGCAGGACGGCGTGTGGCGCCTGGGCGTCCACGGCCCGACTCCCGACTGGTCCTGATCCTCAGGAGGACGCCCCCTCCGCCGATGGTCGGGGCATGGCTCCCTCGCTCCTGCCACCGGCCGCGGCCGTGCACTCCGCGGACGACCAGGCGCCGGCGTACCGACGCGGCGCCTGGGACGCCTGGCTGCACGGCCGGGTGGGAGCGGTGCACGCCGGCGAGGGCCTGCGTCTGCTGGTGCCGATGGCCCAGCCCACGCCGGCCGCCGTCGACCTGGCGCTGCGGCTGTACGCCGTGGGCTCGGTCGAGCTCCTCGACTGAGCCGCTCCCCTACTCGACGAGCTCGGCCGCCTCGAGCCACTCGAGCTCGAGCTCGTCCTTCTCGGCGGACAGCGCGTCCAGCTCCCGGCTGAGGTCGGCGAGCCGCTCGTAGTCCTGCGCGTGCTCGAGCACCTGCTCGTTCAGGCTCGCCTGCAGCTCCGCGATCCGGGCCAGCCGCTTGTCGATGCGGGCCAGCGTCTTGCGCGCCGCCCGCTCCTCCGCGCTGCCGGCCCGGGCCTTGGCCTGGTCCGGGACCTGGTCGGGGGCCTGGGCCGGGACCTGGGCTGCGGGCTGTCCGACGGCCGCAATTGCGGCCGTAGGACGGGCTGTGGCGCCGGGAACCTGTCCTTCGGCCGCAATTGCGGCCGTACGGCGCTCGAGGTACTCGTCCACCCCGCGGGGCAGCATCGAGATCTGGCCGTCGCCGAGCAGTGCCCAGGTCGAGTCGGTGACCCGCTCGAGGAAGTAGCGGTCGTGCGAAACCACGACCAGGGTGCCGGGCCAGCCGTCGAGGAAGTCCTCCAGGACGGTGAGGGTCTCGATGTCGAGGTCGTTGGTGGGCTCGTCGAGGAGCAGCACGTTCGGCTCGTCCAGGAGGAGCAGGAGCAGCTGGAAGCGGCGCCGTTCGCCACCGGAAAGGTCGCCGATCCGAGCGGTCAGCCGGTCGCCGGTGAAGCCGAAGCGCTCCAGCATCGACGTCGCGGTGATCTCGCCGTCGGCGACCTTGGTGACCCGTCGTACCGACTCGACGGTGGGCAGCACGCGCGCCTCCGGGTCGAGGTCGTCGAGCTGCTGGGTGAGCGCGCGGAGCGCGACGGTGCGTCCGGTGCGGACCCGGCCGGCCGCGGGCGCGATGGTGCCGGAGAGCAGGCCGAGCACCGAGGACTTGCCGGCTCCGTTGACGCCGACGATGCCGACCCGGTCGCCCGGGCCGAGCCGCCAGGTCGCATGACGCAGCAGCACCCGGTCGCCGCGGACGAGGTCGACGTCCTCCACGTCCAGGACGTCCTTGCCGAGGCGCTGGGTGGCGAAGCGCTGCAGCTCCAGCCGGTCGCGCGGCGGCGGGACGTCCTCGATCAGCGCGTTGGCGGCGTCGATGCGGAACTTGGGCTTCGAGGTCCGCGCGGGGGCGCCGCGGCGCAGCCAGGCGAGCTCCTTGCGGACCAGGTTCTGGCGGCGTACCTCCGAGGCGGCGGCCTGGCGCTGCCGCTCCGCCTTGGCCAGCACGAAGGCGGCGTACCCGCCCTCGTAGACGTCGACCGCGCCGTCGTGGACCTCCCAGGTCCACTGGCACACCGCGTCGAGGAACCAGCGGTCGTGGGTCACCACGACCAGGGCCGAGGACCGGCCGGCGATGTGCTGGGCCAGCCAGGCGACGGCCTCCACGTCGAGGTGGTTGGTCGGCTCGTCGAGCACCAGCAGGTCGTGGTCCCCGAGCAGCAGGGCCGCCAGCGAGCAGCGCCGCCGCTCCCCGCCGGAGAGACCGAGCACGGACCGGTCGAGCGAGATGCCGGCGAGCAGCACCTCGACGACCTCACGGGTGCGCGCGTCGGCCGCCCACTCGTGGTCGGCCCGCCCGCCCAGCACCGCCTCGCGGACGGTGTGGGTGTCGACGAGCTCGTCGCCCTGGTGCAGGTAGCCGATGATCAGCCCGCGGCTGCGCGACACCCGGCCGGAGTCGGCCTCCTCGAGGCCGGTCATCACCTCCAGCAGGGTCGTCTTGCCGTCGCCGTTGCGTCCGACGATGCCGATCCGCTCGCCCGCCGCGATGCCGAGCGAGACGTCGCTCAGCAGCGGCCGGACGCCGTACGACTTGGACACGCGCTCGAGGTTCAGGAGATTAGCCATAGGTCACCAGGTGGGCTCCCGCGACGGCGCCGTTGGCGACCAGTACGACGGGATGCGATTCGTCGTCGGACAGGGCGCCGGCCACCGCGCGGGCGGCCTCGGCCGACTCGCACAGGAAGACGCAGGTCGGGCCGGAGCCGGAGATCAGGCCCCGGAGCGCGCCCTCGGCCTCGCCCCGGTCGAGCAGGTCGCCGAGCTCGGGGCGCAGGTCGATCGCGGGCGCCTGCAGGTCGTTGTGCAGGGCGGCGGCGAGCGCGTGCGGGTCGCCGGCCGCGAGCGCGGCGACGAGGTCGTCGGCCGGCGGCGGATCGCACGGCGCGTCGGGGTGCAGCTCGTCGAAGTGCCGGTAGACGGCCGGGGTGGACAGCCCGTCCCGGGACGGTACGGCGACCCACCACCAGGTGCCGGTGTCGGTCAGCGCCTCGACCAGCTCGCCGCGGCCGGTGCCGAGGGCCGAGCCGCCGACCAGCGCGAACGGGACGTCGCTGCCGAGGTCGGCCGCGATCCGCAGCAGGTCCTCGTCGGAGGTGTCGACCCCCCACAGCCGGTCCAGCGCGACCAGCGCGGCGGCGGCGTCGGCGGAGCCCCCCGCCATCCCGCCCGCGACCGGGATCGACTTCGCGACGTGCACCGAGCCCGTCGGCTCGATGCCGTGGTGGCGCGCCAGCAGCCGTGCCGCGCGGGTGACGATGTTGTCCTCGACGGTGGGCAGCGCGATGCCGCCCATCCAGTCCGGCACCTCGACCTCGACCGACCAGGTCTCGGCCTCGCGGACGGTGAGATCGTCGTGCAGGCCGACGGCCTGGTAGACGGTCAGCAACGGGTGGTACCCGTCCTCGCGCGGGGCGCCGACGCCGAGGTGGAGGTTGATCTTCGCGGGCGCCCGGACGGTGCGCTCGCTCACCCCGCGGTCCTTCCCTGCAGCCCCTCGGCGATGCGGGCGAAGTCCTCGACGCGCAGCGCCTCGCCCCGGGTCAGCGGGTCGACGTCCGCGGCGGTCAGGGCCGCGTCGACGACCTCGCTCGGCGCCAGGGCGCGCAGCACCCCGCGCAGCGCCTTGCGCCGGTGGGCGAACGCGGCGTCGACGACCGCGAACACCTCCTCCCGGGTGGCGGTCGTCTCCGGGGGCTCGCGCCGGGTCCAGGCGACCAGGCCGGAGTCGACGTTCGGCGCGGGCCAGAAGACGTTGCGGCCGATCGCGCCGGCGCGCCGTACGTCGGCGTACCAGGCGGCCTTGACCGACGGGACGCCGTACACCTTGGAGCCGGGGGCGGCGGCGAGCCGGTCGGCGACCTCCGCCTGCACCATCACCAGGCCCCGCTCCAGCGACGGCAGCAGCGCGAGCAGGTGCAGCAGGACGGGGACCGACACGTTGTACGGGAGGTTGGCCACCAGGGCCGTCGGCGCCGGCCCCGGGACCTCGCTCACCCGCATCGCGTCGGCGAGCACCACCTCGAAGCGGTCGGCCTGGTCGGGGGCGAACTCGGCGATGGTGGCCGGCAGGCGCGCCGCGAGCACGTCGTCGATCTCGAGCGCGACCACCCGGTGGGCGACCTCCAGCAGCGCCAGCGTCAGCGAGCCCAGGCCGGGGCCGACCTCGACGACGACGTCCTCGGGGCCGATGCCCGACTCGCGCACGATGCGGCGGACGGTGTTGGCGTCGATGACGAAGTTCTGGCCGCGCTGCTTGGTGGGGCGCAGGTCGAGCTCGGCGGCGAGCGAACGCACCTCCGCCGGCCCCAGCAGACGGGGACCGGCGGAGGTGGACATGCGGTGAAGGCTAGTCGGCAGGGTGTCTCCCCTAGCGCGGCAGGCCGAGCTTGGAGGCGCAGCCCGGCCACGGGCCGTAGCCGCCGGAGGCGTCGCGGAGCTTGGTCGCGACGGCGATCTGGGTCTCGCGGCTGGCATTGCTGGGCAGGCCGGTGCCGCCGTACGACTGCCAGGTGCCGAGGTTGAACTGCAGGCCGCCGTAGTAGCCGTTGCCGGTGTTGATCGCCCAGTTGCCGCCGGACTCGCACTGGGCGAGCCGGTCCCAGACGGTGTTGCCGCCGGAGAAGTCGGGCGCGGCCGGCTCGGGCTTCTCCTTGGTGCCGACCTCGACGACCTTGTCGACGGGCTTGCGGAGCACCCGCTGGCGGACCACGGAGCGCTCGGTGAGCTCGCCGTTGCGGAAGACCAGCCGGTAGACGACGTCGCGAGCACCGGCGCGGCCCTCGCGGACCACCGTCTCCTCGCCCTCGAACGCCTCGTCGTCGTCACGCTTGACGGTGTCGTAGGACAGGGACTCGCCGGCGACCTTGCGGTTCGCCACCCGGATGTCGGTGAAGACCACCCGGTCGCCGTCCTCGAGCGGACGGTCGACGGCGGGCTTCACGCGGTCGTGCTCCTCGACCTCGACGCCGAGCTGCTGGAGCGCCTCGCCGACGGTCAGCGCCAGGACGGTGCGCTCGCGGACCTTGCGGTCGGCGATCTTGACCTGGACGGTCTTGGGGGTGACCACGTCGACCGCGAGGCCCTCGCGGCCGATGGTGGCGCTCCGGCTGCTGGACAGGCGGGCGCCGCCGTACGACTGGCCGAGCTCGCCGAAGGCGTCGGAGACCTCGGTGGAGGTGACCCAGTGGGTCTGCTCCTCGCCGTCGACGTTCAGCGTCAGCGGCCGGCCGTACTTGACGTTGATGCGGCTGCCGTCGGCGACCGACTCGTCGAGGTCGGGGGCGACCAGGTCGTGCTCGCCGACCTCGATGCCCTCCGACTCCAGCACGTCCCCGACGGTGTCGGCCATGGCGCTGACCTCGCGGTCCTGGCCGTCGACCGAGACCGTGACCGTGGTGCTGAGCGCGCGGTAGCCGAGCGCGCTGCCGGCGACGGCGAGGACCACGACGGACGACAGGGCCACCAGGGCGATCCTGCTGCGGGTGAGTCGCGTGAGCGCGTCACGCACGCGGTTCGTGCTGGGGCTGCTGGGTGTGGAAGCCACACTTCTCCAATGTCGTGCGTCCCGGTCCTCGGGGGCCGGCGCTCCGCGCACACGGCCTCACCCTGAGGGTGAGGATGGCTCGCGGGAGGGGTGCTGCTCGGGCCGTCGTGGCCCCGTCGCGCCGACCGGATCAGTCCCGATCCCGGCCTTCTGTCCGTCCAGAAGAACAAAGGCGGCCACCGGAAATCAAACCCTCGGACCACCCTGTGGGCACCGACACGTAGTCACACCGGTGTCACCACGGCCCGCCGAAGGCCCGTTCCGTGGTGCTGTCGAGGGCCGCGCAGAGGGTCTCCAGGTCGTCGCCGCGGACCTCCGCCATCGCCCGCACGGTGAGCGGGACGAGGTACGACGCGTTGGTTCGGCCGCGGTGCGGCGTGGGCGTGAGGTACGGCGCGTCGGTCTCCACCAGGACCCGGTCGAGGGGCGTGATCGCCAGCGCGTCGCGCAGCGGCTGGGCGTTCTTGAACGTGACGGTGCCCGCGAAGCTGAGGTGGGCGCCCCGGTCGAGGCACGCCCGCGCGAACTCCGCGTCCCCGGAGAAGCAGTGCATCACCCAGCGCTCGGGCGCCCCCTCCTCGTCGAGGACCTGGAGCACCTCGGCGTGCGAGTCGCGGTCGTGGATGACCAGGGTCTTGTCGAGCCGCTTGGCGAGGTCGATGTGGCGCCGGAACGACTCCACCTGCACCGCTCGGCCCTCCTCGCCGGTGCGGAAGTGGTCGAGCCCGGTCTCCCCCACCGCGCGCACCTTGTCGTGCGCGCCGGCGAGCGCCTCGATCTCGGCCATCGCCTCGTCGAGGCCGACCCCCTGCTCGACCAGCCGGGGAGCCTCGTTCGGGTGCAGCGCGACCCCGGCCACCAGCGCGCCGTACGACGCCGCGGCCTGGACCGCCCAGCGCGCCCCCGGCAGGTCGCAGCCGATCTGCACGATCCGGGCCACCCCCACCGACGCCGCGAGCGCGATCGCCTCGTCGACGGCCAGTGGCCCGTCGTCGCCGTGCCGGGCGATGTCGAGGTGGCAGTGGTTGTCCACCACCGGCAGCGGCAGCGGCTCGGGGACGGGCGGGCGCTCGGTGGTCACCGGGTGATCCTGCCAGGGGTGGTCACCGGGGCTGCAGGTTCATCACGGTATGCAGACGAGTTGTCACCTCCCATGGCGTACCCGCCGTGGGAGGTGCCGGCTCGTCTGCATACCGTGATGAATCCGCAGCGGCTCCGGCTCAGCCCGCCACCGACCCCGCCGCCCGCGCCAGGATCGCGTCGGCGAGCGCCTGGGGAGCGTGGGTGGGGATCCAGTGGCTGACGCCGTCCAGCACGACCAGGTCGTACGGCGCCTCGACGTGGTCGGCGCAGCCGTCGACGCCGGGGCGCGCGATCGCGGTGTCCTCGGTGCTCCACACCAGGGTGGTGGGGACCCGGACGCGACCGCCCATGCCGCGACCGCGGGAGAGCGGGAGGGCGCGGTACCAGGCGAGGGCGCCCGGGAGCGCGCCGTACTCCACGATCTCGGAGCGGAAGCGGGCCACCTCGTCGCGGGTCATGCCGCTGCGGCGCAGGCCCTGGTCGATCGGGCCGCCGGGCAGACGGGCGAGGCCCTCGACGACGAACGGGAGCTGGAACAGGCCCATGTACCAGCTGCGCAGGCCCTGCCGCGTGGTCTTGATCGCCCGCACGAACGCCGCCGGGTGCGGGACCGAGACCGCCGTCCAGCTCGTGACGAGCTCGGGGTGCCGGGCGGCGACCGACCAGCCGACGTTGGCGCCCCAGTCGTGGCCGACGAGGTGCACCGGCCGGCCGATCCGCTCGATCAGGGCGACGACGTCGGCGACCAGCTCGGGCACGGTGTACGACGACCTGCCGCCGGGCCGCGCACCCGGCGAGTAGCCGCGCTGGTCGGGCGCGTAGGTGCGCATCCCCCGCGCGTGCAGCAGCGGCGCCACCTCGCGCCAGCAGGTCGCGCGCTCGGGGAAGCCGTGCAGCAGCACCACCGGGGCGCCGTCCTCGGGACCCGCGTCGGTGACATCGAAGGTCAGCCCGTCGCGCTCGAACGCGTCGATCCTCACGACCTGTGCACCAGGTCGTAGACCTCGCGCTTCGGCACCCCGGCCAGCCGGGCCACCTCGGCGATCGCCTCCTTGCGGGTCATCCCGTCCTCCTCGCGCTCCGCCACCGCGGCCCGCAGGCCCGCCGGGTCGGTGGCGATCTCGGCGCCGGGGACCGCGCCGGCGACGACGATGGTCACCTCGCCCCGTACCCCGTCGGCGGCCCACGACACGAGCTCGGTCAGCGGCCCGCGCCGTACCTCCTCGTGGGTCTTGGTCAGCTCGCGGCAGACCGCCGCGGGTCGGTCGTCACCGAACGCCGACGCCATCGCCTCCAGCGCGGCCTCGGTGCGGTGCGGCGCCTCGAAGAAGACCATCGTCCGCTCCTCGCGCGCCAGCGACTGCAGCCGCCGCGACCGCTCCCCCGCCTTGCGCGGCAGGAAGCCCTCGAAGCAGAACCGGTCGACCGGCAGCCCGCTGACCGCCAGCGCGGTCAGCACGGCACTGGGGCCGGGGACGGCGGTGACGGGTACGTCGTGCTCGACCGCGGCCGCGACGAGCCGGTACCCCGGGTCGGACACGCTCGGCATCCCCGCGTCGGTCACCAGCAGCACCCGCTCGCCGGCCAGCAGCGCCTCCAGCAGCACGGGGGTGCGGGCCGTCTCGTTGCCCTCGAAGTACGACACGACCCGCCCGGTCACACTCACGTCCAGGTCGGTCGTCAGCCGCTTGAGCCGCCGGGTGTCCTCGGCCGCGACGACGTCCGCCGTCGCGAGCTCCTCGGCCAGCCGGGGCGGCGCGTCGCCCACCCGTCCGATCGGCGTTGCCGCGAGCACCAGGACGCCGGTCATGCGGCCGATCATGTCAGGCCCGGCACCCACCCCCGCCGACCCGGCGCGAGTTCGCGCCGGGTCGGCGGTGAACTGGCGCCGGGTCGGCGGGTGGGACGTAGAGTTCGCGCGTGCCGACGTCCGCCCCGACCCCTGCGCGCGAGCGCGACGTCACGGGGCTCGTCGTACCGACGGCGTGGCAGCGGGCGCGGGCGCGGGTCGGCAGCGAGGACCCGCTGATCGGCTGGTCGGCGAGCATCGGGGTGGCGCTGCTGGCGCTGTTCCTGCGGCTGTGGAAGCTGGGCTCGCCGCGGGAGTTCGAGTTCGACGAGACCTACTACGCCAAGGACGCGTGGTCGCTGCTGCACCACGGCTACGTCCAGTCGTACGCCGACGACGCCAACGAGCAGATCCTCGCGGGGAACACCTCGGGCCAGTGGACCGGCGACCCGTCGATGGTCGTGCACCCCGAGGCCGGGAAGTGGCTGATCGCGCTCGGCGAGAAGGCGTTCGGCATGGACCCGTTCGGCTGGCGGGTCTCCGCGGCCGTGGCGGGCGCGCTGATGGTGCTGGTCATGTGCCGGCTGGTACGACGCATGACCGGGTCCACCCTGCTGGGCTGCACCGCCGGACTGCTGCTCAGCCTCGACGGCCTGCACTTCGTGCTGTCCCGGCTGGCCCTGCTCGACATCTTCCTGGCCTTCTTCACGCTGTGCGCCATCGCCTGCCTGGTCAACGACCGCGACTGGTTCCGCGCGCGCCTGGCGCGCGAGGTCGACGAGCCGGTGACCGAGGGCTGGGGGCCGGTCCGCGCGCTGCTCTGGCGGCCCTGGCTGCTGGTCGGCGGCCTCTGCTTCGGCCTGGCCATCGGCACCAAGTGGACGGCGCTCTACCCGCTCGCGGCGTTCGGCATCCTGGTCTGGCTGTGGAGCGCCGGAGCCCGCCGTACCTTCGGCGTGCGCCGGGCGGTGCTCCGCTCGGCGGTGGTCGACGGGCTGCCGGCGTTCGGCTACCTCGTGGTCGTGGGCCTGATCGTGTACGTCGCCACCTGGACCGGCTGGCTGGTGCACGCGGACGAGTACGAGGAGCACCTCTCCAACACCCAGTACACGACGTTCGTCAGCGGTCACTGCGACGGCGAGAACTTCGTCGTCGACGAGAAGGACGACGGCAGGCAGTGGCCCTCGGCGGCCGAGCCGGACGCGCGCGGGCTCGCGGAGGTCGAGCAGTCGCTGCGGTCGCTGTGGAGCTACCACCGTGACGTGTACACGTTCCACACCCACTTCCTGAACTGCAGCACCCACACCTACGCCTCGAAGCCGTCGGGCTGGCTGCTGCTGAACCGGCCCGTCGGCGTCGCCGCCGACACCGGCATCGAACCCGGCACCCGTGGCTGCGACGCCCCCGCCGACAGCGACTGCCTGCGCCAGGTGCTGCTGATCGGCACCCCCACCATCTGGTGGGGCGGCATCCTCGCGCTGCTCTTCGCCGTCGTCGCCTGGGTCGGGCAGCGGGACTGGCGCTTCGGCGTCGCCGTCGTCGGTACGGCGTCCACCTGGCTGCCCTGGCTGCTGTACGACGACCGCCCGATCTTCCTGTTCTACATGGTCGTGACGCTGCCGTTCGTCGTCCTGGCGCTGACCCTGACGATGGGACGGCTGATCGGGCCGGACCGAGAACCCACCGCCCGCCGTACCTTCGGCGTGATCGTGTCGGGCTCGTTCGTCGTCCTGACCCTGCTGAACTTCGCGTGGTTCTGGCCGATCTTCACCAACGGCCTGCTCACCCATGCCGAGTGGCTGAACCGGGTCTGGTTCTCGCGCTGGATCTGAGCCCGGTGACCCGGCTGGGTACCGAGGACGCATGGACCTCGCCCGCCGCCTGACCGTGACCCTCGCCGAGATCTTCTGCATCGTCGGCACGCTCGTCGGGACGGGGGTGATCGGTACCCGGGTGGCGGAGTCGTCGGGCGGCGCGCTGTCGGCCGACGCCACGCTGCTCGCTCCCGCCGGGACGGCGTTCTCGATCTGGTCGGTGATCTACGCCGGGCTGGCGGCGTACACGGTGTGGCAGTGGCTGCCGGGCAACGGCACCGACGAGCGCGCCCGCGCGACGGGGTGGCTGGCCGCGGCGTCGATGGTGCTCAACGCGACCTGGCTCCTGGTCACCCAGGCGGGCTGGATCTGGGTCAGCGTGCTGGTGATCCTCGCGCTGCTCGCGACCCTGGTCGCGCTGATCGCCCGGCTCTCGCGCCTGCCCGCGCGGGGGCTCGTCGACCGGCTGGTCGTCGACGGCACCTTCGGGCTCTACCTCGGTTGGGTCGCCGTGGCCACCTGCGCCAACACCGCCGCCGCCCTCGCCGTGGACGTCAGCGTGAGCCGGGCGGTCGCCGAGATCGGGGCGGTCGCCGCGGTCGCGCTGGTGCTCGTGGGAGGCGCCTGGCTCGCCATGCGGTACGGCGGCCGCTGGGCCGTCGCCCTCGCCAGCACCTGGGGCCTCGTCTGGATCGCGGTCGGTCGGCTCGGCGACTCCCCCGAGTCCGTCGTGACCGCCGTCGCGGCCCTGGTCGGTGCGGTGGCGATGATCCTGCTCGTCGCCCGGCAGCGAGGCCCTACGCTCACCGCGTGACCAGCTTCGTCCCCGGGTGGGACTCCCTTCCGCAGCCCCTGCAGGACTTCTGGACCGAACGGCACCTGTGCAGCCTCACCACGCTGCGGCCCGACGGCCGGCCCCACGTCGTACCCGTCGGCACGGCGATCGACCCCGAGCTCGGCTGCGCCTGGGTGATCACCCGCGCGGGCTCGCGCAAGGTGCGCAACCTGGAGGGCAACCCGCTGGTCGCGGTGTGCCAGGTCGACGGCGGCCGCTGGTCGACGATCGAGGGCCGCGCCACCCTGCACGACGACCCCGAGAGCGTCGCCCGCGCCGTCGAGCGGTACGCCGCCCGCTACCGGCAGCCGCAGGAGAACCCGACCCGCGTCGCGATCCGGATCGAGGTCGACCGGTTCGTCTTCGGCCCGGGCCTGCTCCCCTCCTGACCCGAAATCGCCGACCCGGCGCGAGTTCGCGCCGGGTCGGCACCAAACTCACGCCGGGTCGGCGTGCTTGAGGGTCAGGCGGCTGCTGCCTCGCGCTCCTCCAGGGCCTCGGTGAGCATGGCGACGAGGGCCTCCAGCTGGATGTCGGCGGAGGAGCCGATCTCCTCGTCGGAACCGTCGAGCGCGCGGGCGGCGAGGCCGGCCTTGCTGTCGATGAGCTCGGCGATCTTGGTGTCGACGGTCTGCGAGGCGATGATCCGCCAGGCGGTGACCGGGGTGTCCTGGCCGATCCGGTGGATCCGGTCGATCGCCTGGGTCTGCTCGGCGTCGGTCCAGGAGAGCTCGGCGAGCACCAGGTTGGAGGCGACCTGGAGGTTCAGGCCGACGCCCGCCGCGGTGAGCGAGCAGACCACGACCGCGACCTCGGGGTCGTTGACGAAGACGTCGATGTTCTTCTGCCGGGTGCGCGGGGTCTGGTCGCCGCGGATCGAGGAGTACTTCAGGCCGCGGCGCTCGAAGGTCTCCTCGGCGACGTCCATGACGTCGACGTGCTTGGCGAAGAAGACGACCTTGCCGACGTTGCGCGCCAGCTGGGCGGTGTAGTCGGCGGCGAGCCCGGCCTTGGCCTGGCCGATGCGGCGCATCATGCCGAAGACGTTCTCGCCGGTGGAGGTCGTGGTGGTGTCCTCGCGCTCCCAGGTGGCGACCCGGCGTACCAGCTCGTGGTCGATGCCGTCGACGACCTTGCCCGAGGTACGGGTGGCGAGCGCGGTGTCGTAGCGCTCCACCAGGCGGCGGGCCAGCTCGCGCTCGGCCGCGCGGATCGAGCGGCCCATCTCGCCCTCGAGCTCGACCGGCAGGTCGGCGACCCGGCGGGCCGGGATGTCGGCGGCCACGTCGACCTTGCGGCGCCGGACGATGCCCATCTCGATCACCCGAGCACGGGCGGCGGGGTAGAACGCGGGGTCGGCCGGGGTCAGCCCGGTCTCCTCGAGCTTGTCCATCAGCTCGCGCCGCGGCTTCTTGTCGTCGATCCAGCCGAGGAACTCCCAGATCGCCTGGAAGTCCTCGATGTCGTTGATCAGCGGCGTGCCGGTGAGCGCCATCAGCAGCGGCCGGGCGGCACGGGCGCGGATCTTCTCGGACAGGTGCAGCACGTGCTGGGAGCGCTGCGAGCCCTTGTTCTTGATGAAGTGGGCCTCGTCGACGACCATCCCGCGGAACCCGTGGTCGCTCATCCAGCCGACGTGGCGGTCCAGGATCTCGTAGTTGACCACCACGATGTCGGCGAAGCCGTCGATGTCGTGGCCGTCCCCGTGGATCACCGTGACGGCCCGCTCGGGCGTCCACAGCGCCGCCTCGCGCGCCCAGTTGGTCTTGACGACGTTGGGGACGACGACCAGCAGCGGGTACGCCTCGGCGGCGCGCGCGGCGAGCAGCGCCTGGGCCGTCTTGCCGAGGCCGGGCTCGTCGGCGAGCAGGTACGTCCGGTGCCCGTCGGCCGCGGAGGCGACCAGCTCGCCCTGGTGCTTCATCAGCTCCAGGCCGGGCGGCAGCCGCATCGGCTGCGGGTCGGGCAGGGTCATCGAGGACGACGCACCCCCCTGCTCGAAGGAGCGGAACAGCGGTCCGAGCAGCTCCCAGGACGCGAGCCGGCGCGGGCCGTCGTACCGCGGGACGACGGTGAAGTCGGGGACCAGGAACGGGTTGGAGAGCTGGCGCTGGCGCACCGAGACCGGTACGACGCGGCGGGTGGCCGGCACCCCGAGCGGGTCCGGCTCCGGCTCGGGCTCCGGCTCGGGCTCCGGCTCGGAGCCGGCGGCGCGCAGCATCTCGTTCTTCAGCTCCCGCGCGGCGTCGGACATGGTGGCGTCCTCGGCGAGCAGGGCGAGCATCGAGGTGTCGCGGGCGGCGGTCTTGGCCAGGATCGTGGCGATCCCGTCGAGGCGCTTGAGCTCCTCGCCCCGCTGGGACTCGGTGAGCTCGGTGTCGGCCTTGAGGCGCTGGCGCTCCTCGCGCACCAGGAGCGCCACGACCTGGAACTTGGTCCGGGTGGACCCGTCCACGCGACCCCGCTGCACGGCGGTCTCCACCTCGCGCACGGCGCGGGCGAGCACCGGGATGATGCCCTCGTTGTCCAGCGCGCGAGCGCGCTGGCGTGCCGCCGGACGGCGAGCGCCGTTCTGACGCTGGCCTCGTCGAGCCACAGACCCCTCCTCGGTGCCGGACGACCCGTCCGGCCTGGTGACGCGGTCACACCCTCGGCCCCGGCAGCAGACGACAGAGCCGGGCCGGCGCCACGGACGCGCGGGACCGGCCGGAGGTGCATGGGACGGTGGACCGGCAACGCCGATCGGACAGCCGAGGACGCGGGCCACCTCTTCCTGCCGTCGAGGGTACCAACGCGTGCCGCCGGCCACCCAACCGGTGGACTCAGGCCAGCAGATGCAGTCCGGCGAGCGCGCCGACCGCGCCGACCGCGAGCAGCGCCTGCAGGAGGGTCAGGACCCGCAGCCCGGTGTCGTCGGGCGGTCCGCCGGGCCGCGGCCGGCGCAGCTCGCGGAGCAGGTCGAGCCCCCAGGTCACCAGCACCCCCAGGGCCAGCCCCGCCACCGCCGCCGCGGTCGTCCAGTAGCGCGACCCGGCCATGTGCACGAACGGCTGGAACAGCAGGCCGCCGAGGGCGACCTTGACCAGCAGCACCTGGACCTGCCGGTCGCGCGGCCCCCGCGAGACGAGCAACAGGGCGAGGACGACCACGATCGTGCCGAGTGTGAAGAACCGGTCGGTCACGTCCCGGGACTCCTCCTCGAACCGGTCCGCCTCCTTGTCGTACGGCAGATAGTCCAGGTAGAAGGCGGGGTCGGTGCGGTAGCGCTCGAGGTTCTCCAGCACGTCCCCGGCATAGCTGTGCAGCGTGACGTCGCGGCGGGCGTACGCCGACATCTGCTCCTGGATCTCCAGCTCGCTGCGCCCGGTCGCGCGGGCCACCTCGCGGGAGTACTGCACCGGGTTGAACCAGATCGTCCCGGCGGGGTCGCACGGACCGAAGCAGAACTCGTCGCGGTCGCCGAAGGTGTTCGCCAGCGCGAGCGGAACGGAGGTGGTGGTCACGACCCGGCCGCCGAGCGAGGCCGAGGCCAGCAGCGACCAGGGCAGCAGCACCGACACGAAGACCACGACCCCGGCGAGGACCGCGAGCACCGCCCGGCGGCGCTCGCGGCCCCGGAACGCCCAGAGCGCCGTCGCGCCGGCGAGCAGGCCGAGGGTCACCAGCGCGGGCATCATGCTGGAGCGCAGGTAGAGCGCCGCCACGGCCCAGCCGGCCAGCCCCGCGACCTGCCGCACCGTCGGGACGGAGCCGGCGGCGACGACCCGGGCCAGCTCCACGGCGCGGAGCAGGACCACCACCAGCACCAGGCCGGCGTTGAGGTCGCCCCACGCGGCGACCCCGAACAGCGCGAAGGCCGGGATCAGTCCCGGGAGCACCGCGAAGCACAGCGCGGCGGCCGGCCCGAGTACTCGGCGTACCTGCCACGCGGCGTAGAGGAAGAGCGCGGTCGAGACCAGGCCGAGGTAGCCGCGGACCGACTCCATCGACGCGTCCGGCAGTACCAGGAACAGCGGGGTCAGCAGCAGCGACATGCCCGGCATGAACCAGCCGTTGCCGACCACGTTGCGCTCCAGGTCCGCGCCGTCGACCGGCCCGAACGAGCCCAGGTCGCGCAGCGCGTTGGACAGCGAGCGGGCCGCGTCGAGGTACGCCTTCTCGTCGCCGACCGGGTCGGCGCCCGAGCTGTGCCGGAACATCAGCACCTGGAGCAGCACGTGCGCGCCGAGCAGCACCACCAGCACCCAGTCGGCCCGGCCGATCCGGAACCGGGGCGGCCTCACGGGAACTCCCGCGGCTTCGGCGGGAAGCGCTTGGTGGAGTACGGGTCCGCGCACACCGGGTCCGTGGACGACAGGGGCGTCGACGGCAGGTGGAGCACCACCGTCCCTCGGACGACGGAGTCCTCCGGGCGGTCGGGCAGCTCGCTCACCGTCGCGGTGACGGAGTGTGCGCCCTTCGCCCAGGCCAGCGGGCCGGCGGGCTCGTAGCCCGCCGCCCGCAGGGACCGGTCCAGCGCGGCCTCGAGATCGGCGGTGCTCAGCTCGTCCCACTGCAGGACCACCCGCCGTCGTACGCCGCCGCCCGTGGGCAGGTCGCGGTCGCTGCGGACCTGGTAGGGGAAGTCGAGCTCGATGCCGTCGGCGAGCGGGTAGCAGCCGTTGGTCAGCGCGTCCGGCCCCAGCAGCGGCCGGTAGGTCCCGATCGGCTCGGCCCGCCCGAAGGCACCGCTGACCACGACCAGCACGAGCGCTGCGCCGCCCAGCGCGAGGCGGATCAGGGTCGGACGACGCATCGGTTGCCCCCGGTGATCGGCTGGTGATCGGCTCCCGAGCGGGAAGGTCCTGGTCCGGCGTGGTGGTCGGGCGCCAATGTAGTCGAATGCCGGGTCCGAGCCGGGCGGCTGTAGGTTCGCCGGGTGTCCGACAGCCGCCCCCGCCGTACCTTCGCGGTGATCAGCCACCCCGATGCCGGAAAGTCCACCCTGACCGAGGCGTTGGCGCTGCACGCCCGCGTCATCACCGAGGCCGGCGCCGTGCACGGCAAGGGCGGGCGCCGCGCCACCGTGTCCGACTGGATGGAGATGGAGAAGGCCCGCGGCATCTCCATCACCTCGGCCGCGCTGCAGTTCGTCTACCGCGACCACGTCATCAACCTGGTCGACACCCCCGGCCACAGCGACTTCTCCGAAGACACCTACCGGGTGCTCTCGGCCGTCGACTCCGCCGTGATGCTGGTCGACGCTGGCAAGGGGCTCGAGCCGCAGACCCTGAAGCTGTTCAAGGTCTGCGCGATGCGCGGCATCCCGGTCATCACCGTCATCAACAAGTGGGACCGTCCCGGCCTGGCGGCCCTGGAGCTGATGGACCTGATCGAGCAGCAGATCAAACTGCGCCCCACCCCGCTGACCTGGCCGGTCGGCGAGGCCGGCGACTTCCGCGGCGTCCTGGACCGGCGTACCGGCGAGTTCGTGAAGTACACCCGCACCGCCGGCGGCGCCACCCGCGCCCCGGAGAAGCGGATGCCGGCGACCGAGGTCGACGCCGACGACCTCCCGGTCTGGCAGGACGCCGTCGAGGAGCACGAGCTGCTCGGCGCGGACGACGCCGACCACGACCAGGAGCGGTTCCTGGCCGGCGAGACGACGCCCGTCATGTTCGCCTCCGCCCTGCAGAACTTCGGCGTCGCGCAGCTGCTCGACCTGCTGCTCGACCTGGCCCCCGCCCCCGGCCCGACGCCGGGCGTCGACGGTTCGGTACGCCGGGTCGAGGACGAGTTCAGCGCCTTCGTCTTCAAGGTCCAGTCCGGCATGAACGCCGCGCACCGCGACCGGCTCGCCTACGCGCGCGTCGTCTCCGGCGACTTCGAGCGCGGCATGGTCGTCACTCATGCCTCGACGGGGCGGCCATTCGCGACCAAGTACGCCCAGGCCGTCTTCGGCCGCGAGCTGTCCTCGATCGAGCACGCCTCCCCCGGCGACATCATCGGCCTCGTCAACGCCCAGTCGCTCCGCGTCGGCGACACCGTGTACGTCGGCGACCCCATCGAGTACCCGCCCGTCCCGACCTTCGCCCCCGAGCACTTCATGACCGCCACGGCCGCGGACATCGGGCGGTTCAAGCAGTTCCGCAAGGGCATCGAGCAGCTCGACCAGGAGGGCGTCGTCCAGGTGCTCCGCTCCGACCTGCGGGGCGACCAGAGCCCGGTCCTCGCCGCCGTCGGGCCGATGCAGTTCGAGGTCGTCCAGGAGCGGATGACCAACGAGTTCAACTCCCCGATCCGGCTCTCCCGGATTGACTACTCCGTGGCCCGTCGTACCGATGCCGAGGGGGCGGTCGCCCTGGCCGGCAAGCGCGGCACCGAGGTGCTGCAGCGCTCGGACGGCACCTACCTCGCGCTCTTCGTCGACCAGTGGCGGGCGACGGCCACCGCGCGCGACAACCCCGACGTACTGCTCGAGGCGCTGCCCGCCGGCGGCGCCTGAGCCGCCGCCTCCCCTCCGACCCCGCGGATCCTTCGACCGCGGGGTTGATCTCGTTGCGCCCCTCGGGTATATAAAACCTGCAACCGCTGATATAGGTCTGGCGGGCTTACGCAGACCGCCGGCCGCGACGAGAGGACCAGGAGGACACCATGCTGCTGCGCACCACCGACCCCTTCCGCGACTTCGACCGCCTCACCCAGCAGCTGCTCGGGACGACCAACCGGCCCGCCGTGATGCCGATGGACGCCTGGCGCGAGGGCGACCGTTTCGTCGTCGAGTTCGACCTGCCGGGCGTCAGCCCGGAGAGCATCGACCTCGACGTCGAGCGCAACGTGCTCACCGTCCGCGCCGAGCGGGTCGCCCGCAACGGCGACTGGCAGGTGCTGGCCAGCGAGCGCACCCGCGGCGCCTTCAGCCGCCAGCTCGTGCTCGGCGACAACCTCGATCTCGAGCGGATCGACGCGAGCTACCACGACGGCGTGCTCCGGCTGCTGATCCCGGTGGCCGAGAAGGCCAAGCCGCGCAAGATCGAGGTGACCACGGAGCGCCGCGACCCCGCCGCGATCGAGAGCTGACCGGCGCCGGCCGATCTCTCCGCAGGGCCGCCCGGGCGATCGCCTCGGGCGGCCCTTGCGCGTCGTCACCACCCGGCCCATCGGCCCGCTGAGCGGGACGGCACTCGCCGGACCACACCGGCGCTGCGAGTTTTGCCAGGTGAACAAACTCTGGCGGATGCCGTGAGCCGACGCGGCCCGCGCGCCGACCTCGACGTCCGGGCCGTGGTGCTCGACGTCGCCGAGCGCATGTTCGGCACCCAGGGACCCGAGGCCGTCTCGCTGCGCGCGGTCGCGCGCGAGGCCGGGGTCGCCCCGGCGGCCGTCAGCCACCACTTCCCCGGCAAGACCGCCCTGATCGCGGCCGTGGTCGCCCGTCGCTCCCCGGCCGTCTCGTCCGGGATCCGCGCCGGCCTGCAGCCGCTCCTCGACGCGGGCGAGGTCCCGGTGAGGGCTCTCGTCGACGCGGTCCTGCGCCCGCTGGTCGGCGTCCTCGCCGACGACCCCGTCGGCGGCCTGAGCTGGCTGAAGGTGCTCGTCCGCCTCGCCCTGGACGACGACCCGCTCTTCGCCGAGACCCTGCACGGCGAACCCGGCCTCGACGAGCTGTTCAGCCGGGTCGCGGCCCGGGCGCTGCCCGACCACGCCGACGCCGACGTACGGCGCCGCACCGGCATCGCGATGCTCACCATGCTCACCGCACTCTCCGGCGCCGACCTCCGCGGCTACGGCCGTCCTCTCGGCGCGGCCGGCCTCGACCCGGCCTGGGTCGAGCAGCTGGCGCTGTTCACCAGCGCCGGGCTCACCGCCACCTCCCGCCCTCGACCGACCGGCCCGACAGGAGACCCCGCATGACCGACCGCACCGACGAGCTCGACACCCTGCTGGCCAAGCAGGCCATCGCGGAGGCGCTGGCGGCGTACTGCCGGGGCGTCGACCTGGTCGACGGCGACCTGGCCCGCTCCGTCTTCCACGCCGACGCCGTGGCCGACTACGGCGCGATGTTCTCCGGGACCGGCTACGAGTTCGTGGCCTTCATCGAGCAGGTGCACCCGGCGATGGAGGCGCACCACCACCAGATCGGGAACATCACGGTGACGGTGGACGGCGACCACGCCGGCAGCGAGTGCTACGTCACCGTGCACCTGCGCTCGCGCACGCCCGACGGGGTGCTGCAGGACACCCGCTCCTGCGGCCGGTACGTCGACCGCTGGGAGCGCCGGGACGACACCTGGCGGATCCGGCACCGCCGCTACCTGCACCACCTCGACGAGAGCACCCCGGTCACCTCGCCCGGCTTCCCCACGACCGGCCGGCGCGACCGCGAGGACCCGAGCTACGCCGTACTCGCCGATCCGAGCGGGTCCGGTCGATGAGCGCGACGATGCGGGCGGTCACCCTGCGCGCGGGACGCCTGGAGCTGAAGGAGGTGCCGCGACCCGTCCCCGGCCCGGGCCAGCTGCTGGTGCGCACGCTCGCCTGCGCGATCTGCGCCTCCGACCACCACTACGTGGACCATCCCGAGGTGGCCCGCGACGACCGGTCGGGGATGCGGGTGCACGCCCCGGACGAGGACGTGATCATGGGCCACGAGTTCTGCGCCGAGGTCGTGGCCTACGGCCCGGACACCCGGCAGGAGTGGCCGGTCGGCACCCGGGTCACCTCGACGCCGGCGCTGTTCGTCGACGGCGGCCTGCGGATCATCGGCATGGCGCCCGACGCTCCCGGCGGGTTCGGGGAGTACCTGCTGCTGAGCGAGGGCTTCGTCGTACCCCTGCCCGACGACCTGGCCCCGGAGCGGCTCGCACTGATCGACGCCATGGCCGTGGGCTGGTACTACACCCGCGTCGGGGTCGCCGTCGCCGGCGCGGTGCCGCTCGTCGTGGGGCTCGGCGCGATCGGCCAGTCCGTGGTCGTCTCGCTGAAGCAGCGCGGCGTCGGCCCGATCGTGGCGTCCGATTTCTCCGCCCGGCGCCGCGAGATGGCGCTGCGACTGGGCGCGGACGTCGTCGTCGACCCCGCGACCGAGTCGGTCTGGGACGCCTGGCGACGCGCGGCCTGGGGTGCGCCGGACGAGGTCCACGACCGGATCGCCCTGTCGGGCCTCGCGCCGTGCGTCGCCTACGAGTGCGTCGGCGCCTCGGGCGTGCTGGCCGACATCGTCGAGAACTGCCCGGTCGGCACCCGGGTCCTGAGCGCGGGCGGGGCCGGCAGCGACACCATCCCCTCCGCCACCGCGCACCTGAAGGGAGTCAACCTCCAGTTCGGCGGCGGCCCGGCCATCACCGACTGGCTCGAGATGGCCGAGCTCGTCGCCACCGGCCGGGTCGACCCCTCGCCCCTGGTCGGCGAGACGGTCGGCCTCGACGGGCTCGCCGACGCCATCGACCGGGCCCGCTCGCCCGAAGGTCCGATGCGGATCGTCTGGGTGGCGGACTCCTAGACCACGCCACCCTCGAGGACCGTCACCTGTCGGCGGGCGCCTGCGAGATCGCCTCCACCAGGTCCCCGACCTTGCCCTCCGGCAGGTGTCGGGCGATGTCGGCCTGGCTGATCATGCCGACCAGGTCATGGCCGTCGATCACCGGCAGTCGTCGTACTCCGGCGCGACTCATCGTCGCGAGCGCCTCGTCCACCGAGTCGTCCGCCCCGATGGTCACGACCTCGCCGCCGGCGTAGTCCTCGACCTTGACCTGGGTCGTGTCCATGCCCTCCGCCACGCAGTTCAGGACGATGTCCCGGTCGGTGATCATGCCCTTCAGGCGGTTGTCCTCACCGCAGATCGGCAGCGCCCCGACCTGCAGGTCCTTCATCTTCCGTGCCGCCTCGGTGACGGTCTCGTTGACCTGGGCGCACTCGGCGCCCCCGGTCATGATCTCGCGTGCGGTCGTCATCGTCGTTCCCCTCTCTCGTAGAGCCACCCCTCCCGACCGGTGGCCCGATCCGAGCCGGCCATGCGCCCGCGGGGAACGAAGGACGGGGCGACTCAGGCGCGGGCAGCCAGGAGCGCGGCGACGACCGGAGCGGTGGCGGCCAGCCAGTCGGCGTACGCCGTCGGGTCGTCGTACTGCGCGTCGACGACGTACAGCCCGCGACCGGGGACCGTGCCGCCGATCTCGGTGAGCACCGGGCGCAGCGCCAGCTCCGGGGCCAGCGAGTGGGCCGGGCTGCCGCCGAGCATGAGCGGTACGGCGACGCCGGAGAGCCCGGTCCCGCCCGCGAACCGGTCGAGGAACAGCTTGAGCAGTCCGGTGTACGCCGCCTTGTACGTCGGGCTGGCCACCACCACGAGATCCGCGTCCCCGACCTGCACGACCAGCTCGGCGACCGCGGGGTCGGACCAGTCGAGGATCGACGTGCCAAGGGTGGCGAGGTCGACCACCAGGTCGGGATCAGAGCCGGTGAGCTCGCGGACGACGTACGTCGCGGCGCTCAGCGTGCGGCTCTGCGGCTTGGGGTTCCCGACGACCACCGCGGTGGTCGGGGTCTGTCTCGTCGCGGACATCCGCATCCCTTTCCAGATTGAGTCTTATTTTCCTATCAATCTAGTCGACTTCATCGCGTCGACCCCGCCCGACCGCCGAGTCGGCAGAACTTGTCGACGACCTGTCGGCAACTTCTGCCGACTCGGCGCGCAACTTCTGCCGACTCGGCGGGTGGCGCTCCAAGTGAGCGGGACCGAGGCCCTGGAGTGGCGTGCGTCACTGCCAGGATCCCGGCCATGACGCCGACGACAGCGGAGCTGCTGCTAGCCCGGGCCGAGGACGACAACACCGGACTGCTCTTCGAGGACCGGCGCTGGAGCTGGCGCGAGTTCGTCGCCGAGTCGGCGGTCCGGGCGGAGCTGATCCGCGCCGCCTGCGGCAGGGACGGCGACGACCCGGAGCGTCCGCCGCACGTGGGCGCGATGCTGGACAACGTCCCGGAGTACCTCTTCCTCCTCGGCGGGGCCGCCCTGGCCGGCGCCACCCTGGTGGGCGTCAACACCACCCGCCGCGGCGACGACCTGGCGCGCGACATCCGGCACACGCACTGCGACCTGCTCGTGGTCGCCGACGAGGCGGACGTGGCGGGCCTCGACCACGGCGCCGGCACCGTGTTCGGCGTCGCGTCCGAGGAGTACGCCGCCGCCCTCGCCGAGCACCGGGGCGCGAAGCCGCAGGCGCACCCGAGCGCGCTCGACCCCGCGACCAGGTTCCTGCTGCTGTTCACGTCCGGGTCGACCGGCGCCCCCAAGGCCGTGATCTGCTCGACCGGACGGCTGGCCGCCGTCTCCCAGCTCAACCCGATCTCGTTCACCGCGGACGACGTCGCGTACAACGCGATGCCGCTGTTCCACGGCAACGCGATCATGGCCGCCTGGGGTCCGTGCCTGGTCAGCGGCGCGGCGTACGCGATGCGGCGTCGGTTCTCCGCCTCCGGCTTCCTCCCCGACGTCCAGCGCTTCGGCGCCACGTTCTTCAACTACGTCGGCCGCTCGCTGGCCTACGTGCTGGCCCAGCCCGAGCGCGAGGGCGAGCGGGACAACCGGCTGCGCTTCGGCTTCGGCACCGAGGCCTCGGCCCGGGACCGCGAGGAGTTCCTGCGCCGCTTCGGCTGCCCGCTCTTCGAGTCGTACGGCTCCTCCGAGGGCACCATCCACATCGTGCCGGTCGAGGGCGCGCCGCCGACCGCGCTCGGGAAGCCGCAGGTCGGCTACCAGGCCGACATCGTCGCCGAGGACGGCACCGTCTGCCCGCCGGCCCGCTTCGACGAGCACGGGCGCCTGGCCAACCCGCGCGAGGCGATCGGCGAGATCGTGTCCCGCGGGGGCGCGCTCAAGTTCGAGGGCTACTACAACAACCCCGAGGCCAGCGCGGACAAGCTCCGCGGCGACGACTTCCACACCGGCGACCTCGGCTACCGCGACGAGGACGGCTTCTTCTACTACTCCGGGCGGACCAACGACTGGCTCCGCGTCGACTCGGAGAACCTCGCCAGCGGCCCGATCGAGCAGCTGATCGGCCGCCACCCCGGCATCCGCGGCGTCGCGGTGTACGCCGTCCCGGACCCGCACACCGGAGACCGGGTGATGGCCGCACTGGAGACCGAGGACGGCTTCGACCCCGACCAGTTCCTCGCTTTCCTGAACGAGCAGCCCGACCTCGGGTCGAAGTGGACGCCGCGGCTCCTGCGCCTCGTCGACGAGCTGCCGGTGACCGCGACCCGGAAGCTGGACAAGCCGCGGCTCCGACGCCAGGGCTGGGACGCCGCGGACGTCCTCGAGCTGCGCGACGGCCGCTACCGACCGCTCGACGACGAGCGCCGCCGGGCGGTCGCCGCCGAGCTCGCCGAGCACCGACCCGACCTGGTCCGGTAGCGCACTAGGGTCGGCCCATGACCGCGGGCTCACGCAAGTACGACAGCTCCCGGCGGCAGAGCCAGGGGCGGGAGCGGATCCTCGAGTCGGCGCTCGAGCTCGCCCGCGCGCGTGGCGGGTGGAACTGGGCCGACATCACCTTCAAGGACGTCGCGGAGGCCGCCGAGGTGAGCGAGCGCACCGTCTACCGGCACTTCCCGACGCAGCGCGACCTGCACGAGGCGATGCTGCTGCGCATCAACGAGCACGCCTCGATCTCCTACGACTCCCTCGGGCTCGAGGAGGTCCCGGAGGTCGTCCGGCGACTGTTCCGCTCGCTGAGCACGTTCTCCCCCGGCCTGCACGCGCAGGTGCGGCCCTCGGAGGCGGCCGTCGCCATGAACCGGGAGCGGATGGACGCCCTGCTGCGCGCGAGTGCGGGCGACGTGCGCCTCGCCGCCCTGCTGGACGTGCTGTGGAGCAACGAGACGTACGAGCGGCTCGTGGGCAGCTGGCGGATGTCCACCGAGGAGGCGGTCGACACGGTCACCTGGGCCCTCGGCTCGCTGATCGACCCGCCGCCGGAGGACGCCCCCGACCGCTGAGTGCGACACCCTCCTTGCCGGTTCCTCGTATTCGTGTCAGTCTCATGACACGAATACGAGCAGAGGAGGACGTCCATGTCGGTCGTCTACGAGCAGACGCACCTGGACCGGCTGGAGTCGGAGTCGGTGCAGATCTTCCGCGAGGTCGCGGCGACCGAGGAGCGGCCGGGCCTGCTCTTCTCCGGCGGCAAGGACTCCGTGGTCATGCTCCACCTGGCCCGGAAGGCGTTCTGGCCGGCCCCGGTGCCGTTCCCGGTGATGCACGTCGACACCGGCCAGAACTTCGACGAGGTCCTCGCCTACCGCGACCGCACGGTGGAGCGGTACGACCTCCAGCTCGTCGTCGCGAGCGTCCAGGACGACATCGACGCGGGCCGGTCCCACGAGGAGTACGCCGGCGCCCCGCGCAACCGCCTCCAGACCGCGACCCTGCTGCGCGGCATCACCGAGCAGCGGTTCGGCGCCGTCTTCGGCGGAGCCCGCCGCGACGAGGAGAAGGCCCGGGCCAAGGAGCGCGTCTTCTCCTTCCGCGACGAGTTCGGGCAGTGGGACCCGCGCAACCAGCGCCCCGAGCTGTGGAGCCTCTACAACGGCCGGCACCGCCGGGGCGAGAACATCCGGGTGTTCCCGCTCTCGAACTGGACCGAGCTCGACATCTGGTCCTACATCGAGCGGGAGGGCATCGAGCTCCCCTCGCTCTACTACGCCCGCCCACGCACCGTCGTCGAGCGCGACGGGATGCTGCTCGAGGTCAACCGGTTCGTCGAGCCTCGGGACGGCGAGGTCCCGTTCGAAGCGATCACCCGCTTCCGCACCGTCGGCGACGCCACCTGCACCGGGTGCGTCGAGTCCGGGGCCGCGACCGCGGCCGAGGTCGTCGCCGAGGTGGCCGCCGCGCGGATCACCGAGCGCGGCGCGACCCGCGCCGACGACCGCATCTCCGAGGCCGGGATGGAAGACCGCAAGAAGGAGGGGTACTTCTGATGAGCGAGCTGCTGCGCATCGCCACCGCCGGGTCCGTCGACGACGGCAAGTCCACCCTGATCGGCCGGCTCCTCTACGACTCCAAGGCGATCTTCGCCGACCAGTTGGACGCGGTCGCGGCCACCAGCCGGGCCCGGGGCTCGGACGCCCCCGACCTCGCGCTGCTCACCGACGGCCTGCGAGCCGAGCGGGAGCAGGGCATCACGATCGACGTGGCGTACCGCTACTTCGCGACCCCGCGGCGCAAGTTCATCATCGCCGACACCCCGGGCCACCTGCAGTACACCCGGAACATGGTGACCGGGGCGTCCACGGCCGACGTCGCGATCGTCCTGATCGACGCTCGTCACGGCGTCCTGGAGCAGTCCCGGCGGCACGCCTTCCTCGCCACCCTGCTGGCGATCCCGCACCTCGTGGTGTGCGTCAACAAGATGGACCTCGTCGACTTCGCCCAGGACGTCTTCGACGAGATCCGCACCGACTTCGAGCGGTTCGCCGCCAAGCTCGAGGTCGGCGACCTCACCTTCATCCCGATCAGCGCGCTCACCGGCGACAACGTGGTCACCCGCAGCGGCGCCATGCCCTGGTACGCCGGCGCCTCGTTGCTCGACCACCTGGAGAGCCTGCACATCGCCTCGGACCGCAACCTGATCGACGTCCGCCTGCCCGTGCAGTACGTCATCCGCCCGCACCGCTCGCGCGACACCTCGCTGCACGACTTCCGCGGGTACGCCGGCACGCTCGCCTCGGGCGTGATGAAGGCCGGCGACGAGGTGACCGTGCTGCCCGCCGGTCGGACCACCACGGTCTCCGGGCTCTGGGGTCCGGGCGGCACCAAGCTGGAGGAGGCGTTCGCCGGTCAGGCGGTCACGGTCGAGCTCGCCGACGACGTCGACCTCGCCCGGGGCGACCTGATCTGCCGGCCGCAGAACCGGCCCTTCGTCGGTCAGGACGTCGACGCGATGGTCTGCTGGCTGAGCGACACCTCGACGCTCGACCCGCAGCGCCGGTACACGATCCAGCACACCACCCGCGCGACGCGCGCGACCGTCGAGAGCGTCGACTACCGCCTGGACGTCAACACGCTGCACCGCGACACCGAGGCGGGGTCGCTCGGGCTCAACGACATCGGCCGGATCACGCTGCGCACCCAGCAGCCGCTGCTGTTCGACTCCTACCGGCGCAGCCGCGAGACCGGTTCCTTCATCCTGGTCGACGAGGCCACCAACGCGACGGTCGCGGCCGGGATGATCACCGGTCCGGCGCTCCAGCACGAGAACGTCGTGTGGCAGTCCGGCGCGGTCGAGCGCGACGCCCGGCCGGCACCCGTCCCCGGCGCCGGGATGACGCTGTGGCTGACCGGCCTGTCCGGCTCCGGGAAGTCGACGATCGCCGTCGAGGCGGAGCGGCTGCTGACGTCGTCGGGCCGGGCGGCGTACCTGCTCGACGGCGACAACCTGCGCCACGGGCTCAACGCCGACCTGGGCTTCTCGGCCGCCGACCGCGCCGAGAGCGTACGGCGCACCGGCGAGGTCGCGAAGCTCCTCGCCGACGCCGGGCAGGTGGCGGTGGTCTCCCTGGTCTCGCCGGACCGGGCGGCCCGCGATCGGGTACGCCGGGCGCACGAGGCCGCGGGCCTGAGGTTCGTCGAGGTGTTCGTCGACACCCCGTTGGAGGTGTGCGAGAGCCGGGACCCGAAGGGGCTGTACGCCCGCGCCCGGGCGGGCGAGATCCCCGACTTCACCGGCGTCGACGCGCCGTACGAGGCGCCGGAGGACCCCGAGGTCCGCCTGGCGACCGCCGACGGGTCGGTCGAGGATCTGGCGCGCCGACTCGTGGACGCCGTGCTCCACACCCCGTCCTGACCGACCGATCGAAGGAAGAGACCACGATGACCGACGACTGGACCCAGAGCTTCCGCGACGCGATCGCCGAGGCCGAGCAGCTCATCGCCAACCCGCCGTTCGAGATCACCGAGCAGGAGCGCGCCGAGGGCTACGACTACCTCGCCGGCAGCATCCGCTCCTCGGTGCAGGCGGCGTTCGACTGGGACCTCGTCCACCCGGTGCTGATGAACGGGACCCACCAGTACGCCCGCCAGGCGCTCGACAACCCCGACGCGATCTACTTCAACGCCTACCTCGACGCCGCGGGGACCTACGAGATCTCCGGCGTGCGGGGCACCACCGCCGACCTGTCCTTCCAGCTGATGGACGGCAACTACACCCCCGAGGGCTCCCCGGCGACGCTGGCCGCCTTCGACGACCGGGAGCTCGACATCGCCGACGACGGCAGCTTCTCCTGGCGCTTCGGCCCGGAGATCGGACTGACCAAGGGCACCAACCTGATCATCCGCGAGGTCTTCAGCGACTGGGTCGGCGAGCGGCGCGGCACGATCCGCATCCAGCGCCTCGACACCGCCGGCATCCCTCGCGGCCCGCTCACCCGGGAGAGCGTCGCCAAGCGGTACGACGTCGCCGCGAAGGCGCTGACCACCCGGATCCGGGCCTGGTTCGAGTTCCCGAAGTGGTTCACCTACACCGAGCCGGTCAACACGCTCACCAGCCCGAAGTCGACGCCGGGCGGCCTGTCGAGCCAGTTCTCCTCGCTCGGTCACTACGCGCTCACCGACGACGAGGCCCTGGTCGTCACGGTGCCGGTGTGCGAGGCGGCGGCGTACCAGGCCATCCAGATCGGCTCGAAGTGGTACGTCTCGACCGACTACGAGCACTACCAGAGCTCGCTGACGGCGGCCCAGTCGCAGGCCGACCCGGACGGCCGGTTCCGCTACGTGATCTCCACCCGGAACCCGGGCATCGCCAACTGGGTCGACACGACCAACCACGCGACGGGCGTGATCATGATGCGCTGGCAGCGTGTCGCGCGACCGCTGACCGCCGACGACGGTCCGGTCGTCGAGCTGGTGGCGTTCGACGACCTGGCGACGCACCTGCCGTACTACGACGGCAACCGGGTCACCCCGGAGCAGTACGCCGCCCGGATCGCCGACCGGCAGGTCGGCGTCGCCCAGCGGATGATCTCGTGACGGGCCACAACGTGATGACCCGCGAGCGCGCGGAGGTCGGCAGCTACGAGGAGATCGCGGCCGCCGCCGTCCGCTCGACCGGGTTGTCGGACTTCGGCGACGGCGCCCACGAGGAGGGCCTGCGGGTCATCGTCGAGGACCTCAACTCCCCCGAGACGGGCCTCACGCCCCGGGGTCGCGCCTTCCAGCGCTCCGAGGTCAAGAGCGCGCTCACGGGGGTCCTGCTCACCGAGGCCGCGTTCGCGGCCCACCCCGAGCACCGGGACGTGGTCGTCGAGCGGCCGATCTTCCTGATGGGCCTGCCGCGGACCGGCACCACGATCCTGCACCGGCTGCTGCACGCCGACCCCGGCGCGCAGGGGCTGGAGATGTGGCTGACGCAGTTCCCCCAGCCCCGCCCGCCGCGGCACACGTGGGAGGCGGACCCGACGTACGCGATGATGCAGCGCGCGTTCGCCGCCCACCACGACCAGTCCCCAGAGTTCATGGGCATGCACTACATGGACGCCGCGACGGTCGAGGAGTGCTGGCGGCTGCTGCGCCAGACGGGCAAGTCCAACTCGTACGAGGCGACGGCGTACCTCCCGCGCTACACGGAGTGGCTGGCGCGCCAGGACTGGACGGACGCGTACGCCCGGCACCGGCGCAACCTCCAGCTCGTCGGGCTCAACGACGCCGACAAGCGGTGGGTCCTGAAGAACCCGTCGCACATGACCGCGCTCGACGCGCTGATGACGGCGTACCCGGACGCCCTGGTCGTCTACACCCACCGCGACCCGGTGACCTGCATCGCCTCGGCGTGCTCGCTCGCTGCGGGGGCGACGGCCGGGCAGTCGGACACCTTCGTCGGCGAGGTCATCGGCCGGACCCAGCTCGACCTGTGGTCCCGGTCGTACCACGCCTTCCAGGACGCGCGGTCGAGGTACGACCAGGCCCAGTTCGTCGACATCGCCTTCGGCGACCTCGTCCGCGACAGCCTCGGCACCGTGCGTCAGGTGTACGACGCGTTCGGGCTGGACTGGAGTCCCGAGGTGGAGACGGCCGTCGTCGAGATCGACCGCGAGGCCAGGCACGGCAAGGCGGCGCCCCGGCACCGCTACTCGATGGCCGACTACGGGCTCACCGAGCAGCAGGTGCTGGAGGCCTTCGACCGGTAGCGCGAGCTCGCCGAGGCACTGCGCCATGATCGGCCGCGCCGAACGGAGTCTGCCGAGAGACGCGCCATTCTCGATGACTCGAACCGCTCATCTGAAATCTCTCAACGAGAGGATTCGGACCCACTCCCTAGCGAAGCCAATCTGAACGCCCACCGAGAGGACCCAGTGCCGAACGGGCCATTGATCGTTTCATGGGAACTAGGCAAGGCGAGCCGTTCTGAAGTCAGCGACCGTAAACTTGATCGATGATGCTCTGCGCCTGCTCCGGGCTCGCGACACCAGCCATCCGGACGACTGTCTCGTTCGCCTTCTTCGCAGACTCCTCGGCTTGCGCCTTGCCTGAACTGCCAGCCGCCACACCAAAGTAAGCTGCGACCATCGTGCCGATCGGCGCCGAGATGACGCCCATGATCGCGCCGACGTCGGCAGCGTCGGAGAACTCGCGGACGATGATGACGAGAGCAATCAACAGGACGGCGAGGCCTAGACCCACCGCAATGAGCCCGTAGAGCCAGCGTTGATTGTCGACCGCGCTTGGCGTTTGTTCAGTTCCTGACATGTCGGTCTCCGTAGTTCATCGGTTCCCGAAAGAGTGCTCGCAGCGTGGGCCTTTGGCAAGAGCAGACACAGGCGGTCCAGATCCCCATTTCGGGGGAAATTCC
This sequence comes from Nocardioides sp., assembly GCF_035503875.1. GTDB lineage: Bacteria > Actinomycetota > Actinomycetes > Propionibacteriales > Nocardioidaceae > Nocardioides. The sequence continues at coordinate 72,747 of NZ_DATJTA010000016.1, forward strand.
GAATGAATCACGGAGGAGTTGGCCAGTCTTGAAAACACCTGGCCGGGCGACATTGGAACACAAAGGGCTGCACCACGCATCTCTCTATAGCCGAGTGGCCCACTCTATTGCTGCCGACGTGAATATCGGCCCCATCCCAGAGTTGTCCTGCGGAACGAGCGTCGTGCTGCCGCGACGACGTGCGACGCCGCGGCAGCACGCCTGGACTCAGCGCGTGACGCGGATCCGGGTGGTCGACCGGGTGCGCTCGACGAGACCGTCGCCCCGGTAGACGACCCGGGCGGTGGCCGCACCGGTCCGGGCGCGGGCCGGGACGGCGATCCGCACGGTCGCCCGCCCGCGCCGGTCGAGGCGGACGACCTTCGAGCGGCCGGCGACCTTCACGACGACCGACCCGGTCGGGGTGACGCCATGGGCGGCGACGGCGATCCGGAACCGCGCCACCCGGCCGCGCTCGACCCGCTTCTTCGCCGGCGTGACCTTCACCGCGGCGCCGGCCTTGGCGACCGTCACCGCGACCCGGCCGGCGGATGGACGGAACCGACCGTCCGCGCCGGCGTACGTCACGGCGAGGGCGTGCCGGCCGGGTGCCAGCGCCCGAGCGGGCAGCGCGAGGGTGGCGACGCCGTCCCGGAGCGTGCCGGTCAGCGTGCCGCCTCCGGGCAGCGCGACCTCGACCGCGCCCGACGCGGCCGGCGTGACGGCCACGGTCAGCGTGGCGCCCCGGCCGTACACCTGCCGGACGTCGGCGGCGCGCAGCGTGGTGGCGACCGGCTCCGGGACGGGCGCCTCGGCTACGTCGAGCACGACCGGCTCGGACGGGCCGTAGGCGACCTCGCCGGTCGGCTTCAGGATCGAGACCCGGTACGCCGCCCCGTCGTCCGCCGCCGCGGCGGTGAAGCCGAGCTCCGCCCCGTCGCCGCTCACGGTGGTCCACTCGTCCGACCCGGCCGCCCGGCGCTCCCACCGGTGGGCCGTCAGGACCGTCGGGCCGTTCTCCGGCAGCTCGAGCCGCAGGGTCGCCGTCTCCCCCGCGGCGTACGACGTCTGCCCGCCGACCGTGGGCTGCTGGCGCGCAGGCGAGCCGTGGTCGTCGTGGTGGATCGTCACCGGCTCGGTCACGACCGGGTCCCTGCCCTCGGCGGCGTAGTCCAGCGTCGCCCGGACCTCGACCCCGTCGAGGGCCTGCTCGGCCGTCAGCTCGTGCGACGAGCCGGTCGCGCCCGGGAACGGTGCCCACTCCCCACCGGGCCACTTCCACTCCCAGACGACCGTGTCACCGTCACCGATCGCGGGGTCGGCCACCAGGTCCAGGTTGATCGCGTAGCCCTGGTGGTAGTGGGCGCCCAGGCCCTCGAAGAAGAGCAGCTGCTCCGACGGGTCCGCATCCGACACGGTCAGCGGCGTGCTCCAGGTCCCCGCGTAGGTCTCGCGGTCGGTGCCGGCCCAGGCGTAGGACTCGAAGTAGAGCCGCTGCCCGTTCAGGTCCATCGTCGCCGGGAGCTCGAGGGTCAGCGCGTCGGCCGTGGTCCCCTCCTTCACCGTGACCACGTCGGCGCCGGCGCCGGCCCACAGCAGCCACCGGTGGGTCAGTCCGTCCTTCGCCGGGTGCACCTCCGCCGTGGCCCGGAGGGTCTGGCCGACGCGGTAGACGCTGCGGATTCCCGCGACCAGCAGCTCGCGCATCCCCAAGTGGCCGGCGACCGGCGCCGAGATCGCCACCGCCCGACCGTCGCGGATCGTCTGGACCGCGAACTCCGATCCCTCCGGGGTCGCGTAGCGCAGCCGGGCCACGATCGTGTCGCCGACGTGGTCCCACCACGTGACGTCGCGCCAGATGCCGCCGCCGTAGCGGGTGACCAGGCGCACGGAGTCACCCTGCGCGAGGTCGGGACCGTCCAGCGGGAGGACCACGTCGTCGCCGATGTGGTGTGCCCCTGCCGGGAAGGCGGTCGCGACGGGCTGGACCGTGCTCTCGACGGTCAGCGGCACCCAGGGGGTGTCGGCGCCCGCGACGTACGACGTCCCCTGCCGCAAGCGCGCGCGGAGCTCGTAGCCGGCGTACCCGGCGTCCATGGTCAGCTGCAGGCGACCCTGGGCCGCCTCGGTCCCGGTGCCGGTCACCAGGCCGCCGGCCGCGGTGGAGCCCACGGGCCGGACGAAGAAGCGGATGTTCTCACCCTCGGCGAGCGTGTGGCCGACGACGCGGACGTCGAGCGGGTCGCCGACCGCGTAGGACGGCTGGACGCCGTCGATGCCGAACGGCACCGCGGTGGCGGCGACCGAGGTGGGGCTCGGGACGTCGGCGGCCGAGGCCGTCGCGGCCGGGAGCGCGGAGAGGGCGAGGGCGCCGATGACGACGCCCAGCAGGGCGGGAGGTCGGCGGCGGCGGGGCGACACCGCGGTGTCGAGTGGTGCGGGCACGGAGGTTCCTGTCGGTGAAGGGATGGGTGGGGCGGGCTCAGCCCTGGCGGGCCTTGAGCCGGGGGTTCTGCTTGTTGATGACGTAGAGGCGGCCGCGGCGGCGGACCACCTGCGAGCCGGGCTGGCTCTTCAGCGAGCGCAGGGAGTTGCGGACCTTCATGTCGTGCTTCCTCTCGGGGTGGGCCGGTCAGCGCCGGCGGGACGGGTCGACGTGGCCGAGCTGGACGGCGCGGACCAGGCGACGAGGCACGCGGTGCACCTCGCCGTCCACGACCACGGGCACCAGGTCGGGCGGCACCGCCTTCCACGCGGATCGGCGGTGCCGGGTGTTGCTGCGCGAGAGCCTGCGCGCTTGGGGACGGCCATGGGCCTCCTTGGGTCGGGTTCGGTCGGGTCGGTTCGGTCGGGCGGGTCAGGCGGCGTTCTCGATGGGGCCGAGCCAGGGCTCCAGGCCGTCCCACGACTCCTCCCAGGCGCGGCCGCGGGTGGCGAGCTCCTCGTCGGTCAGCAGGCAGCGGTGGAAGGCGGCGACGATCTCGTCCCGCGTCTCGGGGTCGTCGCCGATGCCGACGACCGTGATCCGGGTCAGCGGCGTCTCGCGGCCCCACGGCCGGGTGGACCCCACGCTGGCCTGGCCGCCGGCTCCCTCCCAGACGCAGACCGACCCGGCCCGGGTCGGGAGCCAGAAGCAGCCGCGGGAGCGGCACGGTCCGCCGCCCAGGATCGGCAGCTCGTCCTGGAAGCGCAGCGGGTGGAAGGGGCGGTCGGAGCAGAGGTCCAGCCGCCAGGCGCCGGTGACCGGGACCGGCGGGAGGGCGCCCCGGCGCACCTCGGCGACCCAGGCCTCCGCGGCCTCCGGGCTCCGGCGAGCGCCGGCCAGCTGCGGGGCGTCGAGCAGCGAGGGGTCGCTCACCACCGGGACCCGCGGCCGCGCCAGCGCGGCGAGGAGCGCCTCCTCCTCCGGCTCGGCCGCCGAGGTCAGGCAGACGAGATCGGCGTACTCGACCATGGCGCTGGCGACCTCGGCGACGCCCCGGCGGTCCTCCTCGGAGGTGGCCAGGCCCCGCTCGTCGAGGAGGTCGTCCCCGAGGACGTCGTCGGCGACCGTGTCGCCGTCGAGGGCGGTGACCACGCTGGCGATGACGACGTGCGGCGCCGTACGTGGCGACCAGGCGAGCACGCGGCAGACCTGGTCGGCCTCGGCCGCGATCGGCAGGCAGGCCACGATCGTGCCCCATCGGCCCTCGGCGCCAAGGCGCTCCAGGGTCGGCACGATGTCCTCGCGGACGGCGCAGCTGACGCAGGCGTGCGCGAGGTCGATCTCCTCCCGCTCGAGGACGCCGGTGAGGTCGCCGACCACGCGGGTCAGGACCCGGCGCTCGGGATCGATGGTGTGCCGCACGGCGACCGCGTCGGGCAGGCCGAGCTGCAGCGAGAGGGCGGCGGCACCCATGGCGCCCTCGTCGATGCCGCTCACCAGGACGACCGGCACCCGGCGGCGGTGGATGGCTTGCTTCATGTCACGACTCCCTGCATCCTTATCGATAACGATTCTCATTCTAACCACAAGGAAGCCATGTCTCGCACCTGCCAGGTCACCGGAGCCGAGCCGTCCTTCGGCAACGCCGTCTCCCACTCCCACCGCCGCACCCGGCGGCGCTGGAACGTCAACGTCCAGGACAAGCGCTACTGGGTGCCGTCGCTCGGTCGGCACGTGACGCTGCGAGTGAGCGCGCGCGGCATCAAGACGATCGACCGGCGCGGCATCGAGTCGGTCGCGGCCGACCTGCTGGCCCGTGGGGAGCGGATCTGATGGCGAAGCGAGGCTCGGACGTCCGCCCGATCGTCAAGCTCCGCTCGACGGCCGGCACCGGCTTCACCTACGTCACCAGGAAGAACCGTCGCCACGACCCCGACCGGCTCGTGCTGCGCAAGTACGACCCGAGGGTCCGCCGTCACGTCGACTTCCGCGAGGAGCGCTGAGGTGGCCACCCGGGCGAAGATCGCCGCCAACGAGAAGCGCAAGGCGATGGTGGAGCGCCACCGCGACCGCCGCGACGCGCTCCGCGCCGGCACCAAGGACTCCACGCTGACGCTCGAGCAGCGCCAGGCCGCCGTACGAGCGCTGGCGCGGCTGCCGCGACTCCTCCCCCGTGCGGGTCCGCAACCGTGACCAGGTCGACGGGCGTCCCCGGGGGTACGTCGGCAAGGTCGGCCTGTCCCGGATCGGCTTCCGCACCGCCGCGCTCCGCGGCGAGCTCCCCGGCATCACGAAGTCGAGCTGGTAGGCCCGCCGAGCGGGGATTCGCCCGAAGCGGATGACCCGGACGAGCGGCGCGGCGCCCTAGCGTCCGGCGGACGAGCCGTCAGCCCTCCGGGAGGAACCCCATGTCCACGATGCCGCGCCACGCGTACGAGGAGTCGACGAAGGGCGACGTCGCCTCGGGCGTCGAGTTGTTCGCCGGGCTGATGCTGGTGATGGTGGCGATCCTCCAGATCCTCAACGGGATCTCGGCCCTCGCCGACGACAACGTCTTCATGGGCACCTGGAACTACGTCTTCGCGTTCGACCTGACCACCTGGGGGTGGGTGACCCTGACGGTCGGGATCCTCGCCGGCGTGACGGCGGCCGGGGTCCTCCTGCGGACGACGTGGGGGCGGATGGCCGGCGTCTTCGTCGCGTTCGTCGGCGCGCTCGCCAGCTTCGGGTTCATGCCGTACTACCCGTGGTGGGCCGTCGTGCTGCTCGTCTTCAACGGCCTGGTGATCTGGGCGCTGCTCACCCAGCTCTACTACCTGGGCGAGTGAGGAGCCGGTCAGAAACTGCCGATGCCCTTGCCGATCATCGTGACCCCGATGACGAGGAGCAGCACCGCCATCACGGTCGCGTTGTTGTGGACCAGCCACACCCGAAGGGACTGCAGCGGTCCGGACATGGCGTCCCGGGCGAGCAGGTAGCCGACGACCGGCACCGCCACCGAGGCTCCTGCGATGAGGGTGAACACCGCGACGACGACCGCGATCTCGCCCGCGGGGAGGTCGGCGGTGCCCACGAGGACACCGGCGCTCGCGGTCATCAACAGGTTCTTCGGGTTCAGCGCCGACAGGGCGAACCCGAGAGCGAGCGCCTTGGCCAGCGTCATCTTGTCGATCGCCGCCATCCACCCGGGCAGGGCCGGCTCCTCCCCCTCGTGCGGCCGGCCGCGCCACTGCCTGAGCGCGATGAGCAGCATCAGCGCACCGAGGAGGAGCTTGACCAGTCCGGCGACCGGCTGCGACGCGTCGTCGTCCTGCTCGGGGATCACCGCGGCCAGTGCGACGAAGACGACCAGGGTGATCACGATCCCGGCCAGCCAGCCGACCATGAACCCGACGCTCGCGGCACGGGCCTGCGGAGCGAGCAGCATCAGGATGGTCGCGATGATCGGGATCGGGCTGATCAGGACCGCCACCGCGAGCGGCAGCACGTCCCCGAGCACGGCGCCCATCAGGGCGTGAGGATCGTGGAGGGCATCCGGCGACGCTAGGCAGCGGCGCTCGGAGGCCGGGTCACCCGGAGCGGGTGACCTCCGGGTGGCGCCCGGTGGTGAGGGTGGGCGGGTGCGCCGACCGAAGCCGAGCCTGGGTCGCCCGAAGCCGAAGGACGCCGTCGCCGGGTTCGTGACCGGCCTGTTCAGCATCCCCGAGGGCATGGCCTACGCGAGCATCGGCGGCTTCAACCCCGTCCTGGGCCTGTACGCCGGGATGGTGCCGACCACCGTCGGCTCGCTGTTCTCGCGCACCGTGCTGATGACCACCACGCTCACCTCGGCGATCGCGCTGACCTCGCAGAGCGTGCTCTCCAGCGCCGGACTCGACCCCAACGACCTCGACAACGTCGCCACTCTCACCGTGCTCGTCGGTGCCGTGATGCTGCTCTTCGGGCTGCTGCGCCTGGGCGCGGTGATGAGCTTCGTGTCGAACGCCGTGATGACCGGCTTCACGACCGGCATCGCGCTGCAGATCGTCGCGGGCGTGCTGGGCGACGCGACCGGCTACGAGACCGACGCCCACAACACGATCGCCAAGGTCGTCGACTCCTTCGCCCACGTCGCCGACTGGGACCTGCCGTCCGTGCTCGTCGCGCTCTCGACGGTCGCGGTGTGGGCCGGCGTACGCCGCGTGCCCCGGCTGGAGCCGTTCGCGATCCTCGGCGCCCTGGTCGTCGTCACCGCCGTCGTCGTCGGCCTCGCCGTCGACGTGCGCGACGTGGGCGACATCGGCTCCATCCCCGACGGGCTGCCGCACCCGGTCCTCCCCGACCCGGGGGTGCTGACCGAGCTGCTCCCCGGGGCGATCGCCGTGGCGCTGGTCGCGCTCGCCCAGGCCGCCGGGATCGGGGCCGCCGTCCCCAACCCGGACGGCAGCCGCACCAACGTCTCCGGCGACTTCAGCGCCCAGGGCCTGGCCAACATCGCGGGCGGCTTCTTCCGCGCCCTGCCCACCGGCGGCTCGCTCTCCCGCACCGGCGTCGCGACCAGCGCCGGCGCGCAGACCCGGTGGGCCGGGATCTTCGCCGGGATCTTCCTCGCGCTGATGGTGCTCCTCGCCGGCGGCGTCGCCGAGGTGATCCCGATGCCGGTGATCGGCGGCCTGGTCATCGTGATCGGCGCCGAGCTCGTCGTGGGGCGGCTGCCGGACATCCGGCTCGTGCTGCGCACCGGGCCGCTGCCCGCGGTGGCGATGGTCGCGACGTTCGCCGCCACCACCCAGCTCCCGCTCCAGCAGGCCATCCTGCTCGGCGCCGGACTCTCACTGCTGCTCTACTGCATCAGCGCCGAGCGCAGCGGCCGCCTCCGGGCGCTGGTCCGCGACGACGGCCGCTGGCGCCTCGCCGACGTACCAGCCGTGCTGCCGAGCGAGACCGTCACGGTCCTGCACTACGAAGGCGCCAGCCTCTTCGCCGAGGTCGCACGGCTGGAGGAGAGCTGGCCCCGCAGCACCGACGCACACCACGCGGTCGTCATCCTGCACGCCCGCGCCATGCCCGACGTCCCCTCCTCGACCATCCTCAAGGCCCTGCGCCGACGCGCCCGAGCTCGACCACCACGGCTGCCGCCTGATGATCGTCGGCCTCGCCCCCGAGCAGGTCGACCTGCTCGCCCGCACCGGCCTCGTCGACGACCTCGGCACCGACAACGTCGTCCCGCAGACCCCGGTGTTCTTCGCCGCCCTCGACGAGGCCTACGACGCCGCCGGACGCTGGATCACCCAGCGCCAGGACGACCCGCCGTGACCTGAGGCTCGCCGACGACGGCGGATGCCGCCGAGGCCCGCGGGCCCCGACGGCATCCGGTGGTGCGGTCGCGTCAGTTGGCGGCGTTGTACGACGGGGTCGCGTCCACGACCCAGACGCCGAGGCCGTTGGACTGGCGGGCGTACGACCCGGTCGCGTGCTGGCTCCACTCGTGGTGGTCGACCGGGATGGAGGTACCGACGGTGGCGCCGGCGCGGTAGAGGCGAGCGGCGTCGTCGCTGCCCAGGCCGAACCCGGCGGTGGCCTCGGTCCGGAGGACGTAGGTGGCGCCGGCCGCCAGGGTCGTGCTGGCGGGGATCACGTAGGTGTTGGCGTTCGTGCTGTCGGCGATGATCGCGCCGCTGATGTCGATGCTCGCGCCCGAGGTGTTGAGCAGCTCGATCCAGTCGCCGTTGACGGCGTCGCCGGTGGAGACGACCTCGTTGAGCACGACGTAGGAGATGTCGGGCGTCACCGCGGAGGTGAAGTCGTTGGCCGTGCCGAAGGTGCTCTTGTTGGTGGCCACGAACGAGCCGCCGCCGTCGAGGCCGTAGGACTGCAGGGCGTGCGTGGCCCACGTCCGCGAGGAGACGACCGGTGCGGTGGCGAGGTCGACCGCGTCGGCCTGGAACAGCCGGGCGGAGTCGCTGTCGCCGAGGCCGAACTGGCCGTCCCCGAGGGCGGGGTCGTCGAGCCGGAACGCGACGAGGCCACCGGCGGGAAGCGGCGGGGTGCTGGCCGGGATCCGGAAGACGTGGCCGTTGTCGTTGTCGGAGAGGATGGCGTCGTCCAGGTCGACGCTCGAGCCGGAGGTGTTCTTCAGCTCGATCCAGTCGCCGTTCGTGTCGTCGCCGTGGCTCTCGACCTCGTTGACGACGACCCCGGTCAGGCTGGGCGCGGAGACCCCGCTGAACTGGTTGGCCGCGGCGAAGGTGCTCGCCGAGGTCTGCGCCCAGCTGCCGGCGCCGGCCACGGTGCGGCCGTAGGTGCTGGTGGCGTGCGACGACCACGAGAACTGGTCGACGACGGAGGTCAGGGACACGTCGTTGGGGGCGTACAGCTTCACGGAGTCGGCGGAGCCGAGACCGAAGCTGCCCGCGACGGCCGGGTCGTCGACGCGGAACGCGACGTACCCGCCGGCGGCGAGGCTCGGGGTGGAGCCCGGTACGACGAACTGGTGGGCCGGGTCGGCGTCGGTGATGATGGCGCCGTCGATGTCGATCGCGGAGCCGGTCGTGTTGTAGAGCTCGACCCAGTCCCCGTTGGTGGCGTCGCCGTTGGACTCGACCTCGTTGAGCTTGACGCCGGCGATGTTGCCGATCGGGGCGAAGCCGAAGTCGTTGGCGTCGGCGAACGTGCTCGTCGCCGTGGTCTGGAAGGTCTGCGAGCCGTCGGGGTTGGCGCCGTACGTGGTGGCGGCGTGCGACGTCCAGGTGTAGCTGTCGGTCGGCGAGACGGCACCGAGGTTGACGGTCCCGGCGGGGAACAGGCGTGCCGAGTCGGCGCTGCCCAGCCCGAAGCTGCCCGCGACGGCCGGGTCGTCGACGCGGAAGGCGATCCACTCGCCCACGTCCAGGATCGTGCCGGTGGGGATGACGAACCGGTTCGCGTTGTTGTTGTCGGACAGGATCACGCCCGACAGGTTGACCTCGTCGCCGACGATGTCGCCGGTGTTGTAGAGCTCGATCCAGTCGCCGTTGGCGGCGTCGCCGTTGGACTCGACCTCGTTGATCTCGATGTCGGTGAGGTTGGTGGTGACCGCCGAGGCCGGCGAGACCCCGACGAACCCGACACCGACGACCGTGCAGGCCGCGGCCGAGACGGCGGCCGCAGCGAGACGGAACCGCGCGACGTGGCCACGCGATGATGCGTGCTTCATGAAGTGCTCCCTTAGGGTTGATGGTGCTTCCGGTGACGGAGGCGTGGGGGGGT
>NZ_DATJTA010000017.1:0-18302 GCF_035503875.1 Nocardioides sp.
CGCTCAGGACTTCGTCCTTCGCTGCTCGACCACCGACTGCTGCTCGACCACCGTCGCGGAATCGATCTTCCACTGGGTGACGCGGCCCGTGGTGCGCGGTGCGGTGGCTTCCTACGGTCGGCTGCGGACACCCCTCACCCGTCGCCGCCAAGGAGTTCCATGACCGAGACCTCGCCGCCCCCGCTCGCAGGACTGAAGGTCCTCGACATCGCCACCCTCTTCGCGGGTCCCTCCGCCGCGACCCTGATGGCCGACTTCGGGGCGGACGTGATCAAGGTCGAGCACCCGCGCAAGCCGGACCCCGCGCGCACGCACGGCCACGCCAAGGACGGGCACGGCCTGTGGTGGAAGGTGCTCGGCCGCAACAAGCGGGCGATGACGCTCAACCTCTCCCAGGCCGAGGGGCGCGACGTCTTCCTGCGGCTGGTCGCCGACGCCGACGTGGTGATCGAGAACTTCCGTCCGGGCACGCTGGAGCGCTGGGGCCTCGGGTACGACGTACTCTCCGAGATCAACCCGCGCCTCGTGCTCACCCGGGTGACCGGCTTCGGCCAGTTCGGTCCGCGCTCGACGGAGCCGGCGTTCGGCACCATCGCCGAGGCGATGTCGGGCTTCGCGCACTCGACCGGCCAGCCCGACGGCCCGCCGACCCTGCCACCGCTGGCGCTGGCCGACAACATCTCCGGCCTGGCCGCCACCATCGCGACGCTGATGGCGCTGCGCGGGCGGGACGCGACGGGCCGCGGCCAGGTCGTCGACCTGGCGATCATCGAGCCGATCCTGTCGATGCTCGGGTCGCAGCTCACGGTCTTCGACCAGCTCGGGATCGTCACCCAGCGCGCGGGCAACCGCTCGGAGAACAACGCGCCGCGCAACACCTACAAGACCGCCGACGGGGACTGGGTCGCCATCTCCACCAGCGCGCACACCATCGCGGAGCGGGTGCTGCGCCTCGTCGGCCGCGACGACCTGACCAGGGAGCCGTGGTTCGGCGACGGGCACCAGCGCGCCCAGCACGCCGACGTCCTCGACGAGGCCGTCGGCTCCTGGATCCTCCAGCGCCCGACCGAGGTCGTCGTCCAGGAGTTCGCGAAGGCCGAGGCCGCGCTCGCGGTCGTCAACGACATGAGCCGGGTGATCGTCGACGAGCAGTACAACGCCATCGGCGCGATCGCGACCGTCGAGGACGAGGACCTCGGCCCGGTGCGGATGCCGAACGTGATGTTCCGCCTCTCCGAGCAGCCCGGCGCGATCCGGCACACCGGTCGGGGGCACGGCGCCGACACCGCGGCGGTGCTGGCCGAGCTGGGCTTCGCGTCCGACGAGATCGAGAAGCTGCGCGACAGCGGGGCGGTCTGAGGTGTCCGCTCTGGAGGACGCGCTCGCCTGGCTCTACGTCCCCGCTCCGCGCGCGGGTGAGCTGCTGGCCAAGGCAGCGTCGGTCGCCGACGGGATCGTGGTCGACCTCGAGGACGCGGTGCACCCGCGGCAGCGACCGGCCGCCCGGGAGCACCTCGCCGAGGCGCTGCCGTCGTACGACGGGGACGCGTTCGTCGTCGTCCGGGTGAACCCGGTGAGCACGGACGACTTCGCGGCGGACGTCGCGGCGCTGACCCCGCTGGTGCGGGCCGGTCACGTGAGCGCGATCCGGGTCGCCAAGATGGAGTCGGCCGCGGAGGTCGCGTCCGCGTGGGCGGCCGTCGCGGAGTGGGGGACCGAGCCCCGGCTGATCTGCCAGCTGGAGTCGGCCGGCGCCGTGGCCCGCGCCCACGAGATCGCGTCCGCCGAGGGCGTGCACTCGATCATGCTCGGGGAGGCCGACCTGCGCGCCGACCTGCGGCTGCCGCGCGGTGCCGCCGGCGACCCCGGCCTGCTGCTGGCCCGCCAGACGTGCGTGCTCGCCTCGCGTGCCGCCGGCCTGCCCTCCCCGGTGGGCAGCGCGTTCACCGACGTCGCCGACGCCGACGGTCTGAGGGAGACCAGCCTGCGGCTGGCCGCCCTCGGCTTCGTCGGCCGTTCGTGCATCCACCCGCGGCAGGCCGCGGTCGTCAGGGAGAGCTTCGCGCCCTCGCCGGCCGACCTCGACTGGGCCCGCTCGGTGCTGGCCGAGTCCGGCGCGCAGGACGGCGACGACAACGCCGCGTCCGTGCTCGCCGACGGGTCCTTCGTCGACCCGGCGATCGTGCGCCAGGCCGAGCGGATCGCGGCGCGGGTGGGCCGGTGAGCGGGGAGGGGATCGGCGCGGGGCGCCTCGTGGGCGGCGACGTCACCGTCGTCGACCTCGCGCAGCCGCTGCACCCCGCCGTACCCGTCTCGCCCAGCCATCCCGGCTTCAAGCACGCCCTGCAGCGCCGCCACGGGGACGCCGTACGCGTGGACGGCACGTCGGGGGCCAACGACCTGCTCGTCCTCGGCACCCACACCGCGACCCACGTGGACGCCCTGGCCCACATCAGCCACGACGGCCTGCTGCACGGCGGCGTCGACGCCCGGGCCGCCCAGGAGGGCGGGCGGTTCCTCGAGCACGGCGTGCACACGATCGCCCCGGTCGTGGCGCGGGGCGTGCTGCTGGACGTCCCCGCCCTGCTCGGCGTCGAGCGACTCGCGCCCGGCCAGGCCGTCACCGCCGACCACCTCGACGCGGCCGCGGGCGCGCACGAGGTCGAGCCCGGCAGCGTGCTCCTGGTCCGCACCGGCTGGGCGCAGCTGTGGGACGACCCGCACGCGTTCCTCAGCCACGACGGCGGCGTGCCCGGGCCCGACGAGGAGGCCTGCCGGTGGCTGGCCGCGCGCGCCCCGCGCCTGGTCGGCTCCGACACCACTGCCTTCGAGCACATCCCGGCGGGCGAGGGTCACGCCCGGCTGCCCGGTCACCGGGTCCTGCTCGTGGAGGCGGGCGTCCCGATCATGGAGATGCTCCATCTCGAGCGCCTGGCCCGCCTCGCCCCGTCCGCGTTCAGCGTCGTCGCGGCCCCGCTGCCCATCGTCGGCGCGACCGGCTCGCCGCTGCGGCCGCTCGCGCTCGTCCCCGCCTGACCCGCCCCGCCGTACTCCCGAGGAGCCCCACCTGTGATCGCTGCCGCCCCGAACACCGCCGGTACGACGGCCGTCGCCCGCCTGGCCGCCTTCGCCGCCGCATTCCGCGCCGCCCCGGCCCAGCCCGCCCTGGACGACGCCCGCCAGCGGCTGCTGGACACGATCGGCATCTCGGTGCCGGCGCTGGGCACCGGCCCGGCGGCGATCGTGCACGAGCTGGCCCGGACCTGGGGCGGGCACGCGCAGTCGACCGCCCTCGGCCTGGCCGAGAGGGTCCCGGCGCCGACCGCCGCGCTGGTCAACGGCACGCTCGGTCACGCGCTGGACTTCGACGACACCCACGTCCCCTCGATCCTGCACCCGTCGGCCTCCGTGGTCCCGGCGGCGCTGGCCGCCGCCGAGGCGTGCGGAGCGAGCGGGCGCGAGCTGCTGGCGGCGATCGCGGTCGGCAACGAGATCTGCATCCGGCTGGGCAACGCCGGCTACGACCCGGCGATCAACAACTCGGTCTTCTTCGAGCGCGGCCTGCACGCCACCTCGATCTGCGGCGCGCTCGGCTCCGCCGCTGCCGCCGCGACGGTGATGGGCCTGCCCGAGGAGCAGATCGCGCACGCGATGGGCATCGCGGCGTCGATGGGCGCCGGCCTGCTCGAGGCCAACCGCGCCGGCGGCTCGGTCAAGCGCATGCACTGCGGCTGGGCGGCACACTCCGGCGTGGTCGCCGCGCAGTCCGCCGCCGCCGGCCTCACCGGCCCGCCGACCGTGCTCGAGGGCCGCTTCGGCTTCTTCCACGCCTACTGCGGCGAGACGTACGACGAGGCCGCGCTGCTCGACGGCCTCGGGGAGGAGTGGGCCACCGGGGACTGCTTCGTGAAGCCGTACCCGATCAACGTCTTCACCCACTCCGGCATCGACGCCGCGCTCGCGCTGCGGGCGAAGGGACTGCGTCCCGAGCAGATCGAGTCCGTGGAGATCGGCGTACCGTCCCCGGTGCTGCGCACGATCGCCCAGCCGCGGGAGGCCAAGATCCGTCCGGAGTCGGGCTACCACGCGCAGTTCTCCGGGCCGTTCACGTTCGCCATCGCGTTCGGCGGGGGTGGCGGGTTGGGCGTCTACCTCGACGACTTCACCGACGAGCGGGTCGCCGACCCGGTGCTGCAGGACCTGGCGGCGCGGATCACCCACGTCGCCGACCCGCGCTGCGACGAGATCTTCCCGCGCCACTTCCCCTCGATCGTGCGGGTCCGGCTGAAGGACGGCTCCGAGCTGGTCGAGAATGTGCTGACCACGCGCGGCACCTCCGAGCGCCCGCTGAGCGACGAGGAGATCATGCTGAAGTTCCGCCTCAACGCCGCCGGACTGCCCGGGGGAGCCGACGAGCTCGGCCGGCGGATCGCCGACGTGGCGTCGTACGACGACGTCAGCGGGCTGCTGGCGGGCACGACCGCGAGCTGACCCCGCCCATGACCTCGGTCGCGCCGTCGCGCACCCCCGTCGGCCTCTCGGTCCCGCTGCTGCTGATCCTGGCGGCGTGCAGCGGCTTCCCGCCGTTCGCCGTCGACACCTACCTGCCGGGCTTCCCGGAGATCGCCGACGACCTCGATGCGAGTGCCGCGCAGGTCCAGCTGACCCTCACCACGTTCATGCTCGCCACGGCCGTCGGGCAGCTGATGTGGGGCACGCTGTCCGACCAGGTCGGCCGGCGGCCGGTGCTGCTCGGCGGCATCGCGGTCGGGATGGCGGCGAGCCTCACCTGCGCGCTCACCGAATCGATCTGGCTGCTGGTGGCCGCCCGCGCCCTGCAGGGGCTCGGCACCGGCGCGGTGATGGTGGTCGCCCGCGCCGTGGTCGCCGACCTGTCGACGGGCGCGGACGCGGCCCGCGCCTTCTCCACCCTCGCAGCGGTCCAGTCGGTCGCCCCGATCGCGGCGCCCGTCCTGGGCGGGCTGCTGATCGGCCCGCTCGGCTGGCGCTCGGCGTTCTGGCTGCTGTTCGCGATGACGGCGACCATGTCGGTCGCGATCTGGCGGCTGGTCCCGGAGACGCTGCCGCCCGGCGCTCGCAGCGGCAGCGGGCTGGGACGGCTGTTCGCCGACGGACGCGTCGTACTCGCCGACCGCGGCTACCTCGGCGCCCTGATCACCGTCGCGGCCAGCTTCGGCACGATGTTCGCCTACATCTCCGGCAGCCCGTTCGTGATCCAGAGCATCATGGGGCTCTCGGCGTACGCCTACTCCGCGATCTTCGCCGGCACCGCCGCGGCCATGGTCGCGATGATCATGGTGAACCGGCGCCTGGTCCGCACGGTGCCGCCGCAGCGGATGATCGTCTTCGGCCTGCTCGGCCAGGGCGTCGGCGTCGTCGTACTGCTGGTCTGCGTCCTGGCCCTCGACCTGCCGCTGCCGGGGATGCTCGCCGGCTTCCTGCTCGTCCAGGCCTCGCAGGCGATGCTGACCGGCAACTGCAACGCCATCGGCCTGATGCGGGCCAAGCCGCGCACCGGCACCGGTGCCGCGCTGATGGGCGGCGCCCAGTTCGGCACCGCCGCCCTGGTCGCCCCGCTGGTCGGCATCGCCGGCGAGCACACAGCCGTCCCGATGGTCTCCGTGATGGCCGTCGCCGTCGTCCTCACCGGTCTCGGTGTGGCGCTCATCCGCTCGGCCGCGCCGGTGAGGGAGCCTCGGTCCGGCTGAGCCTGGTGTCGGCGAGGACCCGGTCGCTGCAGGTTCATCACGGTATGCAGACCAGTTGTCGGTGCCCATGGTGGGTACGCCGTGGGGAGTGCCGGCTCGTCTGCATACCGTGATGAATCCGCAGCAGCGGCTCGCTCCCGAACACCTGAAATGCCGCAGGGGGCACGTCCGGTCGGGACGTGCCCCCAGATGGCCGGAGCGGTCGAGGGAGGACCGCCGGCTCGGAGACGTGGCTCGGGTGGGCTCAGATCTCCGCGGTCGAGGCGTCGTACGAGTAGAGCCAGTCGTAGCGGTCGGCGATCGGGTCGACGCTCCACTCCCGGGCGAGGTACGCCTTGGCGCTCTCGGGCTCGGCGAGCTCGGGGGAGTGGAAGCGGTCGGTGTTGGCGGTCGCACCGCGGACCATCTTCGAGGTGCGGTCGATGCGGGCGTGCTCGTAGCGCAGCAGCGCCTTCTCCGGGTCCGAGCCGTAGGCGTCCAGCGCCCGGGCCAGGACCAGGCCGTCCTCGATCGAGTGCACCGCCCCCTGGGCCAGGAACGGCAGGGTGGCGTGGCAGGCGTCGCCGAGCAGCGTCACCCGGCCCTGCGACCAGCTCGGGATGGGCTCGCCGCGGACCAGTGCCCACTTCATCAGCTGCGGGGACAGCTTGATGAGGGTCTGCACGTTCTCGTGCCAGCCGGCGAAGTCCTCGAGGCACTCCTCGACGGTGCCGTGCACGTTGCCGCCCTGGGCCGTCCACTCCTTGCCCTCGATGGTGGCGACGAAGTTCATCAGCTCGCCGCCGTGCAGCGGGTAGTGCACCGCGTGGGCGCGCGGGCCGATCCACGTCGTACCGACCCAGGAGCGCAGGTGCTCGGGCAGGTCCGCCATCGGGATCAGGCCGCGCCAGGCGACCATGCCGGAGAACTCCGGCGCGCTCGGACCCCACAGGGTGTCGCGGACGACCGAGCGCCAGCCGTCGGCGCCGATCACGACGTCGCCGGTGACGACGGTGCCGTCCTCGAGCGTGATCGAGGCGGAGCCCGGCTCCTGCGCGACCCCGACCACGCGGGACCGCAGGCGGATCGCGCCCGGGTCCTGCGCGATGACGGCCTGCCGCAGGGTGTCGAGCAGGTCGGGTCGGTAGACGGTGAGGTACGGGTAGCCGTACCGCTCCACCGCCAGGGGGCCGAGGTCGAACAGCGGCCACGGCTCGCCGGAGTTCCAGAGCCGCAGCTCCTTGCGCTCCGGGTCGCACGACAGCGTGCGGAGCCGGTCGAAGACGCCGAGGGCGTCCAGCACCCGGTTGCCGTTGGGGCTGATCTGGATGCCGGCGCCGACCTCCTTGATCTCCTGGGCCTGCTCGTAGAGCTCGACCTCGAAGCCTCGCTGCAGGAGGGCGAGGGCGGCGGTCATGCCGCCGATGCCACCGCCCGCGATGACCACGCGCATGGGGAACCTTTCTGGTGGGACCGGAGGCTCAGAGAGCCTCGGTGCGAAGCAGGCCGAGGGCCTTCAGGACGGCCTCGTCGCTGCAGCGCACGAGGTGGGCGTCGGCGTCGGCGACGAACCGGTACGGCCGCCACGAGGGGACGGCGATGACGTCGCCGCGCTCCCAGGTGACGACCTCGCCGTCGATCTCGAGCGAGCCGGAGCCCTCCACGACGGTGAAGATCGAGTTCGCGGTGGTCTGGTGCACCTGCGAGGTGAAGCCGGCGTCGAGGCGCAGGACGTGGATCGAGATCGTCGGCAGGGCCGGTTCGCCCAGCTCGATCACCTTCGAGGCCAGGCCGTCGGCGGGGGCCTCGGCGGCGTCCAGGCGGGAGACCGAGTCCTCCCACCGGAAGGCCAGCGGCGACGAGTCGACGTCGACGGGGTCCGCCTCGAGCCGGTCCGGGTGCTGCTTGAAGAACATCGGCTCGAGCAGGTGGATGAGCGGTACGTCGAGGATGTCGACCCAGTAGCAGTCGTCGCCGTCCGCGTCGGACTCGTGCGAGTGGCTGTGCCAGAACGTCGACGGGGTGAGCAGGACGTCGCCGGGGCGCATCTCCACGCGGTGGCCGTCGACGACGGTGTAGGTGCCCGTGCCGTCGAGGATGATCCGCAGCGCGGCCGGGGTGTGCCGGTGGCAGTCGGCGGTCTCGCCCGGCCGGATCAGCTGGTACGCCGCCACCAGCGTGCGGACCGTGGCGTACTCGTTGCCCTCCACGGGGTTGCGCATGGTGACGTTGCGCCGGTCGGCCATCGAGTGGTCGACCAGCCGGCCGGCCGCGTCGAGGACGGACTGGATGTCGGCGTACCGCCAGCGGTACGGCACGAGGTTCTTGCGCGGCTCGGCCCACAGCGCCGGGAAGCGCCGGTGCCAGCCGCCCTCCATGCTGAGGTCGTCGAAGATGCCGTAGAGCTGCTCGAGGCTCTCGATGGCCTCGGAGCCGGGCACGGAGCCGGGAACGGTGCTGTCGGTGGTCATCGGGAGCTCCTTCAGCGCTGCTTGATGATGTCGGGGGTGTAGGCGTTCGCGAACACCTCGGTGTTGCCGCGGGTGCCTTGGCGCACGGGGACGCTCATCTCGCCGAGACCGTCGATCGCGATGCGGATGACGTCGCCGTCGACGACCGGGCCGACGCCGGCCGGGGTGCCGGTGGCGATGATGTCGCCGGGCTGCAGGGTCATCACGGTCGAGGCCATGGCGACCATGCCCGGGATGTCGAGGACCAGGTCTCGGGTGTTGGCGTGCTGGCGGAGCTCGTCGCCGACCCAGAGCTTCATCTCCAGCCGGGTCGGGTCCGCGACCTCGTCGGCGGTGGTGATCCAGGGGCCGACGGGGCAGAAGGTGTCGTACGCCTTGCGGAAGACCCGCTCCTCGCGGCCGCGCACCACCATGTCGAGCAGGCACGCGTAGCCGAAGACGTGGTCGGCCCAGTTCTCCCGGGTGATGTCGCGCCCGCCCTTGCCGATGACGATCGCGAGCTCGGACTCGTGGTGGACCTCGCGGCCGGGCAGCGCGGGCAGCTCGACGGCGTCCTCGGGACCCGAGAGCGACGACGGCGGCTTGAGGAAGAAGCCCTGGACGTCGGCGCGGTAGCCGGCCTGCATCTCGCGGCCGTGGTCGTGGTAGTTCACCGGGTAGGCGATCACCTTGTTCGGCCACGGGATCGGGGTGAGCAGCCGCGCCTCGCCGAGCGGGATCCGCGCGCCGGTCGCGACCGCGGCCTCGATGGCCTCGCGGCGCGACTCGAAGTCGGCGATCAGGCGGTTGGGGCCTACCGGTGGCCACTCGGAGACGTCGACGCCCGCGGCGTCCGTGACGTCGACGAGCTCGTCGCCGACGACGACGCCGACCTGTCCCTGGCCGAACCGAGCGATCTTCATCCGGGGTGCTCTCCTCTACGTTCCGCTGCTGCTGTCACCGGACGCTAGGTCGCCGCGCAGTGCCCCCGGAAGGCGTGTTCCGGTGGATGCGAGGACCCATTCACCGGGCTCCTGGTCGCCCGGAGACTCGGTGTCGTCACCAGCGGCAGCGCGCCCTGCGCACCCCGCACGACCCCCGTACGACCCCCGCACGATGAGGAGCTCCCCAGTGCCCACCACCGTCCGCGACGCCGTCTTCGACGTGCTGAGGAACCACGGCGTGGACCGGATCTTCGCCAACCCCGGCTCCACCGAGGTCGACCTGCTGACGGACCTGCCCGAGGACCTGGAGTTCGTGCTGGCCCTGCACGAGGGATCGGTGCTCGGCATCGCCACCGGTCACGCCATCGCGGCCGACCGGCCCGCGCTCGCCCTGCTGCACACCACCGCCGGCTACGGCAACGCCGTCGGCGGTCTGGCCACCGCGCAGGCCAACCGCGCGCCGGTCGTGCTGCTCGTGGGTCAGCAGGACCGCCGGCACCTCGCCGCCGCGCCGTTCCTGGCCGGGGACCTCGACGGTCTCGCCGGCGACTACCCGGTCAGCGTGGAGCAGCCGGCCCGCCCCGGCGACGTGCCCGGCGCCGTCGCCCGCGCCCTGCACGCGGCCACCGTCCGCCGCGGTCCCGCCGTGGTCGTCATCCCGATGAGCGACTGGAGCGAGCCCGCCGACGAGGTCCGGGCCCCCGCCGCGCGCCGCCTCGTCGTCGGTACGGCGGCCGACCCCGACGCCGTCGCGGTCCTGGCGACCGCGCTCCGCGACGCCGAGCGGCCCGCCCTGGTCCTCGGCTCGCTCGCCGACGACCCGGACACCTGGGCCGCCGTGGCCGAGCTGGCCGCCGCCCTGGACGCCCCGGTGTGGCAGGCGGCGTACTCGTACCGGATGGGCTTCGACCAGACCTCGCCGCTCTTCGCGGGCCACCTCCCGCCGGCCCGCGCCGGGCTCCGGGAGGCGCTCGGCGCCCACGACGTCGTCCTGGTCCTCGGCGGACACGCGTTCCGCCAGTACCTCCACGACGAGGGCGACCTCGTCCCGTCGAGCACGCGGGTCCTGGTCGTCACCGACGACGACGACGAGGCGATCCGCAGCGACGCCGAGCTGGCCGTCATCGCCCCGGTGGCCGCGGTCGCGGCCAGCCTGGCCCAGGACCTCCCCGTCCGGGTCGCCGCGCCTCGCGAGCCGCGCCCGGCGCCGGCTCCGGTCGTCGCCGAGCCCGGTGCCGCGATCGACCCCGCGCACGTGTTCCAGGCCCTCGCGGAGCGGCTGCCCGCGGAGTCGACGTACTTCGAGGAGAGCCCGTCGACCCGCCGCCAGCTGCTGGCGCAGCTGCCCGTGCGGGCGCCGTTCGGGTTCCTCACCGCCGGGATGGGCGGTCTCGGCTTCGCCGTCCCCGGTGCCGTCGGCGTGAAGCTGGCGCGTCCGGAGCGGCCGGTGGTCGCGATCGTCGGCGACGGCGCCTCGCTCTACAACGTGCAGGCCCTCTGGAGCGCCCACCAGTACGGCGTCGGCGTCCTGTTCGTCGTGATGTCGAACGGCGGCTACGCGGTGATGGACCGCCTCGCCCGCAACGCCGGCGCCGAGCCGCCCTGGCCGGGCTTCGGCGAGATCAGCCTGGCCACCCTCGCGGCCGGCTTCGGCTGCCCCGCCCGGCGCATCGAGACCGTCGACGAGCTGCTCGCCGTCCTCGACGAGGTCGTGCCCGGCCTCGGCGAGCGCACCGAGCCGCTCGTGCTCGACGTCGCCGTCACCACCAACTAGCCGCGGCCCCCGCCGCACCCACCGCCCGCGCAGTGCCGGGCGCTCGACCTGAGAGAGGTTCCGACATGGCACAAGACTGGCTCGCCGAGGATCTGCCGGAGGACCGCGAGGAGCTTCGCGACGTCGTCTCCGACATCCTCGCCAAGTACGACCGCGAGTACTGGATCCAGGTCGACGAGTCCGGCGACTACCCGCAGGACTTCGTCGACGAGCTGCAGGCCGGCGGCTGGCTGTCCATGCTCATCCCGACCGAGTACGGCGGGGGCGGCGCGACGATCCCCGACGCGGCCGTCTTCCTCGAGACCATGAACCGCTGGGGCGCCCCGGGCACCCTGATCCACGCGCAGATGTACACGATGGGCGCGATCCTCCGGCACGGCAGCGACGAGCAGAAGCAGACGTGGCTGCCGCAGATCGCCGACGGCCTGCGGCTGCAGTCCTTCGGCGTGACCGAGCCGGACGCGGGCACCGACACCACCCGGATCCGGACCTTCGCGCAGCGCGACGGCGACGAGTACGTCGTCAACGGCGGCAAGATCTTCACCTCGCGGGCCAAGCAGTCCGACCTGCTGCTGCTGATCGCGCGGACCAAGAAGTACGAGGACGTCGAGAAGAAGACCGACGGCGTCTCGGTGTTCCTGGTCGACATGCGCGACGCGCTCGAGGCCGGCACGCTCACCATCGACCCGATCAAGGTGATGAGCGGCCACCACACCAACCAGCTGACCTTCAGCGACATGCGGGTCCCGGCCGAGAACCTCATCGGCGAGGAGCACCAGGGCTTCCGGGTGACCCTCTCGGGCATGAACGCCGAGCGGATCCTGGCGGCCTCGCAGTACGTCGGCTCCGGCCTGTGGTTCATCGACCGTGCCGTCGAGTACGCCAAGGAACGGGTCGTCTTCGGCCGCCCGATCGGCATGAACCAAGGCATCCAGTTCCCGATCGCCACCGCGTTCGCCAACCTGCGGGCGGCCAGCGCGCTGCGCTGGCAGGCGGCCGAGAAGTTCCAGGCCGGCAGCCAGTCGGGCACCGAGGCGAACATCGCCAAGCTGCTCTCCGCGAAGGCCCAGTGGGAGGCCGCCAACGCCGCGATGGACACCTTCGGCGGCTACGGCCTGGCCTCGGAGTACGGCGTGGAGCAGAAGTTCCGCGCCGCCCGGGGTCCGCTCATCGCACCCATCAGCACCAACCTCATCCTGGCCGGCATCGCCCAGCGCGACCTGGGCATGCCGCGGTCGTACTGAGGACCGACGCGACGATGACGGAGCAGACGGCGGAGCGGGCGGTCGGGGCGACCGAGGTCGTGGCCCGCTTCGCCTGCACCCGCCCGGAGCCGAGCGGCCCGCTCGGGGCCGACCTGCTCGCCGCGGCGACCCGGAGCCTCGTCGACACGGTCGGCGTGGCCCTGGCCGGCCGGGACACGCCGGCCGTCCGCGCCGTACGCGCGTGGGTCGGGGTGGAGCCAGCGGCCGGTGCCTCGGCGGTGTGGGGCGAGCCGGGCGGACGGGGCGCGTCGCAGGCGGCCCTGGTCAACGGCACGGCCGGGCACGCGCTGGACTTCGACGACGCCTGCCCGTCGATGCCGCTGCACCCCAGCACCGTGCTGTGGCCGGCCCTGCTGGCGCTCAGCGACGCCGAGACCGACCCCGCCCTCCTGGTCGAGGCGGTCGACGTGGGCAACGCGGTGGTGCGGGCACTGGGGGAGGCGTTGCCGATGGACGTGCACTACGGCCGCGGCTGGCACAGCACCGCGACGGTCGGGCGGCTCGGCGCCGTCGCCGCGCTCGCCCGGCTGCGCGGGCTCGCCGTCCCGCAGACCCGGCACGCCCTCGGCGTCGCCGCGTCGATGGCGGGCGGCAGCATCGCCAACTTCGGCACCGGCACCAAGCCGCTGCACGCCGGGCTCGCGGCCCGGGACGCCGTCGTCGCCGTACGGATGGTGGAGAACGGCCTGGACGCCGCCCCCGACCAGCTCGAGCACCGCCTCGGCTTCCTCGCCCTCTTCGGGCAGCCGGACCCGGACACGGTGGACCGGCTGGAGGGTCGGCTGCGGCACTGGGAGCGGCACTGGTCCGAGGACTGGTCGCTCAAGCGCTACCCGTCCTGCTACGGCACCCACCGGGCCGTCGACGCGGTCCTCGACCTGCGCCCCGAGATCGCGGCGCCGATCGCGGTCGTCGACGTCCACGTGCACCCGGGCTCGCTGCGGCCGCTCATCGACCATCTGCCGACCAGCGGCACCGAGGCGAAGTTCAGCCTGCCGTACACCGTCGCGCGCGCCCTGCTCGACGGTCGTCTCGAGGTCGGCGACTTCGCCGACGACGCGCTGGCCGACCCCGCGCTGGGCGAGCTGATGGCGCAGGTCCGCGTCACCGCGGCCGACGCGCCGCCGGGTCGCGCCGACCTGAGCGGTACGCCGTACGCCCACGTGCGCGTGCGGCTCACCGACGGCACCGTGCACGAGCGCCTGGTGCTCGTCACCCGCGGCGACGCGCGCAACCCGCTGACCGACGACGAGGTCGACCGGAAGTTCCTCGGCGCCGTCACCGCGACCGGCGGGTCCGAACCGGACGCCCGCGCGCTGCTCGAGCGGGTCCGGTCGGCGCTGAGCGGACCTCGCGAGCTGGCACAGGCGCTGGCCGCGCTCGCCGCCGACCCCACGTCCGACCGACACCCCGACCCATCAGGAGAGCGACCATGACCGGCCATCACCCCCGGGTCGAGATCTTCGAGGAGGGGATGCGCGAGGGCATGCAGATCGAGAGCGCCGACATCCCCGTCGAGGCCAAGATCCGGCTGCTCGACGCACTGTCCGCCACCGGGCTGCGCAACATCGTCGTCGGCTCGTTCGTGAGCCCGCGCTGGGTGCCGCAGATGGCCCGGGTCGAGGAGGTCATCGCCGGCTTCACCCCGGTCGAGGGCGTCTCCTACTCCGCGCTCGCCCTCAACGCGAAGGGCGCCGAGCGCCGCGCCGCGCACACGCCGCCGCTCTCGCCGCCCCCCGCCGTCCAGCGCACCACCGTGCACCTGTGCGACGTCTTCGTGCAGCGCAACACGGCCAAGTCGCAGCGCGACGAGATCGCCGCCCTGCCGGGCACGATCGCCCGGGCCGTGGAGCGCGGGACCACCGACGCGGTGGTCGCGATCAACGCCGCCTGGGGCTCCAACTGGGTCGGCCCGTTCAGCCTGGAGCAGCGCCTGGAGGTCCTCGACCTGCAGTTCGCCGCGTGGCGGGCCGCCGGCGTCGAGCCGCGCACCATCTGGATCGGCGACCCGATGAGCTGGAACACGCCGCGCGCGGTCGAGGAGACGATCCGGGCCTGCGTCCAGCGGTTCCCCGGGGTCACGACGTACCACCTGCACCTGCACGACGGCCGCGGCAGCGCGCTGACCTCGGCGTACGTCGCCCTGCGCGCGCTCGGCGCCGAGCACACCCTCGCCCTGGACACCTCGGTCGGCGGGATGGGCGGCTGCCCGTACTGCGGCAACGGCCGCGCCACCAAGATGATCCCGACCGAGGACCTCGTCGACCTGCTGCACGAGGAGGGCGTCGAGACCGGCGTCGACCTGGGCCGGCTGATCGAGGCGGCCCACGTGGCCGAGGAGGTCGTCGGCCACGAGCTCTACGGGCACGTCAGCAAGGTGGGCCCGCGACCGCGCGGCGACGCGCTCTACGCGATGGACATGCCGTTCGTCGAGACCGTCGACGAGGCCCAGCACTTCCGCCTCGGCGCCGCGACGTACGCCGGCTGCCTGTCGCCCTGGAAGCAGCCGATCACCTCGCCCGCCCGGGACGCCGCGGAGGGCGGCCGGCCGGTCGTCCTGCTGCGCCCCGAGGCGACCGAGACCCCCAGCACCACGAACACAGGAGGAACCCCATGACTGAGGTCACCCGCGGCTCGCTCGCCGGGCTTCGCGTCATCGAGATCAGCACGTCGGTCGCCGGACCGCTCGCCGGACAGATCCTCGGCGACCTCGGCGCCGAGGTGGTCAAGGTCGAGCGTGTCGGCTCCGGCGACGACACCCGCCAGTGGACCCCGCCCGCGTGGGACGGCGAGTCGATCGCGTTCCTCCACCTCAACCGGAACAAGCTCAGCCTGGAGCTGGACTACAAGGACCCCCGCGGGCAGCAGGTCCTGCGCGACCTGATCGCCTCCGCCGACGTACTCGTGCAGAACCTGCGGCCGGGCGCCCTGGCCAAGGCCGGGTTCTCGTGGGAGGAGCTGCAGGAGATCAACCCCCGGCTGGTCTACTGCGACATGACCGGCTTCGGGCGCACCGGCCCGAAGGCCGCGGAGCCGGCGTACGACCCGCTGCTGCAGGCCTACACCGGCATCATCGACATGATGGGCACGGGGGACGGGCCGCCGGCCCGGGTGCCGCTGTCGATCCTCGACAAGGGCACCGCGATGTGGGCCGCGATCGGCGTGCTCGACGCGCTGCGCACCGTGGAGCGGACCGGCCGGGGCGTGCACGTCGGCGTCTCGCTGCTGGAGACCGCCGTGACCTGGACCCACGCCAACGTGATGGGCGCGCTGGCCGGCAACGGCAAGCCGAGGAACCTCGGCTCCGGCCACGCCGGGGTGGTGCCGTACGGCGCCTTCCCGACCCGCGACGGCTGGGCCTTCATCTCGGCCGGCAACCAGGCGCTGTGGACCCGCTTCTGCATGGCGACCGGCGCCGACGCGCTGCTGACCCGCGAGGGCTTCGGGTCGAACCCGGAGCGCTCGGCCAACCGGTCCGAGGTGGAGGCGGCCGTCTCGGAGGTGACCCGGGCGTTCGACACCACCGCCCTGATCGCGCTGCTGAACGAGGCCGGCATCCCGTGCTCGGCGGTGAACTCGGTGCCCGACATGGTCGACGACCCGCAGGTCAAGGCGCTCGGCCTGATCGAGCCGATGGCACACGCCGGCGTGCAGGACTTCGAGGTCGTGAACCTGCCGATCACCTTCGGCGGCGCGTACCCCGACCACCAGTGCCCGCCGCCCGCACTGGGGGCCGACACCGACGACGTGCTGACCCGCCTCGGGGTCGGCGAGGAGACCATCGCCGAGCTCCGCCGCGACGGCGTGGTCGCCTCCGTGCCGGACCGGGCATGACCTCGCTGCTGGACCCGGCCGTGTGGAGCGGCCGGGTCTTCGACGGGACCTGGCGGGAGTCCGCCGCGAGCCTGACCACGGCCGAGCCGGCGACGGGCCTGCCCGTCGGGACGGTCGGCACGGCCACGCCGGAGGACGTGCTCGCCTCGGTCGCCGTCGCTCGGCGGGCGCAGCGCGAGTGGGCGGCCGCGGGCTACCACGTGCGGGCCGGCGTGCTGCGGCGTGCGGCCCAGGTCTTCACCGAGAACGCCGCCGACATCGCGGACCTGTTCGCGCGGGAGGCCGGTGCCCCGCAGCGGGTCGCCGGTCCCCAGGCGTCGATCTCGGCCGAGGAGTGCTTCGAGGCCGCGGCCCTGGCCGCCATGCCCGCGGGCGACCTGCTCCGCTCGATGCAGCCACGGCTCTCGATGGCGCGCCGGGTCCCGGTCGGGGTGGTCGGCGTGATCGCGCCGTTCAACTCGCCGATCCTGCTCGCGCTGCGCGCCGTCGCCCCGGCGCTCGCGCTCGGGAACGCCGTCGTCCTCAAGCCCGACCCGCGCACCGCCGTCGTCGGGGGCGTGCTGCTGGCCCGGGCCTTCGAGGAGGCCGGCCTCCCCGCGGGCCTGCTGCACGTCCTGCCCGGTGGCGTGGACGTGGGCGAGGCGATCGTCGCCCACCCCGACGTGCCCGTCCTGGCCTTCACCGGGTCCACCGGCGCGGGCAAGGCGATCGCCGCCTCGGCGGCCGCGAACCTCAAACGCACCCACCTCGAACTGGGTGGCAACTCCGCCTCCATCGTGCTGGAGGACGCCGACGTCGAGGCCGCGGCCGCGGCGGGCGCGTGGGGCTCGTTCCGGCACGCCGGCCAGATCTGCATGGCCACCGGCCGGCACCTCGTGCACGAGTCGGTCGCCGACCTGTACGTCGCCGGGCTGGCCGCCGCCGCGGCCGGGCTGCGTCTCGGCGACCCGGCCCGCACCGACGCCGACGTCGGGCCGATCATCGACGCCGCCCAGCGCGACCGGGTCCACCGGATGGTGACCGACTCCGTGGCGGCCGGCGCCCGGCTGGTCACGGGCGGCGAGCCGGAGGGGCCGTTCTACCGGCCGACCGTCCTCGCCGGGGTGCCGGCCGACGCGCCGGCGTACCGCGACGAGGTGTTCGGCCCGGTGGCCTCCGTGGTCACCTTCGCCAGCGACGAGGAGGCGATCGCGCTGGCGAGCGACACGCCGTACGGGCTGGCGCTGGGGGTGTTCACGCGCGACGTGATGCGCGGCCTGGCCCTGGCCGAGCGGATCCCGGCCGGCCTGGTGCACATCAACGACCAGACCATCAACGACGAGCCCGTGGCGCCGTTCGGCGGCGTCGGCCACTCCGGCAACGGCGCCCGGCACGGCGGCCACGAGGCCAACCTCGAGGCGTTCACCGAGCTGCAGTGGGTCACGGTGCGGGGCAGCGTGCCCGTGTACCCGTGGTGACCCTCCCCGACCGACCTTCCCAGGAGAACCCGATGACCGAGCCCGTCCTGTACGTCGAGACCCGCGACCGGGTCCGGTGGCTGACCCTGAACCGGCCGGACCGCCGCAACGCGCTCAACCTGGAGCTCAACGAGGCGCTGGTGGACGCGGTGATGGAGGCCGACCACGACCCCGACGTCTACGCGATCGCCATCACCGGCACCGGGCAGGCGTTCTGCTCCGGCGCCGACCTGTCGGACGCGAAGACCCGGGCGGACCGGGGCGAGGCCTGGTACGGCCCGCTGCACAACCGGTACCGCAGCCTGTTCGAGGTGATGATCGACAGCCGCAAGCCGACCCTCGCGGTCGTCAACGGCCCGGCCGTCGCCGGCGGCTTCGAGCTCGCCCTGTCCTGTGACCTGCGGGTGGTGGCCGACCACGCCTTCTTCGCCGTACCCGAGTCGCGGCGGGGGCGCGGCGCCCACTACGCCTCGGTCGCGCTGCCCCGGATGGTGCCGCAGGGGATCGCCATGGAGTGGCTCTACAGCGGCCGCCGGATCGACCTGGCCGAGGCCGAGCGCTGGGGCCTGGTGAACCGGACCGCCCCCGCCGAGCTGCTCACCGAGACCGCCGAGGCCTTCCTGGCCTCCTTCACCGACTCCGCCCCGCTCTCGTTGCAGCGCCTCAAGCTCACCTACCGCCGTACCGAGTCCATGGACCCGCACGCCGCCATCCGCCTCGACATCGGCCCCGACGTCTACTCCTCCGAGGACCAGAAGGAGGGCGCCCGCGCCTTCCTGGAGAAGCGCGACCCCCGCTGGCAGGCCCGCTAACCACCCCCACCCCCCACCCCCCGCCGAGTCGGCAGAAGTTGCGCGCCGAGTCGGCAGA
>NZ_DATJTA010000018.1:0-16997 GCF_035503875.1 Nocardioides sp.
GGCCGACACCACCGGCGCCGTCGAGGCGATCGGCGAGATCGCCGAGATCATCACCTCGATCAACGACTACCAGAACACCATCGCCGCCGCCGTCGAGGAGCAGACCGCCACCACCAACGAGATGTCCCGCAACGTCGCCGAGGCATCCACCGGCTCCGGCGAGATCGCCGCCAACATCTCCGGGGTCTCCGCAGCCGCCGACTCCACCACCCAGGCGCTGACGCAGACCCAGGTCGCCGTCGACGAGCTGGCCCGGCTGGCCGGCTCCCTGCGCACCACCGTCGGGCAGTTCACGGCCTGAGCGCCGGAACAGGCACGGGGTCATCCGGCCCTACGAGAGGATGACCCCGTGTACTCGCTCGTCGGCTCCTCGACCGTCGGCTTCGACCTGACCCGCTCCCCCGGTGGCGAGCGCGTGGCCGTCGTCCTGCGGACCGGGCTGGCGCTCGGTCCGCCCGAGGTCGACCGGCTGGCCGCGGTGCATCCCGGCGACCGGATCCGCGAGGAGTGGCGCCGCGTCCGCGTCGCCGACGCCTCCGAGGACGGTCCCTGGCGGGCGAGCACCGCCCTCGGCCTCGCCGGAGCCGCGCTCGACGGAGCGGCCGGCGGGGACACCACCCTGCTGCGCCAGCTCGAGACCAGCCGGATCGGCGACGCCGACGCCGTCGACCGGCTGGTCCGCCGCGACCTCCTCGAGTGGACCTGGATCGGGGCCGGCGGCCTGCTCACCCAGGACCCGGTCGCCTCCCTGGCCGGCGACGTGCTCTCCGACGCCGCGGTCGCCGCGTACCTGGGCAGCGAGCTGCCCCCCGACGTACGGCGCGCCATGAGCCGCCCCTTCCTGCAGGCCGGGCTGCCGCTCGCCGACGACCCGGCCCGCACCGCCGTGCCCGCCGTCGACCCGGTGCTGGGCGACCTGCTCGGCGCCGACGAGGCCACCCGCCGCGCCTGGCGTACGGCGGTCGAGCGGCACCGCGCGCGGACGGCCGAGTGGGCGCCGGCGATGCACGACGCCACCTGGGCGCTGTCGCTGTCCGACCGGCTGCGCTCGAGCGCCGACGCGCAGCTCGCCGCCGCCGTGGCCTTCCGCCAGGCCGGCTTCACCGTCCAGGACGCGGCGTACGGCGTGTGGAACGCGCTCTCCGGCGTCGTGCAGGCGACGGCAGCCCTCGACCTGATCCCCTCCGAGACCGCGGACGTGCTGCTGCGCCCTTGGCGCGAGGTGGACTCCGCGGCCGGTTAGGGCATGTCTGCCTATTCGGCGCCGTCGCGAGCGGGTTTCCGCGCCGATCTGGCAAGGCGGAGCCGCGAAGGCGGGACGGAGTCCCGACGAGTCGGTGACAACGCCGCCTGATCGGATGCGGAGACCCGCGCAGCAGGCGTTCCGAATAGGCAGACATGCCCTAGGCCACCGTCCTAGTGCTCAAGTCCGGACGCGGCGCGCCGATGTGATCGACGCACCGACCACCGGTCGGTCCGGCTCCGGGATCGCATGGACCCGACTGACCCGAGTGGAGTGACACCTACGTGAGCAAGATCCGTGTTCTCGTGACCGACGACTCGGTGGTCATCCGCCGGCTCGTCAGCGGCGTGCTCAACGACGACCCGGCCATCGAGGTGGTCGGCACCGCCGTGAACGGCCGCGCCTCGCTGCAGAAGATCGAGCAGCTGCGCCCGGACCTGGTCACCATGGACGTCGAGATGCCCGAGGTCGACGGCATCGAGGGCGTACGCCGCATCCGCGCGGCGGGCCACCAGCTGCCGATCATCATGTTCAGCACGCTCACCGAGCGGGGCGCCTCCGCGACCCTGGACGCGCTCGCGGCCGGGGCCTCGGACTACGTCGCCAAGCCCGCCAACGTGGGCAGCGTGGGTCGCTCGATGGAGCAGGTCCGCGACGCCCTGATCCCCCGGATCAAGGCCCTGGTACCGACCCGCGGCCTGACGGCCGCTCCCACCCAGGCCGGGTCCGCGGCCCGTCCGGCGGCGGCCCCCGTGCCGATCTCGCTGCGTCCCGCCGCTCCCGTGCCGGTGGGCGGCTACAAGCTGCTGGTCGTCGGCAGCTCCACCGGTGGACCCGACGCCGTGCAGCGCCTGCTCGGCGCGCTGCCGCCGCTCCCCGTGCCGATCGCGCTGGTCCAGCACATGCCCCCGCTGTTCACCCGCCAGTTCGCGCAGCGTCTCGACCGCCAGACGGGCTTCGACGTGGTCGAGGCCGAGCACAACCAGGTGCTGAGACCGGGCATGGTGAGCATCGCGCCCGGCGACTTCCACATGGAGGTCGTCCGCGACGCCCGCGGCCTGGTCACCAAGCTCTCGCAAGGACCCGCCGAGAACTTCTGCCGGCCCGCCGTCGACGTCCTCTTCCGCAGCGCGGCGAGCGTCACGGGCTCGGCCACGCTCGCCGTCGTCCTGACCGGGATGGGCTCGGACGGCTGCAAGGGTGGGGCGCCCATCGTGGCGGCCGGCGGCAGCATCGTCGCCCAGGACCAGCCCAGCTCGGTGGTCTGGGGCATGCCCGGCGCGATCGCCGGAGCAGGGCTGGCGGAGGAGATCCTTCCGCTGGACAAGATCGCGGGTGCCATCACCCGCCGGCTGGTGCCGGCCGGGACCGCAGTGACGACGGGACGGAACTCATGAGCATCAGCGCGGCCTCCTTCACGTTCGTGTGCGACGTGGTCCGGGCGGAGAGCGCCATCGTGCTGAACGCCGGCAAGGAGTACCTCGTCGAGTCGCGGCTGGTCCCGCTGGCCAAGGCCGCCGGGTACGCCGACGTCGACGCGTACGTCGCCGACCTGCAGGTACGGCGCAACCCGGCCGCCCTGCGGGCCGTCGTCGAGGCGCTGACCACCAACGAGACCTCGTGGTTCCGCGACGCCGACCCGTTCAACACCCTGCGGACGACGGTCTTCCCGACGCTCGCGCGCAACCGGCCGAACCGGCAGCTGCGCGTGTGGTCCGCGGCCTGCTCGAGCGGGCAGGAGGCCTACAGCGTCTCGATGGTGGCCGCCGAGACCCCGGCGATCGCCGGCTTCCGCCTGGAGGTGATCGGCACCGACCTCTCCGAGGAGATGGTCCGCCGGGCCAGCACCGGCGAGTACTCCCAGCTCGAGGTCAACCGGGGCCTGCCCGCCACATCGCTGGTGCGGCACTTCGAGCGCGCCGGAGCGGGATGGCGCATCCACCCCTCGATCCGGGAGGGCGTCAGCTTCCGCACGGGCAACCTGACCCGGCCGTTCCCCCCGATGGGGCGCTTCGACATCGTCTTCCTGCGCAACGTGCTCATCTACTTCGACGTCCAGACCAAGCGCGACATCCTGCGCCGGGTCCGCGACGTGATGGCCCCGGACGGCTACCTGTTCCTGGGTGCCGCCGAGATGACCATGGGCGTCGACGACAACTGGGACCGGATCCCCTCCGGTCGGTCGTCGGTCTACCAGCCGCGCGCCGCGGCGACCGCGATGGCCCGCTGAGCACGCCGCGGCTCAGGGCGTACGCCGCCGCAGGGTCACCGCCCCGAGCGCCAGCCCGGCGGCCGCGACGACCAGCACCACGCCCAGGTCCCGCAGGACCTCGCCGACCGCCGCGGACCGGGTCAGGTGCGTCATGGCGTCGGTGGCGTAGCTCAGCGGCAGCAGGTCGCTGATCGCGCCGAGCACGCTCGGCAGGTCGCCCCGGGGCACGAACAGCCCGCAGAGCAGGATCTGCGGGATCACGACGGCCGGCATGAACTGCACCGCCTGGAACTCCGAGCCGGCGAACGCGCTCACGAGCAGCCCCAGCGCCGTACCGAGCAGGGCGTCGGCGACGGCGACGGCGGTGAGCAGCCAGACCGGTCCCTGGACCTCGAGACCGAGCAGGCCGACGCTGAGGGCCACGGCGAGGACGGACTGGACCGCGGCCACCACGCCGAACGCGAGCGCGTAGCCGCCGAGGAAGTCGAGCTTGCCCATCGGCATCGCGAGCAGGCGCTCGAGGGTGCCGCTGCTGCGCTCGCGCAGCGTCGTGACGCTGGTGACCAGGAACATCACCGTGAACGGGAAGATCGCCAGCAGCGCCGGACCGACCTGGTCGAAGGTGGTGGGGCCGGTCTCCTCGAACATCCACCACAACAGCGCGATGAGCAGGCACGGGAGCACGAGCAGCATGGCCATCGTGCGTCGGTCCCGGCGCAGCTGGGTGAGCACGCGGACCGCGACGGCGAGGGTGACCCGGGGGTTCATGCCGGGTCCACTAGGGCCAGGAAGGCCCCCTCGACGTCGTCCGCCCCGGCCCGCTCCTTGATCGCGGCCGGGCTGCCGTCGGCGATGATCCGGCCCTCGCGCATCAGCAGCAGCCGGTCGCAGCGCTCCGCCTCGTCCATCACGTGGCTCGAGACCAGCACCGCGGTGCCGTCCTCGGCCAGCCGGTAGAACAGTGCCCACAGCTCCCGGCGCAGGACCGGGTCGAGCCCGACCGTCGGCTCGTCGAGGACGAGCAGCGCCGGGGTGCGCAGCAGCGCCACCGCGAGGCTGACGCGCGAGCGCTGCCCGCCGGAGAGCCGCCCGACGACGTCGTCCCGGTGGCCGGCGAGATCGACCGCGGCGACCGCCCGCTCGACCTCGGCGGCTCCGACGCCGAGCACCCGGGCGAAGAAGCGGAGGTTCTCGGCGACGGTGAGGTCGTCGTACACGCTCGCGGCCTGGGTGACGTAGCCGACCCGGTCGCGCAGCTCGCGGCTGCCGGCGGGGCGGCCCAGCACGGTGACCTCGCCGCCGTGGGTGCGCTGCACCCCCACCAGCGAGCGGAGCAGCGTCGACTTGCCGCAGCCCGACGGGCCGAGCAGCCCGGTCACGCCCTCGCCGACGGACAGGTCGAGCCGGTCCAGCACGGGCCGTCCTCCGCGGAGGACGGACAGGCCGCGGACCTCGACGACCATCCGGCAGCCTCAGGCGGTGGTCACGGCGAAGTGCTCACGGGCGAAGGCCAGCGACTCGCGCAGGTCGGCGATCCGCTCCTCACGGGTGTTGCACCGCCGGGTGTTGATCTCCAGCACGATCTCGCCGGCGAACCCGGCGGCCGCGATGTGCCGGAGGAACGCCGCCGCGCCCATCGAGCCGCGGCCGGGGACCAGGTGCTCGTCCTTGGCCGAGCCGCTGCCGTCGGTGAGATGGACGTGCCGCAGCCGGGGACCGAGCCGGTCGGCCATCGCGATCACGTCGGACTGGGCGATCGCGGCGTGCGAGAGGTCGATGGTGGTGTTGGCGTAGGGCTCGGCCGAGGGGTCCCAGCCGGGCAGGTACATCTCCATGCCGCGCTTCTGCGAGGCCCGCCAGGGATACATGTTCTCGACCGCGAAGGCGATGCCGGTCGACGCCTCGAGTGCCGCGATGCCGTCGACGAAGCCGGCGGCGTACTCCTTCTGCCACCGGAACGGCGGGTGCACGACGACCACCTCCGCACCGACCTCGTGCGCCATCTCCGCCGAGCGCTCCAGCTTGCCCCACGGCTCGGTTCCCCAGACCCGCTGCGTGAAGAGCAGGCAGGGCGCGTGCACGGCCGACACGGGGATCTGGTGGTGCTCGGAGAGCTGTGCGATCGCGCTGGTCTGCTGGCTCAGCGAGTCGATGCCGACCATCACCTCCACCGCGTCGTACCCGAGGGAGGCGGCGTAGCCGAAGGCGTGGGCCGACGACTCGGGGTAGACCGAGGACGTCGACAGGCCGATCCGGACCGGGCTCACGGCGTGGCCAGGACCGACATCTGGTCGAGCCGCTCGAGGATGACGCCCTCGCGCAGCGCCCACGGGCAGATCTCCAGCTCGGTCAGGTCGAAGATGTCCATGCAGGCCTCCGCGACCAGCGCGCCCGGCAGGATCTGGTGGGCGCGGCTCGGGGAGACGCCGGGCAGCTCGCTCAGCTCGGCGAGCGTCATCGCCGCCAGCTTGGGGATCCACGCGCTCAGCTCGCGCAGCGGCAGCGTGCGCGGCACCAGGGCGCCGTCGGCCGAGGGCGCCGCCCCGCAGATGCGCGCCAGCGACCGGAAGGTCTTGGAGGTCGCGGCCGCCCGGTCTGGGACGCCGGCGCGCAGCAGGTTGCCCGCGTCGCGCGCGATCTGTGCCCGGATCTCCTTGCGGACCCCGCGGATCGTGTCGTCGTCGGGTGCCTCGTCGCCGAACCAGGCCCGGGCCAGCCGGCCCGCCCCGAGCGGCAGCGACCAGGCCACGTCGGGGGCCTCGTCCGGCCCGCCCGCGATCTCCAGCGAGCCACCGCCGATGTCGAAGACGGCCAGCCGGCCGGCGGACCAGCCGAACCAGCGTCGTACGGCGAGGAAGGTCAGCCGGGCCTCGTCCTCGCCCGACAGCACCCCGATGTCGACGCCGGTGCGCTCGCGCACGTGCTCGAGGACGGCCTCGGAGTTCGTCGCGTCCCGCACGGCCGAGGTCGCGAACGCGAGCATGTCCTCGCAGCCCTTGTCCTCCGCGACCAGCAGGGCGCCGGCGGTGAACTCCGTCAGCGCGTCGATGCCGACCTGGGTGACCGCGCCCGCGGCGTCGAGGTGCTCGGCGAGCCGCAGCGGCTCCTTGTGGGAGTACGCCGGCAGCGGGGCCGCGCCGCCGTGGGCATCGACCACGAGCAGGTGGCCGGTGTTGGACCCGATGTCGAGGACGCCCACGCGCATGTCTCCAACGTACCTGTCGCGGGCCGGGCCGTACGCTGGACGGGTGCCCGAGGTCGACCTGGTCTTCCCCCGCGCCTGGGTGGAGTTCGTGAACCCGGCCGACGAGACCGAGCTGATGCGCTGCGACCTGACATGGCTCACGTCGAGCTACACCTGCATCTTCGGCCAGGGCTGCCCCGGCATCTACGCCGACGCACCCGACGTCGGCTGCTGCACCCTGGGCGCGCACTTCGCCGACGACGAGGACGAGGAGCGGGTCGCCGGGTTCGTCGCCCAGCTCGACGAGGGGCTGTGGCAGCACAAGCCCGCCGGCGAGGTCCGGCGGGAGGACTGGGTGGAGCTCGACGACGACGGCGAGCGCAAGACGCTCACCATCGAGGTCGACGGCCAGCAGGCGTGCATCTTCCACAACCGCACCGACTTCGCCGCGGGAGCCGGGTGCGCCCTGCACGCTCTGGCCTTCACGCTGGGGAGGAACCCCCTCGAGACCAAGCCGGACGTCTGCTGGCAGCTGCCGCTCCGGCGTACCTTCCGCGAGGTCGAGCGGCCCGACGGGTCGTCGTACACCGAGGTCTCGATCGGCGAGTACGACCGGCGCGGCTGGGGTCCGGGCGGGCACGACCTGGACTGGTACTGCACCGGCAACACCGAGGCCCACGTCGCGGTCGAGCCGCTCTACCTCACCTCGGCGCCCGAGCTGGTCGCGCTGATGGGCCGGGCGGCGTACGACGAGCTGGCCCGGCACTGCGAGGCGCACCTGCGCTCCCGCTCGGCCCTGGCGCTGCACCCGGCCGACCCGCACTGACGCCTTTTCTCTCTCGACGTCAAGAGATCCTGACCCCGCTGTCCGGGGCCGCGACGGGCTCGCCCACAATCCTGGTATGCGCCTGGACCACCTTTCTTACGCAGCCGGACCGGATGGCCTCGCGAGCACCGCCGAGCGCATCGGGGCACTGCTCGGCCGGTCCTTCGTCGACGGCGGGGTGCACCCCCGCTTCGGCACCCGGAACATGACGCTGGCCCTCGCGGGCGGCACGTACCTCGAGATCGTCGAGGTGCTCGACCACCCGGCGTCCGACAAGGCCCCCTTCGGCCAGGCCGTCCGCGCCCGCTCGGCGCTCGGCGGCGGCTGGCTCGGCTGGGTCGTCTCGGTCCCCGACATCACCACGGTGGAGTCGCGGCTCGGCCGCGAGGCCGTGCAGGGCAACCGGCACGTCCCCGACGGCACCGACCTGCGCTGGAAGCAGATCGGCGTCCACGGCCTGATCGCCGACCCGCAGCTGCCGTTCTTCATCGAGTGGCAGAGCCCGGTCGAGCAGCGGCCCAGCGCCGGCGCGGACGGCGCCTACGCCCTGGCCTGCCTGGAGATCGCCGGCGACCCGCAGCGGGTCAGCGAGTGGCTCGGCGAGACCGTCGAGGCGCCGCTGGAGGACGTCAAGGTCGAGTGGGTCGCCCCGCACGGCACGCCCGGCGTGATCGCCGCGCAGGTGCAGACGCCCAACGGGCTCGTGCGGATCTGAACGTCTCTCCCGGGGCCCGACCCAGCCCCAACATCTGGCACCACACCGCGACGTACGAGATCGAGAACCGCGCGGTCGACCCGGACGGCCTGATCGAGGCCGCGATGGCCGCTCAGGCGCCCTGGGCGGGCCGCGCCGTCCTCGACGTCGGCTGCGGCACCGGCTTCCACCTGCCCCGCTTCGCCGAGACCGCCGCCTCGGTGACGGGCGTCGAGCCGCACCCGGACCTGGTCGCCATCGCGCGCCGCCGGACCAAGCGGCTGCGCCACGTGCAGGTGGTGCAGGGAAGCGCCCAGTCCCTGCCGGTCCCCGACGCCTCGGTCGACGTCGTGCACGCCCGCTGGGCCTACTTCTTCGGCCCCGGCTGCGAGCCCGGGCTGGCCGAGCTGGACCGCGTCGTACGACGGGGCGGCACGGCGTTCGTGATCGACAACGACCCCACCCGCTCGACGTTCGGCGGCTGGTTCCGTCGCGCGTTCCCCGAGGTCGACCCCGACGAGGTCCAGCGCTTCTGGTCGACGCGGGGCTGGCGGCGTACCCCGGTCGACATGCGG
This sequence comes from Nocardioides sp., assembly GCF_035503875.1. Lineage (GTDB taxonomy): Bacteria > Actinomycetota > Actinomycetes > Propionibacteriales > Nocardioidaceae > Nocardioides. Next base: position 8,735 of record NZ_DATJTA010000018.1, read on the forward strand.
TGGTCGTTCTCCTCCCGCGCCGACCTGGAGGCGGTGGTCCGGATCGAGCTCACCCCCGACGTGGCCGAGGAGGCGCTCGCCGGGCACGCGGGCACCGAGGTCGACTACGCCGTCAACGTCTGGTCGCGCGACTTCTAGCTCGGCACCGGGGGCGGACCGCTCCTCCGCAGCTCGGAGAGCTCGCGCAGCACGTCGAGCAGGTGGTCCTTGACCGGCGAGGAGCGCTCGGCCAGGTGCACGGCGTGCAGCTCCTGGTGTAGCGCGGGGTCGAAGCTGCGCACCACGACGTCGGACCCGGTGAGCCGCAGGCTCTCCGCGCTGTGCCAGATGCACGACGCGAGCCCGCGCCGGACGCTCTCGAGCCACACGCTCCGCTCGTCGCTCTCGACGGAGACGGTCGGGGTCACGCCCACGGCCTCGAAGAACCGGTCTAGGTCCGCGCGCCGGTCGGTGCCCGCGGTCGGCAGCACGAGGGGTACGTCGCCGAGCCGGTCGACCGAGATCGGGTCGGGCAGGTCGAGGCCGGCGGGAGAGACGAGCGTGACCTCGGCGGGGCCGAGCGGCACCACGGCGAGCTCGGACTCGACCGGATGATCGCAGAGCCCGATGTCGGCGCGCCCCTCCGCCACCAGGTCGTGCACCTCGCGGCTCGCGCCGCACCCGAGCAGCCGGGTCGGGGCAGAGGCGCCCTGGTCGCGCAGCGCGGCCAGGATCGGCAGCGCCAGCGACGCCTGCAGGGTCGGGGACGCCGCGATCACCAGGAGGACGTCCCGCTCACCGGTACCGGGGTGCTCCCCCAGGCCGCGCAGCGCGTCCACGCCGTGCAGCACCCGCCGCGCCCGGGCGACGAACGCCTCCCCCTGGGCGGTCAGCGCGACGCCCCGTCCGGCGCGCTGGAACAGGGTGATCCGCAGCTCCCGCTCCAGCCGCCGTACGGCGCGGCTCAGCGCGGGCTGGGCGACGTACAGCGCGGCCGCCGCGGCGGTCATGCTGCCCCGCTCCGCGGTCTCGACCACGTAGCGCAGCTGCTGGATGTTCACCGCGCCTCCCCCACCTGTCGAGCCCCGAGCCACACCCATCGGGTCTTGGACCCGCCGATGGCTCCGAGCCGAATGTAGGCGCGATCCGACCCCTGCGACGAGGAGAACCATGCGACCCATCCACCGGACGGCCCTGGCGACGGCCGTCGCGCTGACCGTCTCCCTGACCACCGTGCTCACCGGCGTCCTGGGCGCCGCACCGGGAACGGCCACGGCCGCCGCGCCGTCGGCCTCGATCGTCGGGCTGAAGGTGCTCCTCACCAACGACGACAGCGCCCGCGCCGCGGACTCGTCGTACGGCACCGACGGCAAGGGGCTCTACGAGCTGCGCAAGGCCCTGTGCGCGGCCGGGGCCGACGTGCTCGTGGTCGCCCCCTGGCGCCAGCAGAGCGGCGTCGGCGGCAAGATGACGGTGCCCGGGTTCGCCCCGGTGCCGCTGACCGTGCAGGCGGTGAGCCCGCCCGCGGCGTACGCCGGGGACTGCGCCGGCGCCGGTGCTGCCGGGGCGGTGTTCGGCGTCTGCCAGGCCGCCGACGCCTGCACGTCCGAGACGCCCTCGGCGTCGCCGTCGGACGCGGTGTACGTCGCCCTCGGTCGCTTCGCCGCCACGCACTGGGTCGGCGGCCCGGACGTCGTGCTCTCGGGCGTGAACTTCGGGCAGAACGTCGGCACCACCGCGAACCACTCCGGCACCGTCGGCGCCGTCGTCACCGCGCACGAGCACGCGGTCCCCGCGATCGCGTTCAGTGCGGAGGTGCCCCACGACCTGGCCCAGATCCCGAACGTGCCCTTCGCGCAGACCGCGGCGTACGCCGTCGAGCTGCTCGGGGACCTGGTCGCCGCGGACGACCTGGACGGCGACCTGCTGCTCAACGTCAACCACCCGTTCGTCGAGGCAGGCGCGACGCTCGGCGCGCCGGTCAGGACCGTCCTGGGCGCCTCGAACGACATCGGGCTGACCTACACCGGCGACGTCCCGAGCACGGGCGGCACCTACCAGGTCACCGCCGGCACCCCGGCCGCCGAGACCCGCCAGGGCGCCGACACGACCGCGCTCGCGGGCAACCGCATCTCGATCACGCCCCTGGACGGTGACTGGACCCTGCCGCCGGCGGCGCCGGTCGACCCGGCGCCGACCGTGACCGCGACCTCGGTCCGGGCCACCGCCACGCCGAAGCGGGACCGGAAGCGGCCCTACGCCACTGTCGTCTCGGGTCGGCTCGACGGCGCGGCCGCCGCGTGCCGCGGGTCGGTGAGCGTCACCGCCCACGGCACGGTGCGCGTCGACGGCACCCGGCGCAAGGTCGCGGTACGCGGCGCGCGCACCCTCGCCCTGCGCAGCGTCGACGGCGCCTGCCGGTTCACCGGCTCGCTCCGGATCAAGCCGGTCCGGGCCGCGCTCGCCCGCCGTGCGCTCAGCGGCACGGTGACGGTGCAGGTGCGCTTCGCCGGCACCGACGCGCTGGCCCCGTCCCGGGGCACGCTTCGGGTGCGGCTGGGCTGACGCCCGTCAGGACGTCCCCCGCACCGCCAGTGTCGGCGTGAGGAGCACGCCGCGGTGGGCGGTCGGGGGATGTCCGAGCAGCTTCTCGAGGGCCGTGACGACCTCGGCGGCGACGTCCTCCAGCGGCTGGCGCACCGAGGTGAGGCCCGGCGGGACCACCTGCGCGACCTGGGAGTCGTCGAAGCCGACCACGGCGATGTCGCGGCCGGCGGCCAGGCCCCGCTCGGCGAGGGTGTTCAGCACCCCCATGGCCAGGGTGTCGCTGGCGCAGACGAACGCCGTCGGGTTGGCCTCGTCGAGCAGCACCGCGCTCGCCTCCCGGCCCGAGGCGACGGTGTCCTCGACGCGGGAGGCCAGGCCCGTCGTCGGCAGGCCGCGCGAGCGCATGGCGCGGCTCCAGCCCGAGCGCCGGTCCTCCCCGATGTAGGAGTCCTTGCGCCAGCCGATCCAGGCGACCCGCTGGTGGCCCTTGTCGAGCAGGTGGGAGGTCGCCAGGTCGCAGCCCGCGGCGCCGTCGACGTCGACCCACGGGTGCGCGGCGTCCGGGTCGGCCCAGGGCCGGCCGAAGGCCACGAACGGCGCCCGCCGCGACCCCAGCCAGGTCGCCTGCGGGTTGCCGAGGTAGGTGTCGGTGACGACGAACGCGTCCACGGCCGTGGACCGCAGCAGGTCGTCGTACCCCGCGAGCGGGTCGCCGGGCTCGCCCGAGAAGAGCAGCACGTGGTAGCCGGCCTCGCGGGAGCTGTCGACCAGGGAGTGCACGAAGCGGTCCATCGTGGCGTTCGCCGTACCCTCCTGGACCGCGGTGATCCGCAGGCCGATCAGGTGGGAGGCACGGGTGCGCAGGTTGCGGGCGGCCCGGTTCGGCAGGTAGCCGAGCGAGGTGATCGCCTCCTGCACCCGCTGCAGGGTGTCGCTGCGCAGCAGGTCGGGGTTGTTGACGGCGTTGGAGACGGTCTGCCGGGAGACCCCGGCGAGCTCGGCGACGTCGGCGAGGGTCGGCGGTGCCGACGGGACCCGACCAGGGATCCTGCCCATCCGACCTTCACTCCCTCTGCGGACTGCGTCTTGATCGTTCCAAGCCAGCATATCGACGCACCGGGGCGCCTGTACGGCGACCGCGGAGGTCCGGCCGGAGCGTCGCGGCGGCCGGACCGGCGGTTGTCGGCGCCGTCCCCTACCGTCGGGGGCATGCCGAAGCCCGCACCCAAACAGCGCCCCGCCTACCGCTGCGCCGAGTGCGGCTGGGAGACCGGCAAGTGGGTCGGCCGCTGCGGGGAGTGCCAGGCATGGGGCTCGGTGGCCGAGGCCGCGGCGCCCACGATGCGCACCGCCGCGGCGCCGGTGACGACCCGGGCCGTCCCGATCGGCCAGGTCTCGGTGACCGAGTCGGCGTTCCGCTCCAGCGGGGTGCCGGAGCTCGACCGGGTGCTCGGCGGCGGCCTGGTCCCGGGGGCGGCGATCCTGCTCGCGGGCGAGCCCGGCGTCGGCAAGAGCACCCTCCTCCTCGAGGTCGCGGCGCAGACCGCCCGCCACCAGCACCGCACGCTCTACGTCACCGGCGAGGAGTCCGCGTCCCAGGTGCGGCTGCGTGCCGACCGCACCCGCGGGGTCCACGACGAGCTCTACCTCGCCGCCGAGACCGATCTCGGCGCCGTGCTCACCCACATCGAGGAGGTCCGGCCGAGCCTGCTGGTCGTCGACTCCGTGCAGACCATCGGCGCCTCCGGCATCGAGGGCGTCCCCGGCGGGGTCACCCAGGTCAAGGAGGTCGCCGCCGCGCTGATCCGGGTCGCCAAAACCCGCAACATCACCACCGTGATGGTTGGCCACGTCACCAAGGACGGCTCGATCGCCGGCCCGCGCGTGCTGGAGCACCTCGTCGACGTCGTGCTGCACTTCGAGGGCGACCGCAACTCCCGCTTCCGGATGGTCCGGGCGATGAAGAACCGCTTCGGCCCGATCGACGAGGTGGGCTGCTTCGACCTCTCCAGCGAAGGCATCAGCGCGGTCACCGATCCCACGGGGCTGTTCGTCGAGAACCACCACACCCAGGTGCCCGGCACCTGCGTGGCCGTGACCATGGAGGGCCGCCGGCCGCTGCTGGCCGAGGTGCAGGCCCTGGTCACCCAGTCGCCGCTGGAGCGCCCCCGACGTACCACCTCGGGCCTCGACGGCGCACGGATGGCGATGGTGCTGGCCGTGCTGCAGCAACACTGCGGCCTGCGGCTGCACAGCCAGGACGTGTTCGCCTCCACGGTCGGGGGCGCCAAGCTCACCGAGCCCGCTGTCGACCTGGCCGTCGCCGTGGCCCTCGCCTCCGCGAGCCAGGGCGCGATCCCGCCCCGGGGCGTCGTGGCGATGGGCGAGATCGGGCTCGCGGGTGAGCTGCGCCGGGTCCGCGACCTCCCGCAGCGGCTCGCCGAGGCGGCGCGACTGGGCTTCCAGGTCGCGGTCGTCCCCGCCCAGCCGGGCAGCCGCTCCCCCTCGTGGGCCGCCCAGCGCCACGAACCGCGCACCGTCGACGGCATGCGGGTGATCGAGGTTCCCGACGTCGACACCGCCCTGCGTCTGCTCAAGGTGACGGACGGACGGCAGACGCCCTTGCGGGAGGTCGCCGACGGTTAGGGTGTGCGCTAGCGGCAAGGTGCTGCCGCAGGGTGACGAAGGGACCTGGCTTGCCCACCGACCGCACGGACGAGGTGCTCCGCCTCCGGGCCACGCTTGCCTTGATCGCCCCCGGGACCGCGATGCGCGACGGACTGGAGCGCATCCTGCGCGGGCGCACCGGCGCCCTGGTGGTGCTCGGCAACGACAAGACCGTCGAGTCGATCTCGACCGGAGGCTTCGTGCTGGACGTGCCGTTCACCGCGACCGGCCTGCGCGAGCTCGCCAAGATGGACGGCGGCATCATCGTCGACAAGGACCTGACCCGGATCATCCGGGCGGCCGTCCACCTGATGCCCGACCACACCATCCCCTCGGAGGAGACCGGCACCCGCCACCGCACGGCCGACCGGGTCGCCCGCCAGACCGGCTTCCCCGTCATCTCGGTCTCCCAGTCGATGCAGATCATCGCGGCGTACGTCGGCGAGACCCGCCACGTCCTCGAGGACTCCGGGCAGATCCTGTCCCGCGCGAACCAGGCCCTGGCGACCCTGGAGCGCTACAAGCTCCGGCTCGACGAGGTCTCCAGCACCCTCTCCGCCCTGGAGATCGAGGACCTGGTGACGGTGCGCGACGTCGCCGTCGTCGCCCAGCGCCTCGAGATGGTCACCCGGATCGCCCGCGAGATCGAGGACTACGTGCTCGAGCTCGGCACCGACGGCCGGCTGCTGTCCCTGCAGCTGGAGGAGCTCGTCACCGGCGTCGACGCCGAGCGCGAGCTGGTCATCCGCGACTACCTCCCCTCGGGACGGCGTACCCGCAGCCCCGAGGAGCTGCTGACCAAGCTGGAGGCGCTGTCCGCCACCGAACTGGTCGACCCCGCCTCCGCCGCGCGGGTGCTGGGCCTCGGCAACGGCGAACACCTCGACGGCGCCGTGGCGCCCCGCGGCTACCGGCTGCTGGCCAAGGTGCCGCGGCTGCCCGGCTCGGTCGTCGACCGCCTCGTCGACCACTTCGGCACCCTGCAGAAGCTGCTCTCGGCCGGCATCGACGACCTGCAGGCCGTCGAGGGCGTCGGCGAGCTGCGCGCCCGCAGCGTCCGCGAGGGTCTCTCCCGGCTCGCCGAGTCGACCATTCTGGAACGCTACGTGTAACCGGGGCGCTTGCGTCCCTGTTACTCGTAGCGTTGATGGTGGTCGAGCGAGCCGCGCGACCGAGGCACGAGGTCGCGACCGGCGTGTCGAGACCAGGTACGTGTAACCGGGGCGCTGAGCCCGACTAGCCCAGGTCGGGCTCGACCGCTCCGCTGGGCTCCCCGGACGAGGCGGGCTCCTCGGTGGGGGCGGTGTCGTCCCGCTTGTTCTTCCGGGTCTTCTTGCCCTTCTTGCCCGTGTCCTGCTTCGGCTCCGCGGTCTGGGTGACGACGGCGGGCTGGGGGGCGAGCAGCTCGAACTGCACCTCGGACGGCTCACCGGCGAGCGCGGCCGCCGAGACGTGGTACCAGCCCGGGAGCGCCCAGGCCGTGACCTTCGAGCAGTCCTCGTCGGAGCGCTTGGCGTTCCAGGCGACGCTGAGAGTCGTGGAGACGGCCCGCCGGACGGTCACCTCCTGCCGGGGCAGGACCCGGGGGCACTCGCGGCTGCTCCAGATGTCGTCCTTGCCGGAGGTAATCTTCAGCGTCAGCGACCGCGGGTTGACCTTCCACGTGCACGCCTCGGCGGAGATCGTGCGCAACTGCAGGTCGATCGTGGCGCCGTGGCGTGGGCCGGCGATCGCCGTCCTCACCTCGGGAGTCACGGCGATGTCCCCGTCGGCGCACGGGCCGTCGGGGGTGGCCAGGACAGGCTCGGTCGGCGTGGGCGTCGGCGTGGGGGTGGCCGCCGGTGCGCTCGGACCGACCGGAGTCGCCCGACCGGTCGAGCGGGTCTCGGTCGGGCTGTTCGTCGCGGAGGCGGGCGCGTCCGCCAGGCTGGCCGTGTCGCCACCGGAGGAGCCGTCGCTGCCGGCCCCGAGCAGACGGGCGACACCGAGCACCAGCAGCATCGCGACAGCCAGCACGGCGAGGCGCCGGCGCCAGTAGACCCTCGCCGGGAGCGGCCCACGGGTCATCGGCGGGCGGTTCCGGGCAGTCATGGGGTCAACGCTATCCAGCGCGCCACCGCTCGTCGGGCTGCCACACCGACCGTCGGCGGGACGGGTCAGAATGGTCGCGATGAGCGACCTCCACGACCCCCTGCTCGAGTGGTACGACGTCCACGCGCGCGAGCTCCCCTGGCGGGGTCCCCAGGCGTCCCCGTGGTCGGTGATGGTCTCGGAGTTCATGCTCCAGCAGACGCCGGTCAACCGGGTGCTGCCCGTGCACGAGGCGTGGCTCGAGCGATGGCCCCGGCCCGCCGACCTCGCCGCGGAGCCGGTTGGCGAGGCGGTCCGGGCGTGGGGCCGGCTCGGCTACCCGCGTCGCGCGCTGCGGCTGCACGCGGCGGCCACCGCGATCGTCGCCGAGCACGGCGGCGAGGTGCCGTCGTCGTACGACGACCTCCTGGCGCTGCCCGGCATCGGCGACTACACCGCCGCCGCGATCGCCACCTTCGGCTTCGGCAGGCGGCACGTCGTCCTCGACACCAACGTCCGCCGGGTCCTGGCCCGGGTCGTGCGGGGCTCCGAGCTGCCCGCACCGAGCGTCACCAGAGCGGAGCGTGAGGTGGCCGCCGAGCTGCTGCCCCTCGACGAGCCGACCGCGGCCACCTGGTCGATCGCGTTGATGGAGCTCGGCGCGCTGGTCTGCACGGCCGCCAAGCCCCGCTGCTCGGCCTGCCCGGTGGCCGATGGCTGCACCTGGAGGGCTGCCGGCTTCCCGGCGTACGACGGGCCGCCGCGGAAGGTGCAGTCGTGGGCCGGGACCGACCGGCAGTGCCGGGGCCGGCTGCTGGCGGTGCTGCGCGACGACGACGGGCCCGTGCACCGCAGCCGGCTCGACGCCGTCTGGAGCGAGGAGGCCCAGCGGGTCCGCTGCCTGGCCGGCCTCGTCGAGGACGGCCTGGTCGTCGCCGCCGGGCCGGACACCTACGCCCTGCCCTGAAATGCCGAGTCGGCGTGGGCCCCCCCCGGGGCG
>NZ_DATJTA010000019.1:0-61861 GCF_035503875.1 Nocardioides sp.
GGATGCTCGAACGAGTCGCGATCGAAATGAACAACCGACCCCGCAAAACCCTCGGCTGGAAGAACCCAGCCGAAGCCCTCGACGAACTACTCTCCCAACACGACATCAACCCCGGTGTTGCACCGACCGGTTGAATCCGCCTGGCGCGCCTCACACCTCAACCAGCGTGGGTGAAGCGGACGCTGGTTGAGGTGCGAAGGACGGAGTCCTGAGCCTCGAAACCCGGTGAGTGGAGAGTCGGCCCTGGTCGGGCTCGGCGTTGGCGCGCCTGGCGCCTCGACCAGCGTCGAGGCGGCGTCTCAGCCCGAGAAGTCCGCCGAGGCGCGCTTGGCCATCTCGAGGAAGGACCGGCGGGACTCGAGGTTCTCCTCGAGCTCGCGGACCTTCTTGTCGTTCCCGGCGGCGCGGGCCTTCTCGAGATCGGCCTCGACCTTGGCGATGGCCTGCTCGAGTTTGGTGACCATGTCGTCGGCGCGGGCGGACTTCTCGGGGTCCGACTTGCGCCAGGCCTCCTCCTCGACCTCGCGGATGGCCTGCTCGACCTTGCGGATGCGGCCCTCGAGCTCCTTCATCCGGTCGCGCGGGACCTTGCCGGCGGCGTCCCAACGGTCGGCGAGGTCGCGGAAGGCGCGCTTGGCGGCCTCGACGTCCTGGACGGGCAGCAGAGCCTCGGCCTCGACGAGGAGCGCCTCCTTGACCTCGGCGTTCGCGGCGAACTCCTGGTCGAGAGCGGCGTTGGCGGCGTCGCGCGCGCCGAAGAAGGCGTCCTGGGCACCGCGGAACCGCTTCCACAGGGCGTCGTCGACGTCCTTCGGAGCGGGGCCGGCGGCCTTCCACTGCTTCATCAGATCGCGGTAGCGGCCCGCGGTGGGACCCCACTCCGTGGAGTCCGCGAGGCCCTCGGCCTCGGTGGCGAGACGCTCCTTGACCGCCCGGGCACCCTCGCGCTGCTCGTTGAGCTCGGCGAAGTGCGCCTTGCGGTGCCGCGTGTACGCCGTACGCGCGGTCGAGAACCGCCGCCACAGGGCGTCGTCCGAGGCGCGGTCGATGCGGGGGAGCGCCTTCCACTGGTCGAGCAGGTCGCGCAGCTTGTTGGCGCCGTGGCGCCAGTCGGTGCCCTCGGCGATCTTCTCGGCCTGGGCGACCAGGTCCTCCTTGGCGGCCTTGGCCTCCGCGGAGCGCTGGGCGCGCTCCTCGCGGCGGGCGTCGCGCTGCCGGGCGATGATCGGGCCGAGCGCGTCGAGCCGGCCGGCGAGCGAGACCAGGTCACCGACGGCGTTCGCGTCGACGACCTGGGCCTTCACCGTCTTCACGGACTCGGCCGCCTCCTCGGGGGAGAGCACGCCCGAGTTGATGCGCTGCTCGAGCAGCTCCACCTCGAACGCGAGCGCGGCGTACCGCTCGGTGAAGAAGGCGAGGGCCTCGTCGGGAGTCCCCTCGGGGTACTGGCCGACCGGGCGCTCACCGTCGGCGGTTCGGACGTAGACGGTGCCGTCGTCGTCGACGCGGCCCCACTCATGGCTCGTCACTTGCTGATCCCTCTTCGCATTCGGGTCGCACGGGGCGGTAGGTGCAGGCGCCCACTCTAGTCACGGCATCGCCCGGAGGAGAGCAGGAATGCCCGCCGGGAACCGATGCGACACCCCGACGCGCTGCTCGGTAGTGTGGCCGGGTGTTGATCGCCGGCTTCCCCGCGGGTCCCTGGGGCACCAACTGCTACGTCGTCGCCACCGGCGCCGGGAGCGAGTGCGTGGTCGTCGACCCCGGCAAGGACAGCGCCGAGGGCGTGGCGCAGGTCGTCGCCGAGCACCGGCTCAAGCCGGTCTCCGTGCTGGTCACCCACGGTCACGTCGACCACATGTGGTGCGTGGCCCCGGTGGCCGGGACGTACGACGCCACCGCGTGGATCCACCCCAGCGACCGGCACCTGCTCTCCGACCCGATGGCGGGCATGTCCCGGGAGACGACCCAGATGATGCTGGGCGGCGACTACCGGTGGGCCGAGCCCGACGACGTCCGTGAGCTGGGCGACGACCAGGTGCTCGAGCTGGCAGGCCTGCGGTTCGTGGTCGACCACACCCCGGGCCATACCGAGGGGTCGGTCACCTTCCGCACGCCGTACGCCCAGGCCGACGTCAGCGAGGTCATGTTCTCCGGCGACCTCCTGTTCGCGGGCTCGATCGGGCGCACGGACCTGCCGGGCGGTGACCACGCCACGATGCTGCGCAGCCTCACCACCAAGGTGCTGCCCCTCGCCGACGACATCGTGGTGCTCCCCGGCCACGGCGAGCAGACGTCCATCGGTCGCGAGCGCGCGACCAACCCCTACCTGCTCGACCTCCTCGACCGAGGCGACGCAGGTCGAGTGACCCGAGGTCTCTGAGTTGAGCAAGCCCACCCCGCTGAGCGGGTTCCCCGAGCTGCTGCCCGAACAGCGGTTCGTCGAGCAGCAGGTCGTCGACACGCTGCGCCGTACCTTCGAGCTGCACGGCTTCGCGGGCATCGAGACCCGCGCGGTGGAGCCGCTCGACCAGCTGCTGCGCAAGGGGGACACCTCCAAGGAGGTCTACCTCCTGCGTCGCCTGCACGAGGAGTCGGCCGAGGGACACGCCGGCCTCGGGCTGCACTTCGACCTCACGGTGCCGTTCGCCCGCTACGTGCTGGAGAACGCCGGCAAGCTGGAGTTCCCCTTCCGCCGCTACCAGATCCAGAAGGTCTGGCGGGGCGAGCGTCCCCAGGAGGGCCGCTACCGCGAGTTCACCCAGGCCGACATCGACATCGTCGGTCGTGACGTGCTGCCGTTCCACCACGACGTCGAGGTCACCCGGGTCATGGTCGACGCGCTGTCGCGCCTGACCTTCCTGCCGGGCTTCCGGCTGCAGGTCAACAACCGCAAGCTGATCCAGGGCTTCTACGCCGGCCTCGGCATCGCGAGCGGCGACGCCACGGACGAGGTGATGCGCGTCGTCGACAAGCTCGACAAGCTCCCGGTCGATCGGGTCCGGTCGATGCTGGTCGAGGAGGCGGGCGTCGACGAGAAGACCGCCGACCGCGTGCTGTCGCTGGCCACCATCCGCGCCGCGGACGACTCCTTCGTCGAGGCCGTCCGCGCCCTCGGGGTCGAGCACGAGCTGCTCGACGAGGGTCTGGCCGAGCTCGCCGAGCTCGTCACGGCGTGCGCCGGCCTGGTGACCGACCGGGTGCGCGTCGAGGCCGACCTGTCGATCGCCCGCGGCCTGGACTACTACACCGGCACCGTGTTCGAGACCCGGCTCGACGGCTACGAGTCCCTGGGCTCCATCTGCTCCGGCGGCCGGTACGACGCCCTCGCCTCGGACGGGAGGACGACGTACCCGGGCGTGGGCATCTCGCTCGGCCTCAGCCGGGTCCTGGTGACGCTGGCGAGCCGCACCGGCCTGGCCGCCGACCGGAAGGTCCCGAGCGCCGTGCTGGTCGCGGTGACCGACGAGGCGTCCCGGTCCGACAGCGAGGCGGTCGCGACCGCGCTGCGCGAGCGCGGCATCCCCTGCGAGGTCTCGGCGAACGCCCAGAAGTTCGGCAAGCAGATCCGGTACGCCGAGCGCCGGGGCATCCCGTTCGTCTGGTTCGCCCAGGAGGATGGCACCCACCAGGCCAAGGACATCCGATCAGGAGAGCAGGTGGCCGCGGACCCGGCCGCCTGGAGCCCGCCCGAGGAGGACCTGCGCCCGCGGGTCCTCCGGAGCTCCACCACCGACGTACAGGAGAAGAAGCAGTGATCCGCACCCACGACGCCGGCACCCTGCGTGCCGAGCACGTCGGCCAGACCGTCACCCTCGCCGGCTGGGTGGCCAACCGGCGTGACCACGGCGGCGTGGCCTTCATCGACCTGCGCGAGGCCAGCGGCATCGTGCAGGTCGTCATCCGCGACGAGGAGGTCGCCCACCACCTGCGCGCGGAGTACTGCCTCCAGGTCACCGGCGAGGTGACCGCGCGCAAGGAGGGCAACGAGAACCCCAACCTCGCGACCGGCGCGATCGAGGTCGTGGCCACGGACGTCGAGGTGCTCAGCGCCGCCGCGCCCCTGCCGTTCCCGATCAGCGACCACGTGGACGTGGGGGAGGAGGCGCGACTGCGGCACCGCTACCTCGACCTGCGCCGCTCCGGCCCCAACGAGGCGATCCGGCTGCGCAGCAAGGTCAACAAGGCGGCGCGCGACGTCCTCGACCGCCACGACTTCGTCGAGATCGAGACGCCGACGCTGACCCGCAGCACGCCCGAGGGCGCGCGTGACTTCCTGGTGCCCGCCCGGCTGCAGCCGGGCAGCTGGTACGCCCTCCCGCAGAGCCCCCAGCTGTTCAAGCAGCTGCTGATGGTGGCCGGCATGGAGCGCTACTTCCAGATCGCCCGCTGCTACCGCGACGAGGACTTCCGCGCCGACCGGCAGCCGGAGTTCACCCAGCTCGACATCGAGATGAGCTTCGTCGAGCAGGACGACGTCATCGCGGTCGCCGAGGAGATCCTCACCGCCCTGTGGAAGCTCGTCGGGTACGACGTCCCCACGCCGCTGCCGCGGATGACGTACGCCGAGTCGATGGCCCGCTACGGCTCCGACAAGCCCGACCTGCGGATGGGTCAGGAGCTCGTCGACTGCACGGCGTACTTCCAGGACACGCCGTTCCGGGTCTTCCAGGCGCCGTACGTCGGCGCCGTGGTCATGCCCGGGGGAGCGGGCCAGCCGCGCAAGCAGCTCGACGCGTGGCAGGAGTGGGCCAAGCAGCGCGGCGCCCGCGGCCTGGCGTACGTCCTCGTCCAGGAGGACGGCGAGCTGACCGGCCCGGTGGCCAAGAACATCACCGACGAGGAGAAGGCCGGCCTGGCCGCCCACGTCGGCGCGAAGCCCGGCGACTGCGTCTTCTTCGGCGCCGGCCTGCCCAAGCCCAGCCGGGCGCTGCTGGGCGCCGCGCGCCTGGAGATCGGCCGTCGCTGCGGCCTGATCGACGAGGACGCCTGGAGCTTCCTGTGGGTCGTCGACGCGCCGCTCTTCGAGCCCGCCGACGACGCGACCGCCGCGGGCGACGTGGCGGTCGGCAGCGGCGCCTGGACGGCCGTGCACCACGCGTTCACCAGCCCCCAGGACCTCGACGCCTTCGACTCCGACCCCGGCAACGCGATCGCCTGGGCCTACGACATCGTCTGCAACGGCAACGAGATCGGAGGCGGGTCGATCCGTATCCACAACGAGGACGTGCAGAAGCGCGTCTTCGACGTGATGGGCATCGGCGCGGACGAGGCGGAGGAGAAGTTCGGCTTCCTCCTGGAGGCCTTCAAGTTCGGCGCGCCCCCGCACGGCGGCATCGCCTTCGGGTGGGACCGGATCGTCGCGCTGCTCGCCGGCACGGACTCGATCAGGGACGTCATCGCGTTCCCGAAGTCCGGTGGGGGCTTCGACCCGCTGACGGCCGCTCCTGCGCCCATCACGCCCCAGCAGCGCAAGGAGGCCGGGGTCGACGCCGTACCGGCGAAGGAAGTCCCGGCAGAGAACTGATCGACCGGACGGGTCGCCCCAGCCCGTCGAGACCAGATCGTTACTCGCGGGTGATCGCCCGGTCTGGTCCTGGTCACATAGAGTCGCGGGCGGCGCGCTCCCGGGGCGCGCCGCCGAAGCGATTCGGCACCACCACCTGATGGGGAGAGCATGTCGCTGCCGCCGGTTTCCGCTGAGACGCTCGGACACCTGAGCGACGAGGCCCCCGAGGTGGAGCAGGACTCGTCCGGCAAGGGTCCGGTCAAGAGCCAGTCCCCGCTCCGGATCGCACTCGGCCGCCTGCGGCGCGACAAGCTGGCGATGGTCTGCCTGGCCATCGTGCTCGTCTTCGTGCTGATCGCGATCTTCGCCGACCTGATCGCCAAGGCCTTCGGCGTCGAGACCGGCCCGGGCAACCCGGCCAAGCAGCTGGACTACCTCAACGGCGGGATGCCGTTCAAGGGTCCGCCGGACGGCCCCTTCGACCCCGAGCACCCGTTCGGCGTCGCGCCGAAGACCGCCGAGGACAACCTCGCGGTGTGGCTCTACGGCTGCCGCACCTCGCTGATGATCGCCTCGATCTCCACGATCGTCGCGGGTCTGCTCGGCATCGTGCTCGGCCTGCTGGCCGGCTTCGTCGGCGGCACGGTCGACAAGATCATCTCGTTCTTCACCGACGCGTTCCTGACGCTCCCGTACGTCCTGATCGGCCTGATCATCGCCCCGATCCTCAACGAGCGGTTCGCCCTCGAGCCGGATCGCTACGCCACCATGCAGGTCGTCTCGCTGGTCTTCATCCTGGCCGGCTTCGGCTGGATGTCGATGGCGCGCCTGGTGCGCGGTGAGGTGCTCTCGCTGCGCGAGCGCGAGTTCGTGCAGTCCGCCGAGGTGATCGGGATGCCCACGCACCGGATCATGTTCCGCGAGCTGCTGCCCAACCTGGTGGCCCCGATCGTCGTGGCGCTCTCGCTGATGCTGCCCGCGTTCATCGCCGCCGAGGCCGCGCTGGCGTTCCTCGGCGTCGGCATCACCCAGGGGGAGTCGTGGGGCCAGACGATCGGCCAGGCCACGGCGTACTTCGAGCTCTACCCCCAGTTCCTGTGGCAGCCGCTGCTCGGCATCGTGATCCTCGTCGTGAGCCTCAACCTGCTCGGCGACGCGATCCGCGACGCGGTGGACCCGAAGACCCGACGCTGAGGTCCCGGTCCCCATTCCCTAGATGTGGTCGCGAGCTTCGGGTTCGTGGCACGGATGAAGAGGAAGGCTAGACACGATGAAGCGAAGCAAGTCGCTTGCAGCGGTCGCCTGCGTTGCTCTCGTCTCGACGCTCGCCGCCTGCGGCGGCGACGACGACGGCGGGAACAACGAGTCGAGCGACCGCAATTTCCAGGAGGCCGGCTCCGGCTTCGGGAAGGTCCCGGACGCCACGGGTCCGGCCCCCGAGGTCGAGGGCGCCGCGACCGGAGGGGACATCACCGTCCTCATCCCGAGCGACATCGGCCCCCAGGATCTCGATCCGGCCAACGGCTGGTCCGTGCTGGGCAACTCGATCCAGCAGGCCCTGACCAACCGCTCCCTGACGCAGTACCGCCGCAACGCGGACGGTGACATGGAGCTGGTCCCCGACCTCGCCACCGACCTCGGCCGCCCGAACGACGACTTCACCGAGTGGACCTTCACGCTGCGCGACGACGTGAAGTGGGAGACCGGCGATCCGGTCACCGCGGAGGAGCTCAAGTACGGCATCGAGCGCACCTTCGACTCCGAGACCTTCACCGGCGGCCCCGGCCAGGTCTACTCGGTCGAGAACATCGACTGCGGTGAGGGCTACGCCGGCCCGACCAAGTCGGGCGACTGCCCCGGCATCACGGTCGACGGCCAGGACATCACCATCAAGATGACCCAGCCGTTCCCGGACATGGACTTCTGGGGCGCGTTCATGGCGATGGGCCCGATCCCGCTCGAGAACTCCGAGTTCCCGGCGTACGGCCGCAAGCCGCTCTCGACCGGTCCCTACATGATCGAGGAGTTCCGCCCCAGCGAGTCGCTGACCCTGGTCAAGAACCCCAACTGGGACCCGGCCACCGACCCGGCGCGTCACCAGTACGCCGACTCCTGGACCTTCAAGTTCGACCAGGACCAGGAGAAGGTCGACCAGATCCTCATGAGCGACAGCGCTGAGGGCCAGACCACGGTCTCCAACGGTCTCGGCGCCACCAACGTGACGAAGCTCGAGCAGGCCCTGGGCGACAACTTCATCCAGCAGACCGGTCAGTGCGTCAGCTACAAGAACCCGGACTACACCCAGATCACGGACATGGACGTCCGCAAGGCGATCGCCTACTCCTACGACTTCGACAACATCGTGCTGGCCGGCGGTCAGGTCCCGGGCGTCACCCGGATCCCCGCGAGCACGATCATGCCTCCCGGCATGTCGGGCCGGAAGGAGTACTTCCCGGACGGTGAGCAGTTCACCTTCCAGCCGGAGAAGGCCAAGGAGCTGCTGGCGAAGGCCGGCGCCGAGGGCTACAAGCTGACGATGATCTACGACGACTCCGACGCCGAGCTCAAGGCCGCGGCCGAGCAGGAGAAGAAGGGCTACGAGGCGGGTGGCTTCACCGTCGAGATGATCCCCTTCCAGGAGGACTACTACGACCTCTACGACGACGCGGACAGCCCGATCAACAAGAAGCTGAACCTGCGCAACTCCAACTGGTGCTCCGACTGGCCGTCGGCCTCCACCATGATCCCGCCGCTGGTCGTGACCGGTCAGCGCTACAACACGTCGTACTTCTCCGAGCAGGAGATCGACGACCGGATCAAGGAGATCCCGACGCTGCCGCAGGACGAGCAGCCGGCCGCCTGGGGCGACCTGGACGAGCAGATCGGCACGGAGTTCTTCCCGCTGATCCCGGTGTCCTACCGCAACGACCTGTACGGCGCGGGCTCGAAGATCGGCGGCTTCACCGGTGACGCCGCGATGAGCGCGATCAACTACAAGGATCTCTTCGTCACCCAGTGACGTCGATGACCCTGCTGTGAACCAGCAGGGGATGGGGGTCGGGTCCGCCCGGCCCCCATCCTCCTGCCCAATCCCGAATTCCTCGCCGTGAGAGGTGCTGGGCTCGATGCTCGCCTACATCATCAAGAGACTGCTCGCCGGAGTGGTCGTCATCATCCTCGTCTCGATGGCGATCTTCGCGCTGTTCTGGTACGGCCCGTCCAGCCCCGCGCGACCGATCTGCCTCCAGGAGACCTCGCAGCGCTGCACGCCTGAGCGCCTCGCGCAGTACGAGGAGCAGATGGGCTACAACAACGGCATCGTCAAGGAGTACGGCAAGTACGTCTCCGGCATCTTCACCGGGCGCGAGATGGAGATCGGCAGCACCACGATCGAGTGCGACGCTCCGTGCCTGGGCTTCTCGCACCGCTCCCGCGGACTCATCTGGGACGAGATGATCCAGCGGCTGCCGGCCACGATCTCGCTGGCCCTCGGCGGCGCGGCGCTCTACCTCATCATCGGCATCCCGGTCGGGGTGGCGGCCGCGCGCAGACGCGGCACCCTCGGCGACAAGACCCTGGTCACCACCTTCCTGTTCATCAGCTCGGTGCCCTACTACCTGCTCGCCCTGCTGGCCTGGCTCTACTTCACCCTGATCTGGGACGTCCCGATCCTCGGCTCGAGCGGCTACACGCCGCTGCTGGAGAATCCGTGGGCCTGGTTCACGGGCCTGCTCCTGCCCTGGCTGTGCCTCGGGTTCTGGGGCAGCACGCAGTACACCCGCTACACGCGCGGCGCGATGGTCGAGACGCTCGGTGAGGACTACATCCGCACCGCGAAGGCCAAGGGCCTGACGCCCAACAAGGTGGTCTACCGGCACGGCCTGCGCAGCGCGCTGGTCCCCGTCGTCACCATCTTCGGTATCGACCTCGGCCTGCTGCTGGCCGGCACGCTGTTCACCGAGCGGATCTTCGAGATCCAGGGCATCGGCCTGTGGGGTCTGCGCGGGGTCTACGCACTGGACCTGCCCGTGGTCTCGGCCACGGCCTTGTTCACGGCGATCATCATGGTGTCCTGCAATCTTGTCGTGGACATCGTCTACAGCGCGCTCGACCCGAGAGTCCGCCTCTCATGACCGCCAGTCCTCTCTCCAGCACCTCCGTCGAAAGGTCAGGCACCACCGTGTCCGACAGCGACCCGTACCTCGTCGTCGAGGATCTCTCCGTCGAGTTCCCCACGCCCGACGGCCCGCTCCGGGCGGTCAACGGCGTCAGCTACTCCGTGTCGCTCGGCAAGACCCTCGGCATCGTCGGCGAGTCCGGCTCCGGCAAGTCGGTCTCGAGCATGGCCGTCCTCGGCCTGCACGACCCGCAGCGCTCGAAGGTCGCCGGCTCGATCCGGGTCGGCGGTCAGGAGATCGTCGGACTCGCCGAGCCCGCCATGCGCAAGCTGCGCGGCAACACCGTCTCGATGATCTTCCAGGACGCGCTGGCCGCCCTGCACCCGTTCTACCGGGTCGGCGTCCAGCTGGCCGAGGCGTACATGGTCCACCACCCCGACGCCTCCAAGCGCGACGCCCGGCGCCGGGCGATCGAGATGCTCGACCGGGTCGGCATCCCGCAGCCCGACAGCCGCGTCGACGACTACCCGCACCAGTTCTCCGGCGGCATGCGGCAGCGCGCGATGATCGCGATGGGCCTGATCAACGACCCGTCGCTGCTCATCGCCGACGAGCCCACCACCGCGCTCGACGTGACGGTCCAGGCGCAGATCCTGGACCTGCTGCAGGACCTGCAGCGCGAGTTCAACTCGGCCATCGTCATCATCACCCACGACCTCGGCGTGATCGCCGAGATGGCCGACGACGTGCTGGTCATGTACGCCGGCCGCGCCGTCGAGTACGGCACCACGAAGCAGCTGCTGACCCGTCCCGCGATGCCCTACACCTGGGGCCTGCTCTCCAGCGTCCCGGACGTCCAGGCCGACACCGACGCCCGCCTGATCCCGATCCCGGGCAACCCGCCGAGCCTGCTGGACCCGCCCACGGGATGCTCGTTCAACCCCCGGTGCGCGCATCGGGACAAGGTGCCGGGCGACCTGTGCCGCACGACCCTTCCCGAGCTGCTCCCGGTCGTCCCGGGCGCCGCCCACCTCAAGCGCTGCCACCTGGCCGACCCCGAGGCCGTCTACCTCGGCGAGGTCCTGCCCGAGATCGCTCCCGACCTGGTCGAGGAGGCCTGATGACTGACGAGACGACGACCCCCGACGAGGACCTCTTCCAGGAGATGGCCGAGTCGGGGCACACGGCCGCGAAGCTCGACCCGCAGGCGAAGCCCGTCCTCACGGTCGAGGACCTGCGGATGTACTTCCCGGTGCGGTCGGCCGGCCTCGTGCGCCGTACGGTCGGGCACGTCCAGGCGGTCGACGGCATCTCCTTCCAGGTGCCGGAGGGCGGCTCCCTCGGCCTGGTGGGGGAGTCCGGGTGCGGCAAGTCCACGACCGGTCGCCTCATCACGCGGCTGTACAAGCCCACGTCGGGCTCGATGCAGTTCGGCGACCAGGACCTGGCGACGCTGAGCAAGCGCGAGCTGAAGCCGGTACGCCGCGACGTGCAGATGATCTTCCAGGACCCCTACACGTCGCTGAACCCGCGGCACACCGTCGGGTCCATCATCGGCGCGCCGCTGTCGGTGCACGACGTGGTCCCGAAGGACCAGATCGTGCCGCGGGTCAAGGAGCTGCTCGAGGTCGTCGGACTCAACCCGGAGCACTACAACCGCTACCCGAACGAGTTCTCCGGCGGCCAGCGCCAGCGCATCGGCATCGCGCGCGCCCTGACCCTGAACCCGCGCCTGCTCGTCGCCGACGAGCCGGTGTCCGCGCTCGACGTGTCGATCCAGGCGCAGGTGATCAACCTGCTCCAGGACCTGCAGCGTGAGTTCAACATCGCGTTCCTCTTCATCGCCCACGACCTGGCGGTGGTCCGGCACTTCTGCCCCGAGGTCGCGGTGATGTACCTCGGCAAGATCGTCGAGATCGCCGACCGGGAGACGCTGTACAGCCGCCCGCACCACCCCTACACCCAGGCCCTGCTCTCGGCCGTGCCCGACGTGAAGCAGGCAGCCGTCGGCGGTCGTCGGGAGCGGATCCGGCTGGAGGGCGACGTACCGAGCCCGATCAACCCGCCGTCCGGCTGCCGGTTCCGGACCCGGTGCCACCTCGCGCAGGAGATCTGCGCGAAGGTCGAGCCGCCGCTGCTGCAGATCGGGCCGCGCCACAAGGTCGCCTGCCACTTCGCCGGCGAGCTGGGCCAGGCGCCCCAGAAGCCGGTCACCACCGGCCTGCTCGGCGTCGACGACCGCGGCAACCCGGACCCGTCCGCCTCCTCCGAGCCCGCCGACGTCGACCTGATGACCGGCTCGGGCTACGAGGACCGTTGGTTCGACGTGCAGAGCCGCACCGTCGTACGCCCCTGACCTCCGCCGGTCGAGGCGGTCGTGCGGCAAGACGGGTTTCGAGGCTCAGGACTTCGTCCTTCGCACCTCAACCAGCGGTTGACGCTGGTTGAGGTGCGAGGAGCGCCAGCGACGAGCCTCGAAACCCCGCGAGCCGAGAAGCAGCGTGGGGTCGGTGATCGAGGCGGTCGTGGGGCACGACGGGTTTCGAGGCTCAGGACTTCGTCCTTCGCACCTCAACCAGCGTCGCGCGCAGGACTTCGTCTTTCACAACTCAACCGGCGTCGGTGACGGCTGACGCTGGTTGAGGTGCGAGGAGCGCTAGCGACGAGCCTCGAAACCCCGTGAGCCGAGAAGCAGCGTCAGGACCGGGGGAGCACCCCCGTAAGGTCTGATTCGTGGACGGACTCTTCGACGTGCCCCGGTCCGGGGGCGGCGGCTCGCTGGCGGCGAACACGCACGCCTCGGCGCCGCTCGCGGTGCGGATGCGGCCGCGCACGCTCGACGAGCTGGTGGGCCAGGAGCAGCTGCGCGCGCCGGGCGCGCCGCTGCGCCAGCTGATCGAGAACGACCAGTCGATGTCCCTGTTGCTGTGGGGACCGCCGGGGACCGGCAAGACGACGATCGCCTCGATCGTCAGCCAGCAGACCGACCGCCGCTTCGTCGAGGTCTCGGCGGTCTCGGCTGGCGTGAAGGAGGTCCGGGCGGCGATCGACTCCGCGCGGGCGGAGCTGGTCGCGACCGGTCGGGAGACCGTGCTGTTCGTCGACGAGGTGCACCGGTTCTCCAAGGCCCAGCAGGACGCCCTGCTCCCCGGGGTCGAGAACCGCTGGGTGACGCTGGTGGCCGCGACGACGGAGAACCCCTTCTTCTCGGTGATCTCGCCGCTGCTCTCGCGCAGCCTGCTGCTGCGCCTGGAGTCGCTGACCGACGACGACGTACGCGCCGTGGTGGCGCAGGCGCTGGTCGACGAGCGCGGCCTCGACGGACGGTTCACGGTCGACGACGACGCGCTCGACCACCTCGTGCGCCTCGCCGGCGGGGACGCGCGCCGCTCGCTCACCTATCTCGAGGCGGCCACGGGCGCCGCGGTCTCGACAAGCTCGACCAGCGGAGAAGGCCCGATCGTCGTCGACCTGGCCACCGCTGAGCTCGCGGTCGACCAGGCGGCGGTCCGCTACGACCGGCAGGGCGACCAGCACTACGACGTGACCAGCGCCTTCATCAAGTCGGTGCGCGGCTCCGACGCGGACGCGGCCCTGCACTACCTGGCCCGGATGATGGAGGCGGGGGAGGACCCGCGCTTCATCGCCCGCCGGCTGATGATCCTGGCCAGCGAGGACATCGGCCTGGCCGATCCCACGGCGATCCAGACCGCCGTCGCCGCGGCCCAAGTGGTCCAGCTGATCGGCATGCCCGAGGCGCAGCTGACCCTCGCGCACGCCACCATCGCGCTGGCCGTGGCTCCGAAGTCCAACGCGGTGACGACCGCCATCGGCGCGGCCATGGCGGACGTGAAGGCCGGCAAGATCGGCCCGGTGCCGAGCCACCTGCGCGACGCCCACTACGGCGGCGCGAAGAAGCTCGGCCACGGCAAGGGCTACCAGTACAGCCACGACGCGCCGTACGGCATCGCCGAGCAGCAGTACGCGCCGGACGTCGTCGCGGACGCGGCGTACTACCAGCCGACCGCGCTCGGCGCCGAGGGTGCGGTCAAGGAGCGCTGGGAGCGGGTACGCCGGCTGATCCGTGGCCGCTAGCCACCGGTTGCCTGAGGATCGTGCGGTCGGTCTCGGCGCCGAGGATCGACGCGTTGCTGCGCACGCTGAGGATCGAACAGTTGCTCAGCCGGCTGAGGATCGAGCAGTTGCTGCGCTCCGAGAGCATCGACCCGGACGAGAGCACCGACGCGATCGACCCGACCGAGAGCACCGAGCCCAGCGAGCCGACCGAGAGCACCGAACCCACGCTGCCGATGGACAGCACCGACCCCTCGGAGCAGATCGAGAGGAAGGAGTTCTTCGAGCGCCAGGAGAGCATCGGCCGGTCCTTCCGGGTCGGGGTGCGGTGTCGCGCGACCAGGCTAGAGGGCCGGTAGCCCCGAGGCGATAGGCTCGACTGTCATGACGGACTGGATCGCGCCCGCCGCCGCGGTGCTCCTTGCGCTGGTGGCGCTCGGGCTCGCCGTGGCGCTGCTGCGCGTCCGCTCCCGGGCCGAGCAGGCGGTGGCCACGGTCCGGGCCGAGTCCGCCGAGCTGCGCGAGCGTCTCGACCGGCTGGAGCGGGACACCGCCACGCCGGTACCGAGCGAGCGCGAGTACGTCATCACGAAGCTCGGCGAGGAGGAGCCGGTCGAGCGGCAGCCCGCGCCGATGGTCGAGGGCCGGCTCTTCGCCGACCTCGTGGTCCGCGAGAGCGTGGTGCACGCCGCCTCCCTCGCCCACGGCGTACGACGCGCCCTGGCGCCGGCGACCCGCAACCGGATCCGCTTCGAGATGCGCCAGGAGCTGAAGCGGGCCCGCAAGCAGCGCAAGGCCGACCTACGTGAGGCCAAGCGCCTGTGGGCCGACCACCAGCGCGCCCAGGAGGGCAGCGCAGCATGAACCGCGGCCTCTGGTTCGTCGCCGGGGCCGGGGCCGGGGTCTACGCGATGATCCGCGGACGCCGTGCCGCCGAGTCCCTCACCGCCGAGGGGCTCCAGGACCGCTGGAGCGCCCTGACCCACGGTGCCCGGCTGCTGCGCGACGAGGTCGCCCAGGGCAAGGCCGAGGCCGAGGTCGACCTGCGTGCGCGGCTCGGGCTCGTCCCCGCCACCACCCCGGAGCTCGAGGCTCCGTCCACTCCCACGATCAACGAGATCAGCAGCACCGAGCAGGAAGGCACCCACTGATGGACACCGCGGAGATCCGACGGAGGTTCGTCGCTCACTTCGAGCGCGCCGGCCACACCCCCGTACCGTCCGCGTCGCTGCTCCTCGACGACCCGAACCTGCTGTTCGTCAACGCGGGCATGGTGCCGTTCAAGCCGTACTTCCTCGGCCAGGAGACCCCGCCGTACACCCGGGCGACCAGCGTGCAGAAGTGCGTGCGGACGCCCGACATCGAGGACGTCGGCAAGACCACCCGGCACGGCACGTTCTTCGAGATGTGCGGCAACTTCTCCTTCGGCGACTACTTCAAGGAGGGCGCCATCGAGCTCGCCTGGGAGCTGGTCACCAGGTCCCAGGCCGACGGCGGCTTCGGCCTGGACGAGTCGGTCCTCTACCCGTCCGTGCTGGACGGGGACGACGAGGCCGTCACGCTGTGGAAGAAGGTCACCGGTCTGCCCGACGACCGGATCGTGCGGCTGCCTCCCAAGGAGAACTACTGGTCCATGGGCGTGCCCGGGCCGGGTGGTCCGTGCTCGGAGCTGCTGATCGACCGTGGGCCGGCGTACGGCGCCGACGGTGACTGGGACGCGGGTGACCGCTACCTGGAGTTCTGGAACCTCGTCTTCATGCAGGACGAGCTGTCCGCCGTGCGCAGCAAGTCCGACTTCGACATCGCCGGCGAGTTGCCGAAGAAGAACATCGACACCGGCATGGGCCTGGAGCGGGTCGCGTACCTGCTCCAGGGCAAGGACAACATGTACGAGACCGACGTGATGTTCCCGGTCATCGAGAAGGCCATGGCCCTCACCGGCAAGAAGTACGGCGCGAACCACGAGGACGACGTCCGCTTCCGCGTCGTCGCCGACCACGTGCGCAGCTCGATGATGCTGATCGGCGACGGCGTCATGCCCGGCAACGAGGCCCGCGGGTACGTCCTGCGCCGGCTGCTGCGCCGCGCGGTGCGCTCCATGCGCCTGCTCGGGTACGGCGACCCCGCGCTGCCCGAGCTGATGCCGGTCTCGCGCGACAAGATGGCCGAGACGTACACCGACCTGCGCACCGACTGGGAGCGGATCGCCCGGGTGGCGTACGCCGAGGAGGAGACGTTCCGCAAGACCCTCCAGGCGGGCACCCAGATCTTCGACCTGGCCGCGACCGAGGTGAAGAAGGCGGGCTCGACCCGGCTGACGGGGGACAAGGCGTTCGCCCTGCACGACACCTACGGCTTCCCGATCGACCTGACCCTGGAGATGGCTTCCGAGGCCGGGCTGAGCGTCGACGAGGAGGGCTTCCGCGCCCTGATGGCCGAGCAGCGCCAGCGGGCCAAGGACGACGCGCGGGCCAAGAAGGGCCAGCACGCCGACACCGGCGTCTACCGCGCGGTGCTCGACGAGCACGGCCCGACCGACTGGCTCGCCTACGAGACCCTGCAGACCGAGTCCCGCACCCTGGCGCTGCTCCAGCAGGGCGCGCCGGTCGGCACCCTGGGTGCCGGTGAGGTCGGCGAGCTGGTCCTCGACCGCACACCGTTCTACGCCGAGTCCGGCGGCCAGGCCGCGGACGCGGGCGTCATCGAGTTCGACGGCGGCCGGCTGGAGGTGCTCGACGTCCAGCGGCCGGTCCGTGGGCTCGTGGTCCACCAGGTCCGCGTGGTCGACGGCGAGTTCACCCCGGGTGGCACGCTGCACGCCCAGGTCGACCCGGAGTGGCGCACGGGCGCCCGGCAGGCGCACTCCGGCACCCACGTCGTGCACGCCGCGCTCCGCGAGGTGCTCGGCCCCACGGCGCTGCAGTCCGGCTCCTACAACCGGCCCGGCTACCTGCGTCTCGACTTCGGCTGGACCCAGGGCCTGACCCCGGGCCAGCTGCACGACATCGAGGACGTCTCGAACAACGCCCTGCGCGCCGACCTGCCGGTCGGCTGGCAGTACATGACGCTGCCCGAGGCCAAGGACTGGGGCGCGATCGCGCTCTTCGGGGAGACGTACGACGACTCGAAGGTGCGGGTCGTGGAGATCGGCGGCCCGTGGTCGCGCGAGCTGTGCGGCGGCACCCACGTCGACCACTCCTCCCAGATCGGCACGATCGTGGTGACGGGGGAGTCCTCGGTCGGCTCCGGCAACCGGCGCCTCGAGGCGTTCACCGGCGTCGAGGGCTTCCGCTACCTCGCCCGCGAGCGTGACGTCGTCGGCCAGCTCACCGGTCTGCTGAAGACGCAGCCCGACGACCTCGTCGGGCGGGTGTCCGACCTGGTCGAGCGGCTGCGCGCCGCCGAGAAGGAGATCGAGAAGGCCCGGCTGTCGCAGCTGCTCGCCGGTGGTGCGCAGCTGGCGGCCGGGGCGAGCGTCGTCGGCGGGGTCCACGTCGTGGCGCACCGCGTCGACGGCGCGGGCGGCGGTGACGTCCGCACGCTCGCGATGGACGTCCGCTCCAAGCTGCCCGCGGGCGCGCCGGGCGTCGTCGTGGTCATCGGTGCCGCCGACGGCAAGGTGTCCGTCGTTGCAGCGACGACCGAGTCGGCGCGCGACCTGGGTCTCTCCGCCAACGACCTGGTCCGCGCGGTCGGTCCGTTCGTCGGTGGCAAGGGCGGCGGCAAGGCCGACGTCGCGCAGGGCGGTGGCACCGACGCGTCGCGGCTCGACGAGGCGCTGGCGGCCGTGCACGCGGAGGTCGCGCGAGCGACCGGGCAGGCCTGATCGGGTTGCGGACCGGCGTACGGATCGGCATCGACCCGGGCGACGCTCGGATCGGCGTGGCGCGCAGCGACCCCTCGGGCTTCCTCGCCACCCCCGTCGAGACCGTACGCCGCGGCCGCGGCGACCTCGGCCGGGTCGCGGCGATCGTGACCGAGCACGAGGCGGTCGAGGTCGTCCTGGGGCTGCCCCGGTCGCTGTCCGGCCGCGAGGGACCCGCCGCCGTCAAGACCCGCGAGTTCGCCTCCCGGCTCGCCCGGTCGGTGGCACCGGTGCCGGTGCGGCTGGTCGACGAGCGGCTCACCACCGTGTCCGCGGAGGCTATGCTGCGCGATCGTGGCCGGAAGGGGTCCGACCGGCGTTCCGTGGTCGACCAGGCCGCGGCGGTGCTGATCCTTCAGCACGCACTGGACACCGAGCGCGCGACCGGGACCGCGCCGGGTGAGATCGTCGAGGAGACGCGATGAGCGACGAGTACGAGCCCGGAACCACCGACGACTCGGGGATCCTGCCCCGGGTGGTCGAGGAGGAGCGTCCCGCCCGCCCGGTCCCGACCAACGGCGGGGCCCGGCGGGCGAAGAAGAAGAGGGGCCGCGGCCTCTCGGGGTGCCTGGCCGTGCTGGTCGCGTTCGCCGTGATCGCCGGTCTGCTCTACGTCGGCGTGACCGCCGGCCTCGACAAGCTCAACGAGACCTTCGCCGACCCCGAGGACTACCCCGGTCCGGGCCGCGGCAGCGTCACCTTCCAGGTGGCCGAGGGCGAGAACGGCTCGGCGATCTGCCGCAACCTCGAGGCCGAGGGCGTCGTCGCCTCGGTCGACGCCTGCATCGGTGCCGTCAACGGCAACCCGCAGGCCGGTGGCATCCAGGTGGGCTACTACGAGCTGCAGAAGGAGATGGCCTCCGCGGACGCCGTCGCGCAGCTGGTGGACCCCGCCAACCTCGTCACCAGCACGGTCACCATCCGCGAGGGCCTGCGCCTCACCGAGGTGGTCAAGGCCCTCGCCGAGGGCACCGACTTCCCGGAGCGCGCCTTCAACCGGGCGCTGGAGAACCCCGAGGAGCTCGGGCTGCCGGAGTACGCCGACGGCAACGCGGAGGGCTACCTGTTCCCGGCGACGTACGCCTTCGGGCCGGAGGACCAGCCCGTCGACATGCTGCGCAAGATGGTCGACCGGTGGTCGCAGGCGGCCGAGAGCGCCGACCTCGAGGCGTCGGCCGAGCGGCTCGGCTACACCCCGCACGAGCTGATGACGATCGCCAGCCTGATCGAGGCGGAGGGCCGCGGCGACGACATGCCGAAGATCTCGCGGGTCATCTACAACCGGATCGAGAACCCGGGCACGGCCGGCACGATCGGCAAGCTGCAGATCGACGCGACGGTCAACTACGCCGCCGGCAACACGCTGGGCGCCGTCCCGACCACCGCGGACCTGGAGATCGACTCGCCGTACAACACCTACCAGGTCGTCGGCCTGCCCCCGGGGCCGATCGAGGCGCCCGGCGACGCGGCGATCGCGGCGGCGGCCCACCCGGCCGACGGCGACTGGTACTACTACGTCACGGTCAACCTGGCGACGGGCGAGACGAAGTTCGCCGAGACGCCCGAGCAGTTCCAGACCTACAAGAACGAGCTGCGGGCGTACTGCGCGAACGAGTCGGAAGGTGCCTGCTGAGCGCGATGAGGTGCGCCGTCCTGGGCGACCCGATCGCCCACTCGCTCTCGCCCGCCCTGCACCGCGCCGGATACGCCGCCGTCGGCCTCGCCGACTGGTCGTACGACGCGGTGCGGGTGCCGGCGGGCGGGTTCGGTGCGTTCGTGGAGTCGCTGGACCAGCAGTGGCGCGGGCTGTCCGTCACCGCTCCGCTGAAGCGTGAGGTGCTCGGGGCCGCCACCGAGGTCACCGAGCGCGCGCGGCTCGTGGGTGCGGCCAACACCCTGGTGATCGGCCCGGAGGGACGGCTCGCCGACAACACCGACCTCCCGGGCGCCGTCGCCGCGGTCCGCGAGCGGTACGACGGCCCGGTCACCGCGGCGACGGTGCTCGGCGCCGGTGCCACGGCGGCCTCGTCCGGTCTCGCACTCGTCGAGCTGGGGGCCCGCAGCGTCACCCTGCTGGCTCGCTCGCCCGAGCGCGCGGCCGAGTCGGTGGCCGTGATCGCGGCCCACCCGAGCGGCCCGCGGGTCGAGGTCGGCTCGCTGGCCGCCGACCCGGTGGTCGGCGAGGTCGTGGTCTCGACGGTCCCGGCGGCCGCCCAGACCGACGACCTGGTCGCCCGGTGCGGCGACGCGGCCGTCCTCTTCGAGGCGCTCTACGACCCGTGGCCGACGCCGTTGGCGGCCGCGGCCGACGGTCGTCCGCTGGTCGGGGGACTGGACCTCCTGGTCCACCAGGCGGCGCTCCAGTTCACGATGTTCACGGACGTCGCGGCGCCGCTGGAGCAGATGCGCGCGGCGGGCGAGCGCGCGCTGGCGGAGCGGTCGGCGGGATGAGTCCCGCGGCCGCGGCCGTCGTCGCGACCCTCCTCGGTCTCCTGCTCGGCGCCCTGGTGCCCTCCGTCATCGCGCGGATCCCCGAGCCGGTCGAGGATCGGGATCCCGAGGACGGGGAGAAGGTCCCGTACGCCGAGGTCGCCGCGCGGCCCGGTCTGGCCGTGCGGACCGCGCTCCTGGGCGGCGTCGCCGGTGGGCTGCTCGGGTACGCCGTCGGCGGGGACCCGGCGCTGGTCGGGCTGCTGTTCCTGGTGCCGGTGTGCCTCGCGCTGGCCGTCGTCGACCTGCGCACCCGCCTGCTGCCGCGGGTGGTCGTCCTGCCCGCGACGGGCGTGCTCGTGCTGCTGGCGGTCGTCGAGGCGCTGGTGACCGGGGACCACGAGGACCTGCTGCGGGCGGCGATCGGACTGGTGGTGGCCCGGTCCTTCTACTGGCTGCTGTGGTTCCTGCACTCGGCCGGGATGGGCTTCGGCGACGTCCGGCTCGCCGCGCTGCTCGGCTTCGCGCTCGCGTACCTGGGCTGGGCGGAGTTCGCGATCGGCATGTACGCCGGCTTCATCGTCTTCGCGCTGCCCGGCCTGCTGCTGGCGATCGTGCGGCGCGACCGGTCGCTGCTGCGGACGGCGTACCCCTTCGGGCCGGCGATGATCGGCGGCGCGCTGCTCGGGGTGCTCGTCGGGCCGGCCCTGCTCTCCGGTCTCGCGCTGGCCTGACCGGCGTCGGTCGCCGGCGCGGTCGTGAAAGACTGGGGCCATGCTGCGTTGGCTCACCGCGGGCGAGTCCCACGGCCCGTCCCTGGTCGCGATCCTCGAGGGGCTCCCGGCCCACGTCCGGGTGACGAGCGAGGACGTCCAGGAGTCCCTGTCCCGGCGACGCCTCGGCTACGGCCGCGGCGCCCGGATGAAGTTCGAGCAGGACGAGGTCACGATCACCGGCGGCGTGCGCCACGGCGTCACGCAGGGCGGCCCGGTCGCCATCCAGGTGGGGAACACCGAGTGGCCGAAGTGGGAGACGGTCATGTCGGCCGACCCCGTCGACCCGTCGCTGCTGAAGACCACGGGCCGCAACGCGGCCCTCACCCGCCCGCGCCCGGGCCACGCCGACCTCGCGGGCATGCAGAAGTACGACTTCGAGGAGGCCCGCCCGATCCTCGAGCGCGCCTCGGCCCGCGAGACGGCCGCCCGGGTCGCGCTCGGCCGGGTGGCGAGCAACTTCCTCGAGCAGGCGCTCGGTGCCCGCATCGTCTCCCACGTGATCGAGCTCGGCGGCGTCCGCGCCCCGGCCGGCGTGCTGCCCGAGGCCGACGACGTCGCGCGCCTCGACGCCGACCCGGTGCGCTGCCTCGACGCCGACGCCAGCAAGCAGATGGTCGAGCGGATCGACCAGGCCCACGACGACGGCGACACCCTCGGCGGCGTCGTCGAGGTCGTCGTGCACGGACTCCCGCCGGGGCTCGGGTCCCACGTGCACTGGGACCGGCGCCTCGACTCGCGCCTGGCCGGCGCCCTGATGGGCATCCAGGCGATCAAGGGCGTCGAGGTCGGCGACGGCTTCGAGCTCGCGGCCACCCCGGGCTCGCTCGCCCACGACGAGATCGTCCCCACGCCCGACGGGATCCGCCGCGTCAGCGGCCGCTCCGGCGGCATCGAGGGCGGGATGACCACCGGCGAGGTCATGCGCGTGCGCGCCGCGATGAAGCCGATCGCCACCGTGCCGCGGGCGCTGCGCACCGTGGACGTCGCGACCGGTGAGGAGGCGGTGGCCCACCACCAGCGCTCCGACGTCTGCGCCGTTCCCGCCGCCGGCATCGTCGCCGAGGCGATGGTCGCGCTG
Source organism: Nocardioides sp. (assembly GCF_035503875.1). GTDB lineage: Bacteria > Actinomycetota > Actinomycetes > Propionibacteriales > Nocardioidaceae > Nocardioides. The sequence continues at coordinate 21,851 of NZ_DATJTA010000019.1, forward strand.
GTGCTCGCCGACGCCGTCACCGAGAAGTTCGGCGGCGACTCCGTGGGCGAGACCCGACGCAACGCCGAGTCCTACCTCGACAACCTCCGCTTCAGGTGAGCCCGGCCACGAGTCCGCGGGTCGTCCTGGTCGGCCCGATGGGTGCCGGGAAGACCACGGTGGCCGAGCTGCTCGGGGAGACCTGGGGCGTGGGGGTGCGCGACACCGACCACGACGTCGAGGCGACGGCGGGCAAGCCGATCAGCGAGATCTTCGTCGACGACGGCGAGGAGCACTTCCGCGCGCTCGAGCGGGCGGCGGTGGCCACCGCCCTCGCGGAGCACGACGGCGTGCTGGCCCTCGGCGGGGGTGCCGTCCTCGACCCCGGCACCCGCGAGCTGCTCGTCGGGCACCGCGTGGTCTTCCTGCGGGTCGGCCTCTCCGACGCCGTCAAGCGGGTCGGGCTCGGCGTGGGCCGTCCGCTGCTGCTCGGGAACGTCCGCTCCCGGGTCAAGACCCTGCTCGACGAGCGCACGCCGATCTACGAGCAGGTCGCCACCCAGGTCGTCGACACCGACGGCAAGGACCCCGCGGACGTGGCCCGCGAGATCGAGGAGGCCCTGCGATGAGCGGGAGCACGAGCGAGAGCACCGTCCTGCACGTCGGCGGCGCGGCGCCGTACGACGTCGTCGTCGGGCACGACCTGGCCGGCCGGCTGCCCGGCATCCTCGGCCCCGACGTCCAGCGCGTCGCCCTCCTGTACGCCGGCACCCTGGGCCACCTCGCGGACAAGATCCTGGCCGCGCTGGTCGACCACTACGACGTCCTCGCGCTCGGCCTGCCGGACGGCGAGGACACCAAGACCGCCTCGGTCGCGAACGACTGCTGGGAGGCGCTGGGGGAGAGGGGCTTCACCCGCTCCGACGCCGTCGTCACCGTCGGCGGCGGCGCCACCACCGACCTGGGCGGCTTCGTGGCCGCATCCTGGTTGCGCGGGGTCCGCGTCGTGCACGTCCCGACCACGCTGCTCGGCATGGTCGACGCCGCGGTCGGCGGCAAGACCGGCATCAACACCGGCGCCGGCAAGAACCTGGTCGGTGCGTTCCACGAGCCGGCCGGGGTGCTCTGCGACCTGGCCACCCTGCGCACCCTGCCCCGCGAGGAGCTCGTCGCCGGGCTCGGCGAGGTCATCAAGTGCGGCTTCATCGCCGACCCGGTGATCCTCGACCTCGTCGAGGGGACCGAGCCCGACGCGCTCACCGCCGACTCCCCGGTCCTGCGCGAGCTGGTCGAGCGCGCGATCCGGGTGAAGATCGACGTCGTGGTCGAGGACCTCAAGGAGACCGGAGGCTGCGACGGCCACCCGGGGCGCGAGGCCCTCAACTACGGCCACACCCTGGCCCACGCGATCGAGCGGGCCGAGGACTACGGGATCCGGCACGGCGAGGCCGTCGCGATCGGTTGCGTCTTCGTGGCCGAGCTGGCCCGTCGCGCCGGCCTGATCGACGAGGCGCTGGCCGAGCGGCACCGCTCCGCGTTCGGCCGGGTCGGACTTCCGACGTCGTACGACGCCGCCTCGTTCGAGGACCTGCACGCCACCATGAAGGTGGACAAGAAGTCCCGCGGCTCGCAGCTGCGCTTCGTCGTGCTCGGCGCACTCGCCCGGCCTCAGGTGCTCGCCGGCCCCTCCGAGGACGACCTGCGCGCGTCGTACGCCGCGCTCGCCGCCGGCGGTGCCGCATGAGGGTCCTGGTGCTCAACGGCCCCAACCTCGGCCGCCTCGGGCGCCGGCAGCCGGAGATCTACGGCCACACCACCCACGCCGAGCTCGCCGAGCAGTGTGTCGCGTGGGGCCGCGAGCTCGGCCTGGAGGTCGAGGTCCGCCAGACCAACCACGAGGGCGTCCTGCTCGACTGGCTCAACGACGCCGCCGACGACGGCGACGCGGTCGTGCTGAACGCCGCCGCGTGGACGCACTACTCGTACGCGATCTTCGACGCGTGCGCCCAGCTGACCGGCCCGCTCGTGGAGGTGCACATCTCCGACCCGCACCAGCGACCCGAGGAGTTCCGGCACACGTCCGTGGTGACGCCGCACGCGGTCGAGGTGATCGCCGGCCACGGCATCGACGGCTACCGGAGGGCGCTGGTGGCCATTTCGTCCGCCGAGCCGCCCCGACGCTAGAATCATCGGCTGTCGCCCACGCACCGCGCCGGCGACGTCCCCGCCACCTGACCCGAAGGCTGACACGCGCGCATGGCAACGACGAACGACCTGAAGAACGGCATGGTTCTCAACATCGACGGTCAGCTCTGGGCCGTGACCGAGTTCCAGCACGTCAAGCCCGGCAAGGGCCCGGCGTTCGTGCGCACCAAGCTCCGCAACGTCGAGTCGGGCAAGAACGTCGACAAGACCTTCAACGCCGGCACCAAGGTCGAGACCGCCACGGTCGACCGTCGCACCATGCAGTACCTCTACAACGACGGCACCAGCTTCGTCTTCATGGACACCGGCACCTACGAGCAGCTCGAGGTCGCTCCGGAGATCCTCGGCGACGGCGCCAACTTCCTCCTGGAGAACCAGGAGGCCATCGTGGCCACCAACGAGGGCCGCGTCCTGTTCGTCGAGCTCCCCGCGTCGGTCGAGCTCGAGATCACCTTCACCGAGCCGGGCCTCGCCGGCGACTCGGCCACCGGCCGCACCAAGCCCGCCACGCTGGAGACCGGCCACGAGATCCAGGTCCCGCTCTTCGTGAACCAGGGCGAGAAGGTCAAGGTCGACACCCGCGACTCGTCGTACCTCGGGCGGGTCAAGAGCTAGTGAGCGCCCGTTCCAAGGCCCGCAAGCGGGCGCTGGACATCCTCTTCGCCTCGGACCTGCGGGGTGAGTCGGCGGTCGACGCGCTGGAGCGCGCGATCGCCGACGACGAGGGACCGACCAACGAGTACACCGCCGTCCTGGTCCGCGGCGTCGTCGAGCAGCAGGCCCGGCTGGACGAGCTGCTGACGGCGTACTCCGAGGGTTGGACGCTGGCCCGGATGCCCGCCGTCGACCGCAACGTGCTGCGCCTTGGCCTCTGGGAGCTGCTCTACGCCGACGACGTGCCCGACGCGGTCGCCGTCAGCGAGGCGATGGCGCTGGTGCGCGACCTGTCGACCGACGACTCGCCGCAGTTCGTCAACGGCGTCCTCGGCAACCTGCAGCGAAACAAGGCCTCCCTGTAGCGAAGAGCCGCTCATCCGGGTACCTGTCCGGGCATGGACATCACGCACCAGGCCGAGCGGGCCGGCCGCCAGGCCCACCACAGCGAATGGATGGATCACGCGGTCCGCGCCGGACTGGTCGCCTACGGCATCGTCCACCTGCTGATCGCCTGGCTGGCCCTGCAGCTGGCCTTCGGTGACCGCGAGGGCTCGCCGTCGAGTTCGGGCGCGCTCCACCAGCTCGCCGAGCAGCCCTTCGGCAAGGCGCTGGTCTGGCTGGTCGCGATCGGCCTGTTCCTGCTCGTGATCTGGCGCGTGCTCGAGGCGGTCGTCGACCGCTCGGTCAGCGCCGCCGGCAAGGCCGTGCTGTACGGCGCCCTCGGCGTGAGCGCGGTCCGGGTCGCGACCGGCTCCGGTGGGGGGAGCGGTGACGGCACCGACACCTGGACCGCGAAGCTCATGGACCTGCCCGGGGGGCAGGCCCTCGTCGTCGCGGTCGGCGTCGGCATCATCGCCTACGGCGGCTACGAGATCGTGAAGGCGTGGACCGAGAAGTTCGCGAAGGAGCTCGACGCCGAGGGCAAGAGCGGGAGCACCGGGTCGGCGTACCTGCTCTTCGGCAAGATCGGGTACGTCGCCAAGGGCATCGCCGTCGGCATCGTCGGCGCCCTGTTCGTCTACGCGGGCGTCACCCACGAGGCCGACAAGTCCGGCGGGCTCGACCAGGCGCTCTACGAGGTGCTCGACCAGCCGTTCGGGCCGTTCCTGGTCGGCGCGATCGCCATCGGGATCGGCTGCTTCGGGCTGTTCTGCTTCGCCCGCGCACGCCACCTCGCGCGCTGACCCTAGAGTCTCTGCCATGGCTGAGAAGCAGGTGGACGTCGTCGTCGTCGGACTCGGACCCGGTGGGGAGTACGCCGCCCAGAAGCTGGCCGAGGCGGGGCTGCGGGTGGTCGGCGTCGAGCGAGCCCTGGTGGGCGGCGAGTGCCCCTTCTACGGCTGCATCCCCTCGAAGATGATGATCCGGGCGGCGGACTCGCTGGCCGAGGCCCGGCGCGCGGTCACCCTCGCCGGCGAGGTGCGGGTCGTGCCCGACTGGACCCTGGTCGCGACCCGGATCGACAAGCAGGCCACGAACCACTGGAACGACGAGTCGCACACGACGCGTCTGGAGGAGGCGGGCGTCGAGATCGTCCGCGGCCACGGCCGACTCGACGGCACCGGCCGGGTCACCGTCGACGGCACGACGTACGTCGCCGCTCGAGGCGTCGTCCTCAACGCGGGCACCGAGCCGGCCACGCTGCCGATCGACGGTCTGGCCGGCACGCCGTACTGGACCAACCGCGAGGTGATGCGGCTGACCGAGCTGCCCGCCAGCCTGGTCGTGATCGGCGGCGGCCCGATCGGCGCGGAGCTGGCCCAGGCGTTCAGCCGGTTCGGGGTGCGAGTGACCGTGCTGGAGGCGGCTGACCGGCTCCTCGGCCCGGCCGAGCCCGAGGCCTCCGCCGTGATCGCCGAGGTCTTCGAACGCGAGGGGATCGAGGTCGTCACCGGGGCGAACATCTCCCGGGTCAGCCACGACGGGACCTTCCACGTCGAGGTCGACGGGCGCACCATCGACGCCGAGCAGCTGCTGGTCGCCGCGGGGCGGCGTACCAACCTCGCGGACCTGGGGCTGGAGACGGTGGGCCTCGACCCGCAGGCGAGGGTCGTCGAGGTGGACGAGCACCTGCGGGCGGGCGAGCGGCTCTGGGCGGTCGGCGACATCACCGGCAAGGGCCAGTTCACCCACGTCTCCATGTACCAGGGTGAGCGGGTGGTCCGCGACATCCTGGGCCGGGACGGGGCGGTGGCGGACTACCGGGCGCTGAGCTGGGTCACCTTCACCGACCCCGAGGTGGCCGTCGTCGGGATGACCGAGCGGCAGGCGCGCGAGGCCGGCCTCAACGTCGTGACCGGGCACGCCGACATCCCGGAGTCGAGCCGGGGCTGGATCCACCAGGCTGGAAGCGACGGCATCGTGAAGGTCGTCGCCGACGCCGACCGCGGGATCCTCGTCGGGGCGTGCGTGGCGAGCCCGGCCGGCGGCGAGGTGATCGGACTGCTCGCGACCGCCGTGCACGCGGAGGTCCCGGTCGCCACCTTGAAGGGGATGCACTTCGCCTACCCCACCTTCCACCGCACCATCGAGTCCGCGCTGGACGACCTCGGCGACGTGTGAGGGACGCCCGGAGCGGGCAAGGGTGAGCGCAGCACCAGCACCCGGACGGAGCCCACGCCGATGACCCAGCAGCCCCACGACCCGGCCTGGGGACGGCCCGCACCGGATCTCGCCGACACCAACGACCGTCTCTACACCCCCGAGGACCTCGCGGCGTACGCCGCCGGCCAGGCGCCCCCGGACCGCCCGACGGCGGTGCCGCCCCCGCCGGCGTACCCGCCGCCCGCGAGCCCGCCCGCGGCGGCTCCTCCGGCCGCGGAGGACGAGGATGCCGAGGACCCGCGGCGGTTCATGACCGCGACCGACTTCCTCGACCGGCGCGCCGGCGACGCCGACCCCGGCCCCGCGACCTGGGGCTGGCGGGGCCGCGCGCGGCGCTGGTCGGGCGGCCTGGTGAAGCCGCGGATGGGGGCCGAGGAGCTGGAGCACGTCCAGGACCGGCGCACCATCCAGCGAGACTTCGAGGGACCGCGCACCATCGCGTTCATCAACCCCAAGGGCGGGGCGGCGAAGACGACGAGCGTGCTCGCCGCGGGCTTCACGTTCGGCACGGTCCGCGGCGGCGGGGTCGTCGCCTGGGACAACAACGAGACGCGGGGGACGCTCGGGATCCGGGGCACCCGGAGCACGCACCGCAACACGACCCGGGAGCTGCTGGAGGACCTCGGTCGGTTCAACGACGTCTACCAGTCCCGGATCGGCGACCTCGGGGCCTTCGTGCGCTCGCAGGGCGACGCGCACTTCGACGTCCTGGCCTCCGACGAGCGGCCCGACGTGACCGGCATGATCCACGCCGACGACTTCAACGCCGTGCACCGGCTGCTGGAGCGGTTCTACCGTCTCGTCCTCGTCGACACCGGGAACAACATGCGAGCGGAGAACTGGCTGGCCGCCGCCGACGCCGCCGACCTGCTGGTGGTCACCAGCACGATCCGCGAGGACACCGGCTACAGCGGGCTGTGGATGCTGGACGCCCTGCAGGACGCGGGCTACCAGAACCTGAAGTACAAGACCGTGACCGTGCTCTCCGACCCCTCGGACCAGGTCGACGACAAGCTCGCCCGGGACCTGGTCGACGTCTACGAGCAGCGCACCCGGGCGGTCTACCGGGTGCCGTACGACCCGGCGCTGGTCTCCGGCTCGGTGGTGCCCTACGACCAGCTGTCGGCGGGCACCCGGCGGCAGTGGCTGCGGGCGTGCGCGGGGATGGCCTCGGCGCTCTGAGCCCGACCGGCGCCGGCCGGATCGCCGGTGCGAGCATGGGAGCTCCTCCGGTTGGTCACTCGGAGGGACGGCGTATCCCGGAACCGAAAGAGGCGAACACGAACATGCGTGCGGTGACGTACAGCGAGCCCGGCCCCTCCAGCGTACTGCGGGTGGTCGACCGGGACCTGCCGGAGCCGGGTCCCGGGGAGGTCCGGGTGCGGATGGTGCGCGGCGGGGTGAACCCGACCGACTGGAAGTTCCGGGCGAACGGGATGAACGGCACGTACGACGAGGTCGCGCCCGGCCAGGACGGCTCGGGCGTCATCGACGCGGTCGGCCCGGACGTCGCGGGCTTCGCCGAAGGGGACCGGGTCTGGCTGGTGCTGGCCCAGTCCGGCCGCTGGCTGGGGACCGCGGCCGAGTACACCGTCCAGCCGGTCGAGCGGGTCGTGCACCTGCCCGTCGGGGCGTCGTACGACCTCGGTGCATCGCTCGGCGTGCCCGCCGTGACGGCGCACCGCGCCCTGACCGCCGGCGAGGACGTCACCCGGCTCTCACCGGGCGCGATGTCGGGGATGACGGTCCTGGTCGCGGGGGGAGCGGGGGCGGTCGGCAACGCGGCGATCCAGCTCGCCCGCTGGGCCGGCGCGACCGTGCTGACGACGATCAGCAGCGACGAGAAGGCCGCGCTGGCGGTGGCCGCCGGAGCGCACCAGACGGTGAACTACCGGGTCGCCGACGCCGCGGCCGAGATCCGTGCCCTGTGTCCCGAGGGCGTCGACCTCGTCGTCGAGGTCGCCCTGGCCCAGAACGTCGCGCTCGACGCCGAGGTGCTGCGCAACCGCGGGACGATCGCCTACTACGCCGACAACGGCGGTGCCGAGGCGACCGTGCCGGTCCGCGGCACCTTCGCGAAGAACCTGCGACTGCAGGGCCTGCTGCTCTACACCCTCGGCGCCGACCTGCTCGAGGCCGCCACCGTCGACGTCAACGCCGCCGTCTCCAACGGCGCCCTCCGCGTCGGCGAGGACGCCGGCGTCCCGCTCCACCACTTCCCGCTCGACGAGCTCGCCGCCGCCCACGACGCCGTGGAGTCCGGCGCGGTCGGCAAGGTCCTCCTCGACATCTCCGAGGACTGACCGCCGAGTCGGCAGAAGTTGCGCGCCGAGTCGGCAGAACTTGCGCGCGGCCTCGGAGCTGCTCGATCCGCGAATGAAGGAAATGCCTTCAGTTTGACAGAATGAAGCTATGCTCTTCATATGGCGGAGGTGAAGCCCGAGCCGGTCGTCGTCATCGGTGACGTGGTCGGATCGCGAAGGTCGGGGGACCGGTCGCGGCTGCACGACCTGCTGAGTACGGCGCTCGCCGAGGTGAACCGGCGCTGGGACGCCGACCTGCGGATCACCGTCGGCGACGAGTACCAGGGCGCGCTGCCGAGCATCGGCGCCGCGACGGCCGCGGTGCTCGCGCTGCGGGTCGCCCTGCTTCCGGAGCACGATGTCCGCCACGGGATCGGGCGCGGCGAGGTCCGCATCCTCGACCCTCGGACGGGCGTCCAGGACGGTCCCGGCTGGTGGGCGGCGCGCGCGGCGATCGACGCGGTCCACGACCTCGCCGGCCGGCCCGCCACGCGCGGGGCGAGGACGGCGTACCGGGACGCCGAGGAGGACGAGGATCTTCGGCTCGGTATGCCGGTGGCTCTCCGGTCGGCGCTGCTCGCGCGGGACGAGCTCGTGGGAGGCCTCGACGAGCGGTCACTGTCGGTGCTGCGTGGTCTGCTGACCGGACGCACCCAACGAGAGATCGCCGCGGAGCTCGGCCTGTCCGAGTCGGCGGTGTCCCAGCGGGTGCGACGCGACGGCATCGGGGTGGTGCTGCAGACGACGGGGTGGTTGGAGGACCTGGAGTGAGCTGGCTCGGGCTGCTGCTGATCGGCCTGGGCATCTCCGATCTCGTCTGCTCCCTGCTGCGGCGCCCGCGGATCGCCGAGCTGGCCGGCGCGATGTCCGTGCTCGCCCTCGGGCCGGTCGCCGGGCTGACCTCGGCGGTGGAGCTCGCCTCGGTCGCTGTCGTGGCCGGGATCGTCGTCGTCTGGGGGCGGAGCGTCAGCTACGCCTTCGGTTCCGGTCCGCCCGCGCTGCCGCTGACCGTCCTGGGCGTCGCGCTGGGTGCCGCCGTGATCGCGTCCGGCGCCGCTCCCGCGGCCGGCGGACTCCTCGGCGACTGGCTCGGGAGCGCCGGACTGGACGCGTTGGCCGATCTCGACCCGGACCGCGCGCTCCTGCTGGCGGGTGCCGTCCTCGTCCAGCTCTCGACGGGCAACGTCGTGGTGCGACTCGTGCTGGCGGCCAGTGGCACCTCCAACCCGGTCCGGATGGGGCGCGACGCGCCGGAGCCGGCGCTGAAGGGTGGACGGCTCCTCGGCCCGATGGAGCGGCTGATCATCCTCGGGCTCGGCCTGGCCGGCGAGGTGACCGCCGCCGGCATCGTGATCGCCGCCAAGGGACTGCTCCGCTTTCCCGAGCTCCAGGCCACGCGCCGGGAGCAGCCACGGGGGCCGGGGATCCATGCGGTCACCGAGTACTTCCTGGTGGGCAGCTTCGTCAGCTGGCTCGTCTCCCTCGCGTCGCTGGCTCTCCTGGCCGCCTGACCGCTCGACCACCCGGGGGCCATCGCTAGGCTGACCGCCGTGAGCGACGACCTCCCCGTCCTGGACGCCGAGGAGCAGCGGGTGCTCGGCGCGCTGCTCGAGAAGCAGCGGACCGTGCCCGCGTCGTACCCCCTCTCCCTGAGCGGGCTCCGTACGGCGTGCAACCAGACCAGCAGCCGCGAGCCCGTCGTCGAGTACGACGAGCGGACGGTCGAGCAGGCCGGCCGCCGGTTGAAGGAGAAGGGGCTGCTGCGGATCGTCTGGTCCGACACCGGTCGCCGGACGCTGAAGTACCACCAGGTGCTCGACGAGGCGCTCGGCCTCGGCGACGAGGAGCGCGCGCTGCTGACCGTGCTGCTGCTCCGGGGGCCGAACACGCCCGGCGAGCTGCGCACGCGCACCGAGCGGCTGCACCCGTTCGCCGACCGCGGCGCCGTCGAGGGCTGCCTCGCGGTGATGGCGGAGCGCGGCCTCGTCCAGGTGCTGCCCCGCCAGCCCGGCCAGCACGACCCCCGCTGGGTGCACCTGCTGGGCGAGGTGGCCACTCCGGCCGGGGCCGCGACGAGGGCGCCGTCCGTCGACCGCGAGTCGCCGGTCGCCGACGGAGCCGACGCCCGGGACGACCGGGTGCGGGCGACGTACGCCGCCGTCTCCGAGACGTACGCCGACCGGCTGTCCGACGAGCTCGACGCGCTGCCGCTTGAGCGGTGGCTCCTGGACCGGGTGGCCGCGCACGCCGACGGCGGACCGGTCGTGGAGGTCGGGAGCGGGCCGGGGCACGTGACCGCCCACCTCGCCGCGCGAGGTGCCGACGCGCGGGGGATCGACCTGACGCCGGAGATGGTCGAGCAGGCGCGGCGACGGCACCCCGGAGTGCGGTACGACGTCGGCGACCTGCGTCGGCTGATGCGTCCCGAGACCGCGCCGGGCTGGCGGGCGGTGCTCGCGTGGTACTCCCTCATCCACCTGGCCGAGTCCGAGCTGCCCGCCGCGCTGATGGCGCTGCTGCGCCCGATCGACGCGGGCGGTTGGCTGGTGCTGGCGATGCAGGCCGGCGACGAGGTCACCCGGGTGACCAGCTGGTTCGACGAGGAGGTCCCGCCGCTCGACTTCGTGCGTAACGACCCGGCCACGATCGTCGCGCTCGTCGAGGCGGCGGGCCTGGTCGACGTCGAGTGGTACCTGCGCGGCCCCGTCGCCGACCGCGGCGAGACCACGCAGCGGCTCTACGTGCTGGGCCGGGTGCCGGACTAGGTCCGACGGGCACTCAGGCCGTCGTCAGCACCACGTCGCCGAGCACGGGCGCGCCGTCGCGCTCGCCGCCCGCGACGGTGGCCGAGCCGAGGATCCGGCCGTCCTCGCGCCAGCCGCGCACCCGGATCGTCTCGCCAGGGAACACCACGCCCGCGAACTTCACCCCGAAGCCCGCGACGGCACTCGCGTCGCCGTCGAGGAGCTGCTCGGTGAGGGTGCGCAGCACGATGCCGTAGGAGCACAGACCGTGCAGGATTGGCGCCGGGAAGCCGGCGCCCCGCGCGAACTCCGGGTCGGCGTGCAGCGGGTTGCGGTCCCCGCAGAGCCGGTAGAGCAGCGCCTGCTGCGGCAGCACGTCGTACGTCGTGTCCGCATCGGCCGCGCGCTCGGGAAGCACGACGGGCTCGGACGTCCCGCGGTCCCCGCCCCAGCCGCCCTCGCCCCGGACGAAGATCGACGAGCGGGTGGTCCACAGCTCCTCGCCGTCGGGGGAGGTGGCGACGCCCTCCTGCCAGATCACCGCGGCCTTGCCCTTGTCCCAGACGTCGCTGATCCGGGTCGAGACCCGGGCCGAGCCCGAGGTCGGGATCGCGCCGGTCACGCTGATCGACTGCGACCCGTGCACCACCTGCGCGAGGTTGATGTCGCACCCGGGCAGGTCGAGCGGCGGCGGGTCGCTGGCGTGGAAGGTCGGGGCCACCACGCCGAACGAGGGCAGCACCTGCAGCCCGGCGCTCTCCAGCGTGTACGACAGGTCGCTCGCGCCGATCGCCAGGTGGTAGAGCAGCACGTCGCTCTCGGACCACGAGAACTCGGTCGAGCCGAGGTCGGCGCCGATGGCCTTGTCGGGGTCGATGGGCATCAGGCGCCTCCCTGCGCGATGGACTCGGCGGCAAGATAGCCGAAGACGAGGGCGGGTCCGATGGTCCCCCCGGGGCCGGGATAGGTGTGGCCCATGACCGCGGAGGACACGTTGCCGGCGGCGTACAGCCCCGGGATCGTGGAGCCGTCGGGACGCAGCACCCGGGCGTGCTCGTCGGTGACCAGGCCGCCCTTGGTGCCGAGGTCGCCGGGGACGATCTTGACGGCGTAGAACGGTCCCTGGTCGATGGTGTGCAGCGACGGGTTCGGCTTGACCGTGGGGTCGGAGTAGTACTTGTCGTACGCGCTCTCGCCGCGGTGGAAGTCCTGGTCGACGCCGGTGCGGGCGTAGCCGTTGAAGCGGTCGACGGTGGCCCGCAGCGTCTCGGCGGGCACGCTGATCTCCGCCGCGAGCTCCTCGATGGTTGCCGCCTTGCGCACCACGCCCTCCTTGTACCAACGGCCCGGGAAGGGCTGGCGCGGCATCAGGCCGGCGAAGACGTAGCGGTTGCGGTAGCGCTGGTCGATCACCATCCACGACGGCACGTGGCCGACGCCGGTCGCCTCGCCGCCGTACATCGCGTGCACGGCCTCGACGTACGGCAGCGCCTCGTTCATGTAGCGCTTGCCGACCTGGTTGACGATGATCGAGCCGGGCAGGTTGCGCTCGGCCAGGCAGAACCAGGGCCGGCCGGGGAGCGGGATCGTCGGCCCCCACCAGCCGTCGTCCATCAGGTCGGTCTCCGCTCCCGCGGTGATCCCCGCGAGGAGGCCGCCGCCGGTGTTGAACTGCGAGCCGGTCGTCCACTCGGCGGAGGTGGGCTGGGGGAGGTACTTCTCCCGCAGCTCGCCGTTGCGCTCGAAGCCGCCGCTGCCCAGGATGACCCCGCGCCGCGCGCGGACGACGTGCTCCTGGCCGCCCTGACGGACCCGGACGCCCACCACCCGGCCGTCCTCGAGGGCGACGTCGGCGAGCTCGGTCTCGTAGTGCACGGGGACGCCGGCGTCGGCCAGGCCCTGGCGGAGACCGATCGCGATCGCGTTGCCCATGGCGTACATCCGTCGCCGCAGCAGCCCGCTGAGGATGCGGCGCAGCGTCACCTTGACCATCGTGATCGGGCCGCGCAGGGTGCGCATGCCGAGGCTGATCTTCCGGAAGTCGGCCTGCGTGACGATCATGTTCGCCGGCGCCTTGGTGTACGGCGGGTGCAGTCGGTCGAGCTCGTCGCCGAGGAACCGCGCGTCGAGCGGGATCGGCTCGACGGTGCGTCCCTTCGGCCGGCCACCCGGCTGCTCGGGGTGGTAGTCGGCGTAGTCGGGCACCCAGGTGAAGCGGACCGGCGTGTGCTCGCGGATGAAGTCCATGACCTCGGCGCCGCGGTCGACGTACGTGTCGCGGCGGACCTTGGGGACCACGTCGCCGACGATCGAGTCCAGGTAGAGCTTGGAGTTCTCCAGCGGGTCGTCCTGACCCGCCTGCTTCAGGGCGTAGTTCCCGGGGATCCAGACACCGCCGCCGCTGCGGGCGGTGGAGCCTCCGAAGTACGCGCTCTTCTCGAGGAGCACGGTGTCGAGACCGTGCTTGGCGGCGGCGAGCGCGGCGGACATCCCGGCAGCGCCGGCTCCGACCACGACGACGTCGACGGCCTCGGGCAGGGGGGTCGTCATAGCGCGAAACTGTAACAGGTTCTACTCTGGTCCCGTGATCGATCAGGATGCGGTCCAGGCCGCTGTCACGCGCCTGGCCGAGGCCCAGGCCACCCGCGTGCCCTGCCCACCCGTCCGCGACCTCATCGGCACCGACGACCTGCCGGCGGCGTACGCCGTGCAGCAGGGTCTGGTGCGCGCCCGCCTGGTCGGCGACGTCACGGTGGTGGGCCGCAAGATCGGCGCGACGTCCGAGGCCGTGCAGCGCCAGCTGGGGGTCGACCAGCCCGACTTCGGCTACCTGCTCAGCGACATGGACGTCAGTGCCGGGGCCGACGGCGGCGGCCCCGTCTCGATGCGCACGCTCGTGCAGCCGCGCGTGGAGGGCGAGGTGGCGTTCGTGCTGGCGCACGACCTCGACCCCGCCGACGAGGCCGACCTGACCCTCGATGCGGTCCGGGGCGCCGTCGAGGTCGCGCTGCCCGCGCTGGAGATCGTCGACTCGCGGATCGCCGACTGGGACATCGGGTTCACCGACACCGTCGCCGACAACGCCTCCAGTGGGCTGTTCGTCGTCGGCCGCGACGGCCGCACCCTCGACGAGCTGGAACCCCGCGACGTCACCATGTCGCTGACCATCAACGGCGAGGAGCGCTCGTCGGGCACCGGCGCCGCCTGCCTCGGCGACCCGCTCGAGGCGCTGCGCTGGCTCGCCGTGCAGGCCCGGCGCTTCGGCGACCCGCTGCGCGCCGGCCACCTGATCCTGTCCGGGGCCCTCGGCCCGTTCGTGCCGTTCGCCCCGGGTGACCGGGTCGAGGCGACCATCAGCGGCTTCGCGCCGCTCCGCGTCACTTTCGAGGAGTGAGCACATGGCAAAGCTGACCGCAGCGATCGTCGGGCCGGGGAACATCGGCTCCGACCTGATGTACAAGCTGCTCCGCTCCGACGTGGTCGAACCGCGCTGGATGATCGGCGTCGACCCCGCCAGCGAGGGCCTGCGGCTCGCGCGGGAGAAGGGGCTGGAGTCGACCCACGAGGGCGTCGACTGGCTGCTCAAGCAGGACCAGCTCCCCGACCTGATCTTCGAGGCGACCTCGGCGTACGTGCACCGCGAGTACGCCCCGCGCTACGAGGAGGCCGGCATCCGGGCGGTCGACCTGACCCCCGCGGCGGTCGGGCCCGCCGTGATCCCGCCGGTCAACGGCCAGGAGCACGTCGGCGCGATGAACGTCAACATGATCACCTGCGGTGGTCAGGCGACCATCCCGATGGTGGCCGCGGTCTCGCGGGCCGTCACGACGTACGGCGGGGTCTCGTACGCCGAGATCGTGGCCTCGGTCTCGAGCATGTCCGCCGGCCCCGGCACCCGCGCCAACATCGACGAGTTCACCCGCACCACCGCGGCGGGCGTGGAGACGATCGGCGGTGCCGAGCGCGGCAAGGCGATCATCATCCTCAACCCCGCCGAGCCGCCGATGATCATGCGCGACACGATCTACTGCGCGGTCTCGCCGGACGCCGACCGCGACGCGATCGTGCAGTCGGTCGTCGCGATGGAGAAGGCCGTGCAGGAGTACGTCCCCGGCTACCGGCTGCTCCAGGAGCCGCAGCTCGACGAGCCGTCGGCCGCGACCCAGGGGCAGCTGAAGGTGTCGATCTTCGTCGAGGTGGAGGGCGCCGGCGACTACCTGCCGCCGTACGCCGGCAACCTCGACATCATGACCGCCGCCGCCGCGCAGGTGGGGGAGAACATCGCCCGATCGATCCTCGCCGGGAAGGCCTGACATGAGCGACCTGAACACCCTGACCCGCACCTGGTCCCAGACCGACCCGGGCAGCGGGCTGGATCTCCGCCTCACCGACACCTGCCTGCGCGACGGCTCGCACCACAAGCGGCACCAGTTCACCGCGACCGAGGTGCACGACATCGTCGAGGCCCTCGACGAGTCCGGGGTGCCGGTCATCGAGGTCACCCACGGCGACGGCCTCGGCGGCTCGTCGTTCAACTACGGCTTCTCCCGGACGCCGGAGCAGGAGCTCATCCGGATCGCGGCCGAGACGGCGAAGCGGGCCAGGATCGCGTTCCTGATGCTGCCCGGCGTCGGCACCAAGGACGACATCCGCGCCGCCCAGGACAACGGCGGCCAGATCTGCCGGATCGCGACGCACTGCACCGAGGCCGACACCTCGATCCAGCACTTCGGCCTGGCCCGCGAGCTCGGCCTGGAGACGGTCGGCTTCCTGATGATGAGCCACACCCAGCCGCCCGAGGTGCTGGCCAAGCAGGCCCGGATCATGGTCGACGCCGGGAACCAGTGCGTGTACGTCGTCGACTCCGCCGGTGCGCTCGTCATGGAGCAGACCGCCGACAGGGTCGCCGCCGTGGTGGCCGAGATCGGCCACGAGGCCACGGTGGGCTTCCACGGCCACGAGAACCTCGGTCTCGGCGTCTCCAACACGGTCATCGCCGCCAGGGCCGGCGCGACCCAGATCGACGGGTCGGTGCGCCGCTTCGGCGCCGGCGCCGGCAACACGCCGCTGGAGGCGTTCGTCGGTGTCTGCGACAAGCTCGGGTGGAAGACCGGCATCGACTTCCTGACCATCGTCGACGCGTCCGAGGACGTCATCAAGCCGGCGATGCCCGAGGAGTGCCAGCTCGACCGGATGACGCTGATGATGGGCTACGCCGGCGTCTACTCGTCGTTCCTCAAGCACGCCGGCAACGCGGCGGAGCGGTACGGCGTCTCCGGAGCGAAGATCCTGCTGGAGGCCGGTCGGCGCAAGCTGATCGGCGGCCAGGAGGACCAGCTCGTCGACATCGCCCTGATGCTGAAGGCCGAGCAGGACAAGGCGGCCGCCAACAGCTGAGTACGTCGCGCGACCCGCGGGTCCGCGCGAACCTCTGGCTCCCGATCCCCGGGGGCGCTACTGTGCGCAAAACTAGAATGCGTTCCAGTTTCGGGACTGGTGCTGTGAGGAGAGGGGTCGCATGACCGCGGTACCACAGGAGATGCTGCCGACGATGCTGGGGCGAGCGACCCTCATCCTCGACGTGTTCGAGGATCCCGAGCGGCGACTCACCCTGGGACAGGTCGCGGTGCAGACCGGGCTGCCGCGCTCGACCGCGCACCGGATCCTGGACCAGCTCGTCGGCCTGGACTGGCTCACGCACACCGACGGCGGCTACCTCCTCGGCCGGCGTGGCCGGACCTGGGGGCGTCCCGGCCGGCCGCGGGCCGACCTGCAGGAGGTCGCCGCACCGGAGCTCGCGCGACTCGCCGGCTGCGGGGGAGCGGTGCACCTCGGCCGGCTGGACGGCGGCGACGTGGTGCTCCTCGCCGGCCGCGGCGACGGTGCGGGCCGCGTCGGCACCCGACGTCGGGCCGAGCGCTCCGCGCTGGGGCGCGCCGCGCTCGCCACGCTGACCCCGGAGGAGGTCGACGACCGCGTCAGCGGCGCCGACCTCGCCCAGCTGTACGCCGAGCTGCACCGCGCCCGCCGTACCCAGCTGGTGTGCCGCGACGTCGGCGGCGGTCTGGTCGCCGTCGCGTCGCCGGTCGCCGCCGGTGCGGCTCTCGAGCTCGTGGTGCCCGCCGGTCGCGCCGACCGGCTCGGTCCGCTGGCCCGCGCCGCCGCCTGCCGGGTGCGCGAGGCGCTCGGCGCCTGACCTCCGCTGCCGCCGGGGATCCGCTGTCGGATCCCCGGCGGCAGCTGCGTTCGGGCCTCGACCGGGCGCCCGCTTCACCAAAACGAGAACGTGTTCTAGTATTCCCCTGTCCCACCACGACAGGAGATGTCATGTCCCAGGCTGTTCTCGACGGAGTTCGTGACCTGCTTCCCACCTTCCGGGAGCGCGCCGACGAGGCCGAGCGCCTCCGCGTGGTGCCCGAGGCGTCGATCAAGGAGCTCGAGGACACCGGCTTCTTCCGGCTGCTCCAGCCGAAGCGCTTCGACGGCTTCGAGGCCGACCCGGTGACCTTCTACACCGCGGTGCGCGACATCGCCTCGGCGTGCGGCTCGACGGGGTGGGTCTCGAGCGTCGTCGGCGTGCACCCCTGGCAGGTCGCGCTGTTCGCCGACGAGGCCCAGCAGGCCGTGTGGGGCCAGGACACCTCGACCCGGCTGAGCTCGTCGTACGCCCCGACCGGCAAGGCGACCGTGACCGACGGCGGCTACACGCTCTCGGGCAAGTGGAGCTTCTCCTCCGGCTGCGACCACTGCCAATGGGTGCTGCTCGGCGGCCTCGTGTTCAACGCCGAGGGGCAGGTCGTCGACTTCAAGACGTTCATGGTCCCGCGCGAGAAGTACACGATCGTCGACGTCTGGAACGTCGTCGGCCTCGCCGGCACCGGCTCCAACGACATCGTCGTCGACGACGTGTTCATCCCCGAGGCGTTCACGCTGTCGATGAGCGAGACCGGCCAGTGCCGCGGCCCCGGGCAGGAGCAGAACACCTCCGACCTCTACAAGCTGCCGTTCCACTCGATCTTCACCGGGACCATCACCACGCCGATCATCGGCATGGCCCGCGGCGCGTACGCCGAGCACGTGGAGATGCAGCAGAAGCGCACGCGCGCGGCGTACCTCGGCGAGAAGGCGTCGCTCGACCCGTTCGCCGCCGTGCGGATCGCCAAGGCGTCGTCCGAGATCGACGCCGCCTGGGCGCTGCTGACCAACAACATCCGCGAGGAGATGGACCACGTCGCCCGTGGCGAGAAGATCCCGCTCGGCGTGCGGCTGAAGGTCCGCCGCGACCAGGTCCTCGGCTCCCAGCGCGCCCTCGACGCGATCGACGTCCTCTTCGAGGCGTCGGGCGGTCGGGCACTGGCCACCGGCACGTACCTGCAGCGGGCCTGGCGCGACGCCCACGCCGGCCGGGTGCACGCCGCCAACGACCCCGAGCGGGCGCTGCAGATGTACGGCGCCCACGAGTTCGGCCACAAGGTCGACCCGGGGATGTACTGATGGCCGACCTCTCCCAGGAGGCGACGCGCCGGTCCGCGAAGGCCCGCGACATCACCCTGAACTACTACGAGGCCGGCGAGTCCGGCCCCACGGGCGGCGGGCTGCCGCTGGTGATGCTGCACGGCGGCGGGCCGGGCGCGTCGGCGTGGTCCAACTTCGGCCGGGCGCTGCCGCACTTCGCGTCGCATTTCCGGACGCTGCTGGTCGACCAGCCCGGCTTCGGCGGGTCCGACAAGCCGGCGGTGGTCGGCAACTTCTACCGCCACGCCGCCGACCACGTCGTCGCCCTGCTCGACGAGCTCGGCATCGAGCGGGTGCACCTGCTCGGTAACAGCCTCGGCGGCGGTACGGCGATGCGCCTCGCCCTGACCTATCCCGACCGGGTCGGGCGGCTGATCCTGATGGGGCCCGGTGGGCTCTCGCTGAACCTGTTCCACGCCGACCCGACCGAGGGCGTGCAGCGGCTGATGGACTTCGGGGCGAACCCGACCCGGGAAGCACTGCGCGCGTTCATCTCCACGATGGTCGTCGACCAGTCGCTGGTGACCGACGAGCTGGTCGAGGAGCGGTTCGCCGACGCGACGGCCCCCGGCGCGCAGGAGGCGATGCGCTCGATGGGCATGTCCTTCTGGAACCCGGAGACCGCCGAGGACGGCATGCTCTGGCGCGAGGCGCACCGACTGCGCAAGCACACGCTGCTGACCTGGGGCCGCGAGGACCGGGTCAACCCGCTCGACGGGGCGATGGTCGCGCTGAAGCTCATCCCGAAGGCGTCCCTGCACGTCTTCCCGAATTGTGGGCACTGGGCACAGATCGAGGCCGCGGAGGAGTTCGCCGAGGTCGCGACCGCGTTCCTGGCCCGCCACACCCAATCTCGACAGGCTCGATCACCGGAGGCTTCGCAGTGACGATCGACATCAAGTCCATGGGGTACGTCCGGGTCGCCTCCACGGACCTGACGCAGTGGGACACCTTCGCCGGGAAGGTGCTCGGCCTGGCCAAGGGCCGCGGTCCGAACCCCGAGCACCAGTACTGGCGCATCGACGAGGTGTCGGCGCGCCTGGTCGTCGTCCCCTCCGACGTCGACCAGCTCGACTGCGTCGGCTGGGAGCTCGCCGACCACCGGGCGCTGCAGGACGCGCGCGAGCACCTGGAGAAGGCCGGCGTCGCCTACGAGCAAGGCACCCGCGAGGAGCTCGACGAGCGCCGGGTGCAGGAGCTGGTGCGCTTCCGCGACCCGTGGGACAACGTCTTCGAGCTGTTCCACGGCATCACCTACGAGTCCCGCCCCGTCGTGACGCCGTACGCCGCGACCTTCGTGACGGGCGACCAGGGGATGGGCCACATCGTGCTGCCCGTGCTCGACGACGTGGAGGCGCTGCGCTTCTACACCGACGTCCTGGGCTTCCGGCTGCGCGACTCGATGAGCATGCCCGGCGAGTTCGTCGGCAAGGAGCCCGGCTCGAAGATCTGGCTGCGGTTCCTCGGGGTGAACCCGCGCCACCACTCGCTGGCGTTCCTGCCGATGCCGAACCCGTCCAAGTGCGTCCACATCATGCTGGAGGTCGACCGGCTCGACGACGTCGGCCGGGCGCTGGAGCGGGTCCGCAAGCACGGCGCGCCCCTGTCGGCGACCCTCGGACGGCACATGAACGACGAGATGGTGTCGTTCTACGTCCGCTCGCCCGGCGGCTTCGACGTGGAGTTCGGCACCGAGGGGATGACCGTCGACGACGCCCGGTGGGTGGCTCGCGAGTCGACCGCGGTGTCGTACTGGGGTCACGACTTCGGCGGCGGTCAGTAGGGGAGGGACGGATGGCGAGGGTCGAGACCGTGAGCTCGGGGGCCAGCGCGGAGATCCCGGACGTCCCCGACATCCCCGACGGGATGTCCCCGGACGCGCGCGAGACGTGGCCCAGCCCGGAGCTGATCAGCTCCTGGCTCGGCGACGCCGGCTACGACTTCGAGCTGCGCCCCGGCGAGGACGTCGAGGTCGCCGAGGACCCGGAGGCCCAGGCTGCCGCCCGGCGCTTCCGCGACGTGCTCGGCCGATTCGCCTCGGGCGTCACGGTCGTCACCTCGATCAGCGGCGGCGAGCCCGTCGGGATGACCTGCCAGTCGTTCTCGAGCGTGTCCCTCGACCCGCCGCTGGTGCTGTTCATCCCCGCGAAGACCTCCCGCGCCTGGCCGCTGATCCAGCGCTCCGGACGGTTCTGCGTGAACTTCCTGGCCGCCGAGCAGGCCGAGCTGTCCAACACGATGGCCAGCCGCGGCATCGACAAGTTCGCCGGCGTCGACTGGACCCCGTCCGAGAACACCGGCTCCCCGGTCCTGGCCGGCACCCTCGCCCACGTCGACTGCACCATCCACGCCGTCCACGAGGCCGGCGACCACTACGTCGTCATCGGACGGGTCCTCGACCTGGCCACCTCCGACTCCACCGACCCCCTGCTGTTCTTCCAGGGCAAGTACCGGACCACCTCCTGACCCTGGCCCGCTCGCCGAGAAAGTGACGGGTCGCGCCACGACTAGGCTCGCCGGCATGGACACCCACCCCCTCTGGCGGCCGTACGACGTCCCGAGCGAGGAGGAGATCGCGCAGGCGCGGGTGCGGGCCCACGTGCCGGAGCAGATCGAGGTGGTGCCGCCGGACCCGGCCTGGCCGGCGCGGTACGACGAGGTCCGGCGGCTGGTCGAGCAGGCGCTGGGGGAGCGCGTGCAGGAGATCGTCCACATCGGCTCGACCTCGGTGCCCGGGCTGCACGCGAAGCCGGTCATCGACGTCAGCGTCACGGTGGCCGACACCGAGCGCGAGGAGGACTACCTGCCTGCGCTGGCGGCCGCGGGGTTCGTGTTGACCGTGCGCGAGCCCGAGCACCGTTGCCTCCGGCTCGCGGACCCTCGGACCAACCTGCACGTCTGGAACCCCGGCGCCGCCGAGCCGCGGCGTCACGTGGCGTTTCGCGACTGGCTCACCGGGCATGCCGACGACCTCGCGGCGTACTCCGACCTGAAGTGCTCGCTCGCGGGCGAGGGCTTCACCGACGTGATGCTCTACAACAACCGCAAGGCGGGGTTGATCTACGACATCTACGAGCGGATCTTCGCGGCCGACCCAGAGCATCCGCACACCCCGCAGCCGCGGGCCTGAGCAGGACGCCGCCGACCCGTCGATCCTGCGACGACACGCCGCGAGAGACGCCGAGAAAGTGACGGGTCAGAGGTTCCACTCCCGGCCGAACCACCGACCGATGCGCGAGGCGCCGAAGTCGGCCTTGTCGGCGGCGAGCTCGCGCGAGGGGCCGACCAGGTCACCGGCGGGGGCCTGGCCGCTGAGGAACGTCACGTCCACCTTGGCCACCTGGTCGTCGCCGAACTCCAGGTAGCAGATCCCGCGGCCGTCGTACGACACGTCCGAGGCGGCGCCGCGGGCCCGCGCGACGAGCTGCGCCGCCACGACCGCGGCCTGGCCCTCCGCGAAGACGCCCGCCTTGGGGGTGCCGACGCTGGTGACGTCGCCGACGGCGTACACGTCCTCGAAGCGGGTGCGCAGGGTCAGCGGGTCGACGGGGATCCAGCCGTCCTCGGTGAGCCCGGCGTCGACGACCACGGCGGGCGCGCGGTGGACGGGTACGCCGAGGAACAGGTCGAACGGCAGGGACGAGCCGTCCCCGAGGATCGCCCTGCCCGGCTCGAGGGAGCGGACGAGAGCGCCGGGGCGCCAGGAGATCCCGCGCTCGGCGAACTCGCGCAGCAGTGCCTGCGAGGCGGCCGGCGACGGCGGGATCGGTACGCCGAGCGGCATCACCAGCGAGACCGACGAACTCGCGCGCAGGTCGCGTCGCCGCAGCAGGTCGTGGACGAGCAGCGCCGTCTCGCTCGGCGCCGGCGGGCACTTGAACGGCGTCGAGGTGACCGCGACGACCACGTCGCCGCCGGGGAAGTCGGCGAGCACGTCCCGCAGGGCGAACGCCCCGTCCACCGTGTAGAACTCGTGACCGTGCTCGACCAGCCCCGGGGTCGCGTCGGGGTGCAGGTCGGCTCCCAGAGCGACCACCAGCACGTCGGCCTCGAAGGAGCCGGCATCGGTCTCGACCCGTCTCGCCTCCGGGTCGATCGACTCGACGGTCGCTCGCACGAAACGCAGACCGGGGCGCGCGAGGTCGTCGTACGAGTGCCGGACGTGCTCGGCGGGCGCACGGCCGAACATCACGTCGAGCTTGGAGAAGCCGAACACGAACCCGTCGGCGCGGTCGACGAGCACGACGTCGGCGTCGGGGCCGAGCTCGCGGCACAGGGTCGTGGCCAGCTCGAGGCCGCCGAAGCCGGCGCCGAGGATCAGGAAGCGCATGGGCGGAACCTAGCGGCTGCCCGAGCGGGGGGATAGGCCAGATTCGGGTACGCCGAAACCGCGGGTCGAGCCGTCAACCCTGCGACGACACGCCGCGAGAACCGCCGAGAAAGTGACGGGTCGCGCAGAGGGTCAGATCCGGACGCGGGTCGGGTTGGCCAGCATGCCCTCGGGGAAGGCCTCGGAGGTCGTGTCGGCCTGAGCGGTCTCGGTCACCTCGATGTCGGTCATGGGCAGAACCTATCGACCACGAGGTCACCGGTTGGTTACGGGTCCTCCACGCGAGATGAACGTTCGGCAACGATCCCCGGGAAACCCTCAGGGACGCATCAGGACCTTCACGCAGTCGGCGGTCCGGGCGGCGACGGCGGCGTACGCCGCGGCGGCGTCCGTGAGCGCGAACTCGTGGGTGAAGATCCCCGTGGTGTCGATCCGCCCGTTCCCGATGAGTGGGACGAGCGAGGGCCAGGTGCCCTGGATCGGGGCGGTCGTCATCCGCAGGGTCACGCTGCGGAAGAGCTCCCCCAGGATCGGCAGCGGGTACGGCGCCAGGTCGTGCACGCCGATCACGGAGACCGTGCCGCCGGCGCGCACGGCGCCGAAGGCGTCGTCGAGCGTGGCGTCGAGGGCGACCGCGTCGATGACCGCCTCGGCCCCGCGGCCGCCCGTCGCCTCGAGCACGGCCTCGACGGTCGGGCTGTCGATCGCGATCCCGCCCGCGGCGACCGCCCGGTCGCGGCGACCGGCCACCGGGTCGGCCACGAGCACCTGCCCCGCACCGAGGGCGTACGCCGCGCGGACGGCGCACTGCCCGACCGCGCCCAGGCCGATCACGACCACGGTCGCGCCCGGCGCGAAGTCGGCCCGCTGGGCGCCGGCCCAGCCCGTGGCGAGGTTGTCGGTCAGCAGCAGCGCGGCCTCGTCGCTCATCCCCTCCGGGACGGCGAGCAGCTGGAAGTCGGCCGCCGGCACCGCGAGCAGGTCGCTCTGCGCCCCACCCAGCTCGCCCGCGCCGAAGACCTTGCCCCCCTGCACGCAGGTCACCGGGTCGCCCAGTGCGCACCTGTCGCAGGCGCCGCAGCCGGCGACCGACGAGATCAGGACCCGGTCGCCGACCGCGTACCGGCGTACGTCGGGTCCGACCTCGACGACCCGGCCGACGGCCTCGTGACCGACCGCGACCGGGTAGAGGGGCAGGTCCCCGTCGTAGAAGTGCAGGTCGGACCCGCAGATGGAGGTGGCTTCGACCTGGACGATCGCGCCGTCCGGTCCGGGCAGGGTCGGGTCCGGGCGGGTCTCGACGGTGACGGAGCCCGGGCCCTCGATGACGACGGTTCGCATGGCCGGACGCTAGGGGCGGTAGACAGATCCGCACAAGTGTGTACCAATGCCGCATGCGGAATCCCCACGCCGGCCGGCGGTTCACGGTCGAGGAGATGAGCGACGAGGCGATCGCCGCCGCGCTCGAGGACGTCTCGGTGCCCACGCTGCTCCTCTCGTGCGTGCACATGAGCGACGATCCCGCCGTCCGCGAGCGGATCCTCACCGGGCCGCTGCGCCCCCAGGGCCTGTTCCTCAACGAGGTCCAGGGCTTCATGGCGCCCGAGGCGCAGGCCGAGGCCCGGGCCTTCGCCCTCACGGTGATCCGCGACTGGCGCGACCGCGGCTGCCCCGAGCCCGAGCCGGTCGGCCCGGAGCTGCTGAAGCGGATGATGGACTGGGTCGCCTGTGAGGACGTGGGCGCGGAGTACGTCCCGATGCTGCTGGAGGAGATGGAGCTCGACGGTGCCGACGAGCGTGCCGCGACCCGGCCCGCCGATCCGTCCACGGCCGCCGACCTGCCCGTGGTGGTCATCGGCTGCGGCATGTCCGGCCTGCTCGCGGCCATCCGGCTGCAGGAGGCCGGGTTCCCCTACACCGTGGTCGAGAAGAACCCCGGCGTCGGCGGGACCTGGTGGGAGAACACCTACCCGGGCGCCCGGGTCGACGTCGGCAACCACTTCTACTGCTACTCGTTCGAGGGCTCGGACCACTGGACGGAGTTCTTCTCCCGCCAGCCCGAGCTGCAGGGCTACTTCCAGCGCGTCCTCGAGAAGTACGACGTGGGCCGCCACGTCCGCTGGTCGACCGAGGTCACGGGCGCGACCTGGGACGACGCGTCCGGCACCTGGTCGGTCGCGCTCGACACCGGCGAGACGCTGACGGCGCGTGCCGTGATCTCCGCGGTCGGCATGCTCAACCGCCCGGCGGTGCCCGACGTACCCGGGCGGTTCGACGGTCCCTCGTTCCACACGGCGCGCTGGAACCACGACGTCGACCTCGCCGGCAAGGACGTGGTGATGGTCGGTGCGGGCGCCACCGGCTTCCAGGTGGCTCCGGCGATCGCCGAGCAGGTCGGCCGCCTCACCGTCCTCCAACGCAGCGCGCAGTGGATGTTCCCGAACCCGAACTACCACGCCGAGGTCGGGCCGGGGGTGCGCTGGGCGCTGCGGCACCTGCCGTTCTACGCACGCTGGTACCGCTTCCTGATCTTCTACCCCGGCTGCGACACCGGCCTCGTCGCGGCGCGGGTCGACCCCGGGTGGGAGCCGCAGGAGCGCTCGGTCAGCGAGGCCAACGACCTCGCCCGGATGATGTTCACCGACTGGATCGAGAGTCAGGTCCCCGACGATCCCGAGCTGTTGGCGAAGGTGCTGCCCGACTACCCACCCACCGGCAAGCGCACGCTGCAGGACAACGGCAGCTGGCTGCGCACCCTGCAGCGCAGCGACGTCGAGCTGGTCCGCGCCGGGGTCGAGCGGCTGGAGCCGGACGGCGTCGTCGACTCCGAGGGCCGGTTCCACCGGGCCGACGTACTCGTCTGGGCCACCGGCTTCCGGGCGAACGACTTCCTGCTGCCGATGCGGATCACGGGCCGCGACGGGATCGACCTGCGGGAGCACTGGGGCAGCCGTCCCCGTGCCTACCTCGGCATGACGGTGCCCGGATTCCCCAACTTCTTCTGCCTCTACGGGCCGGGCACCAACCTCGCCAGCGGCGGCAGCCTGATCATCAACTCCGAGATGGAGGTCCGCTACGTCGTGCAGTGCCTGACCGCGCTCGCCGACGGCGGGCTGCGCTCGCTGGAGCCGCGCCGGGAGCGGTACGACGAGTGGTACGACCGCTGCCAGGCCGAGCTGCGCGCCACCGTCTGGGCCTCGCCGCACATCGAGCACAACTACTACACGAACGACGACGGCGAGGTGCACGTGCTGAGCCCCTGGCGGATCGTGGACTTCTGGGCCTGGACCCGCACGGCCGACCTGGCCGACTTCGTGCTGCGATGAGCCGGAGCACCAGGGACCGGCTGCTCGACGCGGCTGAGGAGTGCCTGCGCCGCGACGGCATCCGGCGTACGACGGCCGCAGGCGTCGCGGAGGTGGCGGGCGTGTCGCGGGCCGGGCTCTACAAGCACTTCCCCGACAAGGCGACCCTGCTCTCTGCCGCCCTGATCCGCCGGGACGAGGCGTTCTGGGCCGAGGCCCACGAGCGGGTGGGCAGCGCCGACGGGATGGCCGCCAAGGTGGCCGAGGCCGTCGTGATGTCGCGCGACTCGCCGCTCGGGCCGCTGGCCCTGGAGCTGAGGGAGCGCGAGCCGGATGCGTTCGCGTCGGTCATGGGCACCTTCACCGACGACATCGTCCCGGGCCTCGCGGGCTTCTGGGAGCACCACCTGGAGCTGGCCCGGGAGACCGGCGAGGTCCGTGCCGACCTCGACCTCGCGGGCGCCGCCGAGTGGATCCTGCGCGTCGTCATCTCGCTGGTCGCGGTCCCGGGCGTGGCCGTCGACGTCGACGACCGCGCGTCGGTGCGCGACTACCTGCAGACCTACCTCGTCCCTGCCCTGACCTGAGCCACCCGAGGAGACCCATGGACCCCGCCGACTTCCCGACCCTCGACCCGGACCTGGCGGGCATCGTCGCGCTGCTGCCGGACATGACGGAGTCGCTGGCCGACCTCGCGGGCGCCCGCGCGATGCTCGACGGCTTCGTGCCCGAGGGGCCGGTCCCGGGTGAGGAGCTGGTCGAGACCAGCGAGCAGCCCATCGGTGAGGCGGCGCGGGTGCGGTTCTACCGCCCCCGGCGCGCGACGGGCGAGCTCCCCGGTCTGCTGTACCTGCACGGCGGCGGCTTCTGCCTCGGTGGTCTGGAGCTGGAGCACGGGCTGGCGGTCGAGCTGTGCCACACCCTCGGGGCGGTCGTGGCCAGCGTCGACTACCGGCTGGCGCCCGAGCACCCGTACCCCGCCGGGCTGGACGACTGCTACGCCGCGCTCCAGCTGCTCGCCGCCCGCGACGACGTCGACGCCGCGCGGGTCGCCGTCCACGGTCAGAGCGCCGGGGGTGGTCTGGCCGCGGCGACCGCGCTGCTCGCCCGGGACCGGGGCGGGCCCGCGCTGTGCTTCCAGGCGCTCGGCATCCCCGAGCTCGACGACCGGCTCGACACCCCGTCGATGCGGACCTTCACCGCCACGCCCATGTGGAGCCGGCCGCAGGCGGCGCTGTCCTGGCAGTACTACCTCGGCTCCGGGGAGGCCGACCGGTACGCCGCCCCCGCCCGCGCCGAGGACCTCAGCGGGCTCCCGCCGGCGTACGTCGTCACCTGTGAGCTGGACCCGCTGCGTGACGAGGGCATCGGGTACGCCCTGCGGCTGTTGCAGGCCGGGGTCTCGGTCGAGCTGCACTCGTTCCCGGGAACCGTGCACGGGTCGGCCATCGCGCGGGAGGCGGCCGTGGTCAAGCGGATGGACGCGGAGCTCGTCGACGCGCTGCGCCGGGCGCTGGCGCCGGAGCAGGCTCAGCCGTAGCAGATGTAGAGGCCGACCACGGTGGGGATCAGCCCGAGCAGCAGCCAGGGCGTCGCGATCGGTCGGCGGTGGATGATCAGCGCGACCGCCACGGCGATCACGCCGAAGGCGCCGGCGATCACGTTGAGCCCGATCCGGGCCGGGTCGTTGTTCTCGTTGACGAACGCGGCCGAGACCACGAGTCCCGCGGAGAGGTGCAGGATCGTGGTGGCGAGGAGCACCGACAGGACCCACTTCTGCACGCCCTCGATGGCCTTGCTGCCGGGCGGCGGCGGAGCCGGACGAGGGTTGTCGGGGTCCATCAGGTGCCGGCGACGGCGCGGCGCCTGCTGCTGAGTCATGCCCCGAGCCTACGCCGCACCGGGCCGCGGAACGGCATCCGCCCACCCCCGGAGACGACCGGAAAACGGATGCGGCGACCGGGGTGCGGGGCGCATGCTCGACGGATGATCCTGGACCAGGTCGACCCCGGCGACGCGGCCGCGGTCGACGACTACGTGACGGTCACGAACGCCGTCCGCGCCGCCGACTCGCCCTGGGAGCACCCGCTGACGCCGCACGAGGCGGTCGGCCAGCTCACCCATGGTTGGGACGGCGAGCCGTCGGTCGGGTTCGTCGGGCGCGTGGGCGGATCGCCGGTGGCGGCGGGGGAGTACGCCGTCAGCGAGTACGACAACCGACACGTCGCCTGGGTGGAGGTGAACGTCGCTCCCGGCCACCGACGACGGGGGTACGGCAGTGCCGTGCTCGCTGCCCTCCGTGACCGGGCACGAGCTGAGGGCCGCACGTCGCTGGGGATCGGGGGGTGGGAGTCCCGGGCAGCGGTCGCGTTCGCGACCCGCCACGGGCTCGAGCAGAAGTCGGTCGAGGTCAACCGCCGCCAGTGGCTCGCCGACCTCGACCGCGACGTGCTGGCCGCCGCGCACGCCGAAGCGCTCGCGCACGCGGGCGACTACGAGCTGCTCCGGATCGCCGGCTGCAGCCCGCCCGACCTGCTCCCGGCACTCGCGGTGATGACCGCGGCGATCAACGACGCCCCGACCGACGACCTCGACATCGAGGACAGCGTCTTCCCACCCGAGCGGATCGCGGCGTACGACGCCGCCCAGGCCGCGCGCGGGCACCGGATGTACCGCCTCGTGGCCCGACGCCGTGCGGACGGAGAGCTCGCCGGCCAGTCCGTGGTCGCGGTCGAGGGTGAGCGCCCGGCGCTCGCGGAGCAGCACGACACGTCGGTGGTCGCGGCCCACCGCGGGCACCGGCTCGGGCAGCTCCTGAAGACCGACATGCTGCGCTGGCTGGCCGAGGCCGAGCCGCAGGTCGAGACGATCGACACGTGGAACGCGGAGTCCAACGCGCGGATGATCGACGTCAACGAGCGGCTCGGCTACCGGGTCGTCGGCCGGGGCCTGGTCTTCCAGGGCTCGATCTAGACCTCGACCTAGATCAGGTACGACGCCCCGCGGCGCAGCTCCTCGACGGCTCTCGTGACGACGCGGTCGATCAGCTCCTCGCAGCTCGGCAGGTCGTCGAGCACGCCGACGACCTGGCCGGAGGCGAGGACGCCCGCGCTGGTGTCGCCGTCGACCAGGCCGGACTTGAGCATCGTCGGGGTGTTGGCGGCGAGGGCCATCTGGGCCAGCGAGCGGCCCTGGCTCTTCTTCATCTCCCGGCCGTCCTTGGCCAGCTCGAGCCAGGACATGCCGCTGGACCGCTTGAACTCCAGGGTCCGGCGCAGGGTCGGCCCGAGCCGCTTGACCGCGCTGGTCTCCTCGATCTCCTCGACCAGCCGGGTGCGCAGCATCCGGTGCGGCATCCCGTCCACCTTCGCCGTGACCACGGTGCCGTCGAGGCCGTAGGTGAGGTACAGCTCCTTGACCGCGTCCGGAACGGCCGAGTCGCGGGTCAGCAGGAAGCGGGTGCCCATGCCGATGCCGGCGGCGCCGTACGACAGGGCGGCCGCGAGGCCACGGCCGTCGAAGAATCCGCCGGCGGCGATGACGGGAATCTCACTCCCCACACTTCTCAGGCTGTCGAGCACCGTCGGCAGCAGCAGCGTGGTCGGCACGGCGCCGGTGTGCCCGCCGCCCTCGCCGCCCTGGATCATCACGGCGTCGGCGCCCCAGGAGGCGACCTTGACCGCGTGCTTGGGGGCGCCGACCGACGGGATCACGACGATGTCGTGCTCCTTCAGGCGCGCGATGAGCTCCGGCTTCGGAGCCAGCGCGAACGACGCCACCTTCACGCCGTGGTCGATCAGCAGCTGGCAGCGGGCCTGGGCGTCGCCGGCGTCGGCGCGCAGGTTGACGCCGAACGGCCGGTCGGTGCGGCCCTTGACCTCGACGATCGCCTTCTCGAGCTCGTCGATGGTCATGGTGGCGCTGGCCAGGATGCCGAGGCCGCCGGCGTTCGCCGTACCGCTGACGAGCCGGGGACCGGCGACCCAGCCCATGCCGGTCTGGACGACGGGGTGCCGGATCCCGACCAGTTCGGTCAGGGGCGTGCGGAGCAGCTGGTCGATCACGACGCGGCCTCCGGCTCCGGGACCTCCTTGAAGCGCAGGCCCTTCGGGTCCAGCACCTCGCGGATGAGGATCAGCTCCTCCAGGGTCGGCTCCCGCGTCGTCGGCACGTCGGCCGGCACGTCGAGGGTGAACCCGGTGGCCTCGCGGACCTCGTCGACCGTGACCCCGGGGTGCACGCTCAGCAGCCGCATCGTGTCGCCGGGACCGCCGATGTCGAACACCCCGAGGTTGCTGACCACCCGGTGGATGTCGTTGAAGCGGGTCGCCGCGGGGCCCGCCTCCTTGGCCAGCGCGGGACCGACGCCGGAGACGACGTCCACCCGCTCGACGAAGACGCGCGGGGAGTGCCGGGGGACCCAGTACGACGTCCGGTTGTTCACCGTGTTGCCGGGGGCGCCGCGCGAGCCGAGCAGCTGCCGCGTCGGCTTCGCGAAGTCGCCGATCGCCGAGATGTTCTGGTTGCCGTGGCGGTCGACCTGGGTCGCGCCCATCATCACGTGCCGCCGGCCGTGGGCGACGACGTCGAAGACCTTGCGGAACGGGATCCAGCCCTCGACCACGTCCGCCTTGGCGAACAGCGGCGGGACGCCCGCGAGGAACAGCGACTCACCGTCGGAGATCACCAGGTCGGGGTTGCTGGTCAGCTTGGCCAGCCGCACCCCCAGCATCGGCAGCAGCCCCATCGGGCTGCCGAAGATCTCGCCGTCGTCCTTGAACGCGTCCGCGATCGCTGCGGCGCACACGTCTGCTCGGGTCACGTCGCTCACTTGCCGGCCTCCTGGGCGAAGGCCGCGACCGCGGCCTGGTAGGACTCCTCGTCACCGTCGAGGAAGCGGGCGCTGAACTCCGCCCAGTCCTCGTCGGTGCCCGACGCGGCCTTCACGTAGGCCCGCTGGAACTTCTCGTCACGCTCGTAGTCGGGCGTACAGGTGGTGAAGTGCGCGCCGTTCGGGGTCTCCACGACCCCGTCGACCAGCATCCGGCTGAGCAGCAGCCGCTGCACCGGGGTGTCGACGGTCAGCCCGGCGGTGTCGACGATCTGCTCGACGCTGAGGTACGTCTTGTCAGCGGCCATCGCGAAGAGGTCGTCGAAGTACGGGTCCGGTCCGAGGTACGACGCGTTGCCGTGCCGGTCGGCGCGGTTGAGGTGCACCAGCGCGACGTCGAGCCGGAGGGCGGGGACCGCGACCAGCTCCTCGTGACCGTGACCCTCGTCGTACGGGCTGGTGACGGTCCTCAGGTCGGGGTTGTTGACGAGGATGTCGGAGCCCAGACCCGTGCGCATCGGCAGGAACGGCAGCCGCTGGGCCGCCGCGCGCAGGCCGGTCTGGAACATCCCCTCGTCGAGCTCGACGATCTCGGGGATGGTGCCCTCCTGGCGCGCCTTCTGGAAGTTCGGCTCCAGCGGCACGGAGTCGAGGGAGACGAAGGCGTAGACGAGCTTGCGCACCTTGCCCGCCCGGGTCAGCAGGCCGACGTCGGCGCCGCCCCAGGTCACCAGGGTCAGGTCGGTGAGGTCGCTGCGCAGGATCGCCCGCACCAGCGCCATCGGCTTGCGCCGCGGGCCCCAGCCGCCGATGCCGATGGTCATGCCGCTCTCGAGGGAGCCGACGACCTCGGCGATGGTCATCTGCTTGTCGCGTGGTCCGGTGCTCACTGGTGGGTCCTCTCCCCAGCCTTGTGGGTGCCCGCGAAGGCGTCCCGCAGCTCGTCGCTCACGCCCGAGAGGTTGAGCTCGAAGGTGAAGCCCTGCTCGAAGCGGTAGCTCTTGTTCACGTCGATCGGGTCGATCCCGTTCAGCGCCTCCTTGGCGGCGCGGATCACCCGGGTGTCCTTGGCGGCGATCTCGCCGGCGACCTTCAGGGCGGCGTCGTCGAGCTGGTCGCGGGGGACCACCTCCAGGACGCTGCCGTGCTGGACGAGCTCGCTGGCCTTGATGGTGCGGGCGGTGAAGTACAGCGTGCGCATCAGGTGCTGGGGGACCAGGCGGGCCATGTGCGTGGCCGCGCCGAGCGCGCCCTGGTTGACCTCGGGGACGCCGAAGAAGGCGTCGTCGCTGGCGACCACGCAGTCGGCGTTGCCGACCAGGCCGACCCCGCCGCCGAGGCAGAAGCCGTTGACGGCCGCGACCACCGGCACCGCGCACTCGTAGATCGCCTTGAAGGCGGCGTAGCAGCCCTTGTTGGCGCCCATCAGCGCGTCGAAGCCCGTGGTGTTCTGCATCTCCTTGATGTCGACGCCGGCGTTGAAGCCGCGGCCCTCGGCCCGCAGCACGACCACCTTGGTCGCCATGTCCCGGGAGGCCTCGTCCATCGCCGCGGCGACGTCGAACCAGCCCTGGACGGTGAGCGCGTTGACCGGGGGGTGCGCCATGGTCACGACGCGAATGCCGTCGTCCCGCAGCTCGGAGGTGATCGCCATAGGTCCCAACCTAACATTTGCTTGGTTTACGTGCAGCATGTCGAGTGCTCTGAAAAGTGCGAAGGATGGTGGTGCCCAGTCACGGGCGATGCGCCGGGTGCGAGCCCGGGCAAGGTACGCCGCGCCGCGGGGACGGGCCGTCCGAGTCCAGGTGAGCGGGATCGGGCGAAGCGTCCCGCTCCGTCGGACGGGGCTACCCGGGGAGCGGCGAAACGTGGTGGCGTTGCCCGCGGCGGGGCACTCGCCCGCCTCCTGGTCGGTTCGGAAGGAAACTCATGAGCAAGCTCCTCGAGGGTCGCGTCGCGATCGTGACCGGTGCGGGCCGCGGGATCGGCCGGGCGCACGCGCTCGAGCTGGCCGCCCAGGGCGCGGCCGTGGTCGTCAACGACTACGGCGTCTCGCTCGCCGGCGAGGACACGGGGGAGACGCCCGCCGAGTCGGTCGTGGGCGAGATCGAGGCCGCGGGCGGCCGGGCGGTCGTGAACACGGCCGACGTCGCCGACTTCGAGCAGGCCGCCGCGATGGTGCAGCAGGCGATCGACGCCTTCGGCGGGCTCGACATCCTGGTCAACAACGCCGGGTTCGTGCGCGACCGGATGCTGGTCAACACCTCCGAGGAGGAGTGGGACGCCGTCATCCGGGTGCACCTCAAGGGCCACTTCGCCCCGCTCCGGCACGCCGGCGCCTACTGGCGCGCGGAGTCGAAGGCGGGACGCGAGCGCGCCGCCCGGGTGGTCAACACCTCGTCCGGCGCCGGCCTGCAGGGCTCGGTCGGCCAGGGGACCTACTCCGCCGCCAAGGCCGGGATCGCCGGGCTCACGCTCGTCGCCGCCCAGGAGCTGGGCCGCTACGGCGTCACCGTCAACGCGATCGCCCCCGTCGCCCGCACCCGGATGACCGAGGGCGCCTTCGACACCTCGGGCATGGCGCTGCCCGAGGACAACTCGCCGATCGTGGCCTGGCTCGCCTCCGTCGAGGCCGGTGACGTCACCGGTCGGGTCATTGAGATCGAGGGCGGCAAGATCACGGTCGAGAACGGCTGGGCGCACGGTCCGGCCCACGACCTGGGTGCCCGCTGGTCCGCTCCGGAGGTCGGGCCGGCGCTGCGTGCCCTGCTCGCCAAGGCGCCGGCGCCGGAGCCGGTCTACGGGGCCTGAGCCGGCATCCGGCGCCTGGTCGGGCGCCCTCACATCCGCTCGATGACCGTCCCGGTCGCCATCGCACCGCCGGCGCACATGGAGATGAGTGCGGTGGAGGCGTCGCGGCGCTCGAGCTCGTGCAGGGCGGTGGTGATCAGCCGGGTGCCGGTGGAGCCGACGGGGTGACCGAGGGCGATGGCGCCGCCGTTGACGTTGACCCGGTCCAGGTCCACCCCGTGCTGGCCGGCCCAGGACAGGACGACCGAGGCGAAGGCCTCGTTGACCTCGAAGAGGTCGAAGTCGGAGATGGCCATGCCGGTGCGCTCGAGGACGCGGGTGGTCGCGTCGATGGGGCCGTCGAGGTGGTAGTACGGGTCCGACCCGACCAGGCAGTGGGTGACGATCCGGGCCCGCGGCTTCAGTCCGAGGGCGTCGGCCTTGTCGGAGTCCATGAGCAGGACGGCGGAGGCGCCGTCGGAGATCTGTGAGGACGTGCCCGCGGTGTGCAGGCCGTCGGGGAGCACCGTGCGCAGGCCGGAGAGTCCGTCGAGCGTGGTGTCCCGCAGGCCCTGGTCGGTGTCGACCGTGCGGGTCGCCCCGGTCGGCTGGCCGTGCTCGTCGAGCACGGGGGCCTCGATCGACGCGATCTCGCGCTTGAAGCGGCCCTCGTCGACGGCGACGCGCGCCTTCTGCTGCGAGGCGAGGCCGAAGGCGTCCAGGTCGGCCCGGGTCAGGCCGCGGTTGCGGGCGATCCGGTCGGCCGCCTCGAACTGGTTCGGCATGTCGATCGACCAGTCGTCGGGACGCGGGTCGCCCATGCCGGCCGGCACGTTGGCGCCGAGGGGGATCCGGGACATCGACTCGACCCCGCAGGCGATGCCCACGTCGATCGACCCGCCGGCGATCATGTCGTGGACCAGGTGGGCGGAGACCTGGCCGGAGCCGCACTGGGCGTCGACGGCGGTGGCGCCGGTGCGCTGCGCGAGGCCGGCGTGGAGCCAGGCGCGGCGGACCATGTCGTTGGACTGCTCCCCGGCCTGGGTCACGCAGCCGCCGACCACCTGGTCGACGAGCTCCGGGTCGACCCCGGCCCGGCGCAGCACCTCCGACTGGGCGAATCCGAGGAGCACGGCGGGGTGCACGCCGGCGAGCCAGCCCTTGCGCTTGCCCAGGGGAGTGCGGACGGCGTCGACGATCACAGGAGTGCCCATGGCGCAGAAAGTAGAACAGGTTCTCGTTCCTCGACAAGTCTCCTTGGCAGGACGTACCGAGAGTATGTAACGTGGACCACTAGAACCTGTTCCAGATCAGAAGGGCTGTCAGGGTGACCACCACTGCCTCCACGCCGAGCTCCGTACCGCTCGATTTCGATCCGACGGATCCCGACGTGATGCGCGAGCGCGTGCCCCACGAGGAGCTGCTCGCCCTGCGCCGTACCGCGCCGGTCTCCTGGGTCGCCCAGGACGAGGCCGCTCGCGGCGGCTTCCCCGACCACGAGGGGTTCTGGGCGCTCAGCAAGCACGCCGAGGTCGCCGCGGTCTCCAAGGACCAGACCAACTTCTCCACCCAGGAGAACGGCGTGATCATCCGCTTCGCGCCGGAGATGACCAAGGAGGAGCGCGAGCAGACCGGCTTCCTGCTGATCAACCACGACGCTCCCGACCACACCAAGCTGCGCCAGATCGTCTCGCGGGCGTTCACGCCGCGCGCGATCAACGCCCTGCACGACGGTCTGGAGGAGCGCGCCCGCACGATCGTCGCGGAGGCGGTGGCCAAGGGCGAGGGCAACTTCGTCGAGGACGTCGCCGCCGAGCTGCCGCTCCAGGCGATCGCCGACCTGCTCGGGGTGCCGCAGGAGGATCGCGGCAAGCTCTTCGAGTGGTCGAACCAGATGATGTCGTACGACGACCCCGAGGTCGAGGGCGACCAGATGATCGCCTTCATGGAGATCCTGGCCTACTCCATGGCGCTCGCCGACGAGCGCCGCAAGAACCCCGCTGACGACATCATCACCAAGCTGGTCACCGCCGACGTCGACGGCCGCGGCCTCACCGACGACGAGTTCGGCTTCTTCCTGATCCTGCTCGCGGTGGCCGGCAACGAGACCACCCGCAACGCGATCACCTGGGGGATGCACGCGTTCATGCACGACCCCGCGGCGTGGGAGCTCTACCGCCGCGAGCGGCCGGCCACGGCGGTCGACGAGATCATCCGCTGGGCCACCCCGGTGACCGTCTTCCAGCGCACCGCGCTGAACGACGTCGAGGTCGGCGGCGTACCGGTGAAGAAGGGCGACCGCGTCGGGCTGCTCTACGCGAGCGCGAACTTCGACGAGGACGTGTTCGAGGACCCGCACACCTTCAACATCATGCGCGACCCGAACCCGCACCAGGCGTTCGGCGGGCACGGGGCGCACTACTGCATCGGGGCGAACCTCGCGAAGCTGGAGGTCGACCTCATCTTCAAGGCGATCGCCGACCTCGCCCCCGACATCCGCCCGCTGGGCGACCCGGTCCGGCTGCGCAGCGGCTGGCTCAACGGCGTGAAGGAACTCCGCGTCGCCTACCGGTGACGCACGCACCTCCGGCATCTCGGACACCGCAGCGAAAGGAAGCAGACGTGACCACCACCGACGTCCTCCCCGAGGGGTTCGACTTCACCGACCCGGACGTGATCCAGCGGGCGATCCCGCACGACGAGTTCCGGGCGGCCCGGCAGCACGCGCCGATCGTCTGGATCGAGCAGGACGAGACCTGGCGCAGCGGCTTCGCCCCGGAGTCCGGCACCGGCTACTACGCCGTGACCCGGCACGAGGACGTCGCCGCCATCTCCAAGGACAGCAAGAACTGGTCGACGGCCGAGAACGGCGCGATCATCCGCTTCCCCGAGGCGATGAGCCGGGAGCAGATCGAGCTGCAGCGGGTGATCCTGATCAACCAGGACCCGCCCGAGCACGCCACCACCCGGCAGATCGTCTCCCGCGGCTTCACCCCGCGCTCGATCAACGAGCTCGAGGAGACGATGGTGCAGCGGGCCAACTCCATCGTGAAGGACGCGGTGGGGCGCGGCACCGGCAACTTCGTCGAGGAGATCGCGGCCGAGCTCCCGCTCCAGGCGATCGCCGACCTGATCGGCGTACCCCAGGAGGACCGGCACAAGCTCTTCGACTGGTCCAACCAGATGCTCGCCGGTGAGGACCCCGACTACGCGGGCAACCAGGACATCGCCGCCGCCGAGATCCTCGGGTACTCGATGCTGCTCGCCGCCGACCGGCAGGCCAACCCGCGCGACGACCTGATCACCAAGCTGATCAACGCGCACAA
This sequence comes from Nocardioides sp., assembly GCF_035503875.1. Taxonomy (GTDB): domain Bacteria; phylum Actinomycetota; class Actinomycetes; order Propionibacteriales; family Nocardioidaceae; genus Nocardioides. The sequence continues at coordinate 58,440 of NZ_DATJTA010000019.1, forward strand.
GGGCGAGCGCGGCCTCACCGACGACGAGTTCGGGTACTTCGTGATCCTGCTGGCCGTGGCCGGCAACGAGACCACCCGCAACGCGATCACCCACGGGATGAACGCCTTCTTCGAGAACCCCGAGCAGTGGGAGATCTGGAAGCGCGACCGGCCCGCCACGATGATCGACGAGGTCGTCCGCTGGGCCACGCCGGTGACGGTCTTCCAGCGCACCGCGCTCAACGACGTCGAGCTCGGCGGGGTGCAGTTCAAGAAGGGCCAGCGGGCCGCGCTGTTCTACTCCAGCGCGAACTTCGACGAGACGGTCTTCGAGGACCCGTTCACCTTCAACATCCTCCGCGACCCCAACCCCCAGCTGGGCTTCGGCGGCCACGGCAACCACTACTGCCTGGGCGCCAACCTCGCCCGCCAGGAGATCCGGGTCATCTTCGACGCGCTCGCCGACCACGCGCCGGACATCACCCGCCTGGCCGAACCGGCGCGGCTGCGCCACTCCTGGGTCAACGGGATCAAGGACCTGCAGGTCAAGTACGCGTAACCCTCAGCCCCGGGCGGTCAGCACCAGCGGACCGTCCGGGGTGATGGCCACCGTGTGCTCCATGTGGGCGCCGCGGGAGCCGTCGCCGCTGCGCAGCGTCCAGCCGTCGGCGTCGGTGTAGATCTCGTCGGTGCTGTGCAGGAACCACGGCTCGATGGCGATCACCAGGCCCGCCTTCAGCTTGAAGCCCCGGCCGGCCGTGCCGTCGTTGGGGATGTGCGGGTCGCCGTGCATCGTGCGGCCGACGCCGTGACCCCCGAACTGGGTGTTGATCCGCAGGCCGGCCGCCCGGGCGACGCCGGCGATGGCGGCCGAGATGTCGCCGATCTTGTTGCCGACCGTCGCCGCCGCGATGCCCGCGTCCAGGGCGCGTCCGGTGGTGGCGATCAGGTCCAGGTCCTCCTGGCGAGGGGTGCCGACGACCACGCTGAGCGCGGAGTCGGACACCCAGCCGTCGACGCTCGCGGCGAAGTCGACGCTGAGCAGGTCCCCGTCGCGCAGCACGTAGTCGTGCGGCAGGCCGTGCAGGACCGCGTCGTTCACCGAGGTGCACAGCACCTTGCCGAACGGCGAGGCACCGAAGGACGGGTGGTAGTCGAGGTAGCAGGACTCGGCCCCGCGCTCGCGGATCATCTCGTGGGCGACGGCGTCCAACTCGAGCAGGTTCACCCCGACGTCGGCCACCTCGGCGAGCCGGGTGATGACATCGGCCACGAAGCGCCCGGCGGGGCGCATCTGCTCGATCTGGGTCGGGGTGCGGAGCTCGATCACGTCCCCGAGCCTAGGGGGCGTCTCCGCCCGGAGCAGAACCGCCGGGAGCGGAATCGCTGGGAACCCGTCGTACGCCGGACCACGCTGGGCGCATGACCTCGACGCTCACGCCCTCCGCAGCCGACCGGCTGCTCCACCAGCGCATCCTCGTGCTCGGCCAGCAGGTCGACGACGACATCGCCAACCGGCTCTGTGCCGAGCTGCTGCTCCTGTCCGCGGAGGACCCGCGCCGCGACATCAGCCTCTACATCAACTCGCCCGGCGGCTCGGTCTCGGCCGGGCTGGCGATCTACGACACCATGCGGCTGATCCCCAACGACGTCAGCACGCTCGCGATGGGTCTCGCGGCGAGCATGGGCCAGTTCCTGCTCTCGGCCGGTACGCCGGGCAAGCGGTTCGCCCTCCCGCACAGCCGGGTGCTGCTGCACCAGGGGTCGGCCGGGATCGGCGGCACCGCGATCGACATCGAGATCCAGGCCGAGAACCTGGAGCACACGAAGAACGTGATGATCGGCCTGATCGCCGAGCACACCGGCCAGCCGGTGGAGAAGGTCGAGCGTGACGCGCTCCGCGACCGGTGGTTCACCGCGCAGGAGGCGCTGGACTACGGCTTCGTCGACGCGATCCTGGCCGACGTCGCCGACGTGACGCCGTCGTACCCGGCCAACCGGATGGGGCTGGCGCGATGAGCACGTACACGATCCCCAGCGTCGTGGAGAAGACCGTGCGCGGCGAGCGGGCGGTCGACATCTACAGCCGGCTGCTCACCGACCGGATCGTCTACATCGGCACCGAGATCGACGACGGCGTCGCCAACGTGGTGATCGCCCAGCTGCTGCACCTGGAGTCGGAGAACCCGGAGTCGCCGATCAACCTGTACCTCAACAGCCCCGGCGGCTCGGTGACGGCGATGCTGGCGGTCTACGACACGATGCAGTTCATCCGCTCGCCCGTCGGCACCACCTGCATCGGGCAGGCGGGATCGTCCGCGGCGGTGCTGCTGGCCGCGGGGGAGCCGGGGCAGCGGATGGTCCTCCCGCACGCGCGGGTGGTGCTGCACCAGCCGTCCGGCGGCGGCCAGGGCACGCTGCCCGACCTGGCGCTGCAGGCCAAGGAGATCGTCCGACTCCGCTCGGAGATGGAGCAGATCCTGGTTCGGCACACGGGCCAGGACCTCGACCGGCTGCGCGAGGACACCGACCGCGACCTGGTCCTCACCGCCGCCGAGGCCGTGGCGTACGGCGTCGCGGACGGCGTCCTGGAGAGCCGCAAGGCGCTACCGTCGCTCGCATGAGCCTCCTCCTCGACCGGACGATCGCCTCCCTGCGTGCCCACCACGACGACCTCGCCCGGCTGGTGCCGACGCTGACCGGAGAGCAGCTCGCCGGTCCCAGCGGCGCCTCGGAGTGGACCGTCGCCCAGGTGCTCTCGCACCTCGGCAGCGGCGCCGAGATCAGCCGCAAGCCGATCGCGGCGGCCGCCGGGCTCCCGTACGACGACGAGGACAACCAGACGGTGTGGGCGCGCTGGGACGGCTCGCAGCCCGGCGAGCAGGCGAGTGCGTACGTCGAGCACGACGCCGCCTACCTCGCGACGCTGGAGTCGCTCACGCCCCCGCAGCAGGCCGGCCTGAGCGTCGACATGGGCTTCCTGCCCGCACCGGTGCCGCTCCTGGTGGCGGTCGGTATGCGGCTCAACGAGGTCGCGAACCACGCCTGGGACGTCAAGGTCGCCCTCGATCCCGCCGCCCGCCTCGACGCCGAGGCCGCGGCGATCCTGCTCGAGCTGATCGCGGGCGACCTGGGCTTCATGCTCACGTTCTCCAGCCGGCCCGACCAGGTCTCCGGACCGGTCACGGTCGACATCCCCGGCGGCGGCCTGGCGATCGGCGACTCCGTGAGCGTCACGACCGGCCCGGTGGTCGCGGGGGCGGCCTTCGACGGCCCGCAGGAGGCGGTCATCCGGCTGCTCAGCGGCCGGCTGCGTCCGCCGTACGACGCGGGCGTGAGCGTGAGCGGCCACGTGACGCTGGACGAGCTCCGCGCCGTCTTCCCCGGCTACTAACCGTCGAGTCGGCAGAAGTTGCGGTCAGACCTGACGGCAACTTCTGCCG
>NZ_DATJTA010000020.1:0-8227 GCF_035503875.1 Nocardioides sp.
ACGCCCGGATCTACGCCCAGATCCACACCCGGATCCACGCCCGGATCCACGCCCGGATCCACGCCCGCACGCAGCGTGAGACCACCGCTCCTGCCCTGAGTCAGCTCCAACGTCACCGGAGCAGACTGACCCCACCACTCCCACGCCGATTGCTTCGCCACGCCAACCTCGACCGCCGCCGCTGCCAACGACGACCCCGCACACACCAGATCGAAGAACCTCGACCGGACCACGTCCGGCACACGCTTCCTCGGCACCACAACACCTCCATCAGTCGGTGTTGCTTCGACCAGCTGAATCCGCCTGCCTGGGAACGTCCAGTTTCACCGGTGAACCGGGGAATCTGCCGCTCAACCTCCGAGCGGCCAGGACCCCAGCAGCCGGCACCCGCCGTCCTGCCACCAGGCCAGGTCGAGCCGGTCGGCGCGGCAGCACACGGGGAGCAGGTGCTGCAGCGCGACCCGGGTCGACTCCTCGCTCACGTCCGCCGAGCGCAGGTCGAGGGTGAGGTGGGGGAGGACCTCGTCGTACCGCCCGGCGTACGGCGGGCACGCGGGGAACGCCTCGAAGAGCCGCATCGTCAGGTCCTGGAACGGCCGGAGCGGGTCCGGGACCAGGTGGATGATCCCGTCCGCGAAGGTCGCGATCCGTTCGAGCACGACGTCGAACGGCGGGGTGCTCGCGACCACCCGGGCGACCCGGTCCAGGTCGTCGGCCGTCGGAGCCGGCAGGAACGGCCCCAGTGCGGTGATGTGCGCGTGCACGAACGCCGGGTCCTCGGAGACGAACCCCGGGTCGTAGAACGCGTGCCGCTCCCGCACGAACGGCTCGAGCGCCGGCACCGGCACCTGCAGCACCGTGTGGCCCTCGTGCGTCACGGGAGGAGGGTACGCGGGCCTCCGGGGCCGCGCTCAGATGAGCCCGGCCCGCACGAACTTCACGACGAGCTGGACGGTCGACTCCGCCTCGTGCGTGGCCTTCGCCGCCTGCAGCTGGCGGTGCAGCGACCGCGCCGAGATGTGGCAGGCGGCGGCCGCCGCCGGCACCGAGCGCCCGCGAGCGATCTCGGCGAGGGCGCACACCAGCGTGGGATCCGGCTCGCCAGCGAGCCCCGACGTCGACACCGTGACCGGCGCGCCTCGCCCCAGGTCTGCCATCGCGAACTCCCTCCGAGCCGTTCGGCACCGCGCCGAGCCGGCAGTGAAACGGTTTACATGCAGATCGGCATTGTGCGCGCCGCTGTCGGTCGTCGTCAATGCGCCCGTCGGGGTGAACCTCCCTCACAGGATCCGCGTTCTGCGGCCCATCTGACGGCGGACGAGCGGGGATGGCGGGATTGCGCCAGCTTGTCCGTGGACCGTTGTTTCTCCCTGAATCTCGTGAAACGATTCACGTCGCGTGACGCCCGTCACGTCGACGCTTCAAGCGTCGCCGAGCGGAGCTGCGAGCTCCCGCTGGCAAGAGGAGATGCTGTGCCGAGAACTGCACGAACGGCGGCCGTCCCCCTCGGACTGGCCCTGCTGCTGGGCATGCCCCAGGCCCTGACGACTGCGCCAGCGGCTCAGGCGGCGGCAGCCGATGCCCAAATGACCGTCGACGTGGTCGACCTGAGCGTGAACGGGCGCTATGACGAGCCGCTCGGCATCGGTGACGCCCGGCCGACGCTCGCCTGGCGGATGACGGCCGACCTGAGCGGCCGCAACGCCTGCTACGACCCGACCGTTCCCGGTACCTGTCCGCTCGACCGGCAGACGGCGTACGAGATCGAGGCGGCCTCGTCCGTCTCCGCGCTCGAGGCCGGAGACCTGATCTGGGACACTGGCCGGGTGCGGAAGGCCGCCATCTCGGCGGACTTCGGCCCGGCCCTGGAGTCGCGGGACTCGGTCGCCTGGCGCGTCCGCGTCTGGGACGCGAACCAGCGGGTCTCGGGCTGGAGCGAGCCCTCGACGTTCTCCGTCGGCCTGCTCGACCAGGACGAGTGGGGCGACGCGGAGTGGATCGAGGAGGCCGGCCGCGCCGAGGGTGACCCGCTGCCGATCTTCGCCCGCCAGTTCGACGTGCCCGAGGGCAAGGAGCTCGCCGACGCGCGGCTCTACCTCTCGGGTGTCGGCCTGCACCACGCGACCGTCAACGGCGAGGAGGTCACCGACGAGGTGCTCGCGCCGGGCAACACCAACTACCAGCTGTCGACCGAGTACCGCACCTACGACATCACCGAGGAGCTCGAGGCCGGCGACAACACCGTCGGCGTCGAGCTCGGCACCGGTACGGCGTACGTCCGGCGCTCGGTCCACAACCCGGCCGTGGGGCGCACCTCGCCGTACGCCTGGTGGCAGAGCCAGCTCAAGGGCACGGGCACGCTGGCGGCCGACGTCGCGGCCGGCGCCACCACCGTCAGGGTCAGCGACGTCGCCAACTACCACGTCGGCGGCACCGTCAACATCGACACCGGCGACGGCGGCGAGCGGCTCGAGTCGCGGGTCATCACCGCGATCGGCACGGCCGGTGTCGACGGCACCGGCATCACCTTCACCCCGGGCCTGAGCGCCGCCCACGCCGCCGGCGCGGTCGTCACCGGCTCCGGCAACAACATCGCCGCGAGCGACCCGAGCGCGGGTGCCGCGGTCACGCCGCGGATGATCGCGCGGATCGAGGTCGACTACACCGACGGCTCCTCCGAGTCGATCGTGAGCGACCGCGACTGGCAGGTCGCGTCCGGCCCGACGACCACCACCGCGTGGTACGCCGGCGAGGACTACGACGCCCGCCGCGAGCAGGCCGGGTGGAACGAGCCCGGTACGGACCTGACCTCCGCGGCCACCCGCCGCGACGGATCGGCCATGGACTGGACCGCCGCCGGCATCGCCCCGCCGCCGAACCTGGCGACCGAGCTCGTCTCCCGTGACAGCGAGGTGATGCGCGAGATGCAGGCCTTCGTGCCGAAGAAGGTCACCAACCCGGTCCCCGGGACGTGGGTCTTCGACTTCGGCCAGAACTTCGCCGGCTGGCCCGAGCTGACGCTGCCGCAGGTCCCGGCGGGCACCGTCGTCAAGATGTTCCCGGCCGAGGGTCTCAACGCGAACGGGACCGTCAACCAGTCCTCGCTCGGCCCCGGCGGCCGCGGCGCCGACCTGTTCAACTCCTATATCGCGACCGGTGCCGCCGGAGGCGAGACCTGGAAGCCCAAGTTCAACTACTTCGGCATGCAGTACGTCCAGGTCACCGGCCTCCCGGAGGGCGTCACCCCGGACGCGTCGCTCATCACCGGCCACGAGATCCACGCCGACATCCCGATGTCGGGTGACTTCCAGAGCTCCAACGCCCGGATGAACCGCATCCACCACATGACGCGGTACTCGTTCACCTCGAACATGATGTCGACGTTCACCGACTGCCCGGGGCGCGAGAAGCAGTCCTACCCGGCCGACTACACCGCGCCGATGCAGGGCCTGCTGTCCAACTTCGACCTGCGGTCCTACCTCCGCGTGCACATGCGGCACCTGGTCGAGGGGCAATCGCGCGCCGACAGCCCGATGTTCGGCAACGTCGCGCTGAAGACCCCCGTCCACGACTGGGGCTACACCGGCCGCTTCGGCGACGAGATCAACTGGGGCAACGGCATCATCCTGGTGCCCTACTTCCTCTACCGGCACTACGGCGCGACCGACCTGATGGACCAGTACTGGGACAACATGGTCGACTTCGTCGACTACATCCGCCGCGAGAAGGCGGGCACCGGCGCGAACGAGCACATCGTCACGGCCGCCCTGTCCGACTGGGTGAGCGTCAACAACACCGACGGTGGCATCACCGGCACCTGGGGCTACTACCTCACCATCCACCACATGGCGGAGATGGCACGAGCGCTCGGCCGCTCGGCCGAGGCGCGTGAGTACGAGCGGCTCGCGGACGACATCCGCCGCGCGTTCAACGCCAAGTACCTCAACGAGGAGGGCGGCTTCTACAGCCCCGACGGTACGACGGAGACCGGGGCGACCCAGGCCGCCCAGGCCTTCGCGCTCGACGCCGGGCTGGTGCCGGCCGAGCACCGCGAGGCCGTGCTCGACTACCTGGTCGACCACATCTACGGCTTCGACCCGTCGGGCAACGGCGGGCCGCACATCGAGGCCGGACACATCGGTCTCGCGCCGCTGGTGCGGGTGCTGCGTGACGCCGACCGGGCCGACGTGCTGTGGGACGTCGTCCAGCAGGACGGCTACCCGAGCTACGGCTACTTCCTGCAGTCGACGCCCCGCAACCCCGAGGGCTTCACGACCATCGGTGAGCGGTGGACCCGCAGCGACTCGAGCAACCACATGATCCTCATCCAGATCGAGGAGTGGTTCCAGGGCGGCGTGGCCGGCCTGAAGGAGGCCGCGGACGCGCAGGCCGGCGACAAGCTGGTCTTCAAGCCGCAGCCCGTCGGCGACGTGCAGCACGCCCAGACCGACCGGATCCTCCCGAACGGCACCGCGAGCATCGACTGGGAGCGGACCGACGGCCGGTTCTCGATGAAGGTCACCGTGCCGGCGAACACGACCGCCGAGGTGTGGGTGCCGACCGGCGGCCGGCGCGCGCTCACCACGCCGACGCGGGCGACGTACGAGCGGGTCGACGGTGAGTACGCCGTCTACTCGGTCGGTGCGGGCTCGTTCGAGTTCACCTCGCCGCGGGTCTCCTTCGAGGACATCGTGGACCAGCTCGACACCTACGAGTCCAACGGCAACCTGTCCGACGTCGACGCCGCCGAGCTGCGCGGTCTCGTCGTCACGGCCCTGGAGTACGCCACCGACGGGTCGGTCGACCAGGCCCTCGCGTCGGTCGAGGAGTTCAACGACGCCGTCGCGGCCCTCGGCACGGGCGTGCCGGGCTACGTCCGCACCAACCTGGCCGAGAAGGGCGCCGCGCTGGCGGCCGAGCTCGAGCGGGCGGGCGGCGTACCGACGCAGGACGAGGCGCCGGTGAACACCTCGGCGCCGGCGGTGCGGGGCCAGGCCGTCGTCGGCCGCACCCTGACGGCCACCCCGGGCACGTGGGACACCGGGAACCTCCGGTTCGCGTACCAGTGGAACCGCAACGGTGCTCCGATCGGCGGCGCCACCGCGGCGACGTACGTCCCCGTCGCGGCGGACGTCGGGACGCGACTCACGGTCACCGTGACCGCGACCTCCGGCGACCTGCCTCCGGGGCGCGCCACCTCGGCGCCGGTCGGCCCCGTGACCGGGAGCACCGGCACGGTGGCGGTCGCGACGAAGACGAACGTCAACGCACCGAGGCGGGTCACGGCCCGCAAGCCGTTCACGGTCGGCGTCCGGGTCAAGGCCGCCGCGGGACGCGTCCCGCAGGGCCGGGTCGAGCTGCGCGTCGACGGCAAGACGGTGCGCCGGGTCGCGCTCGACGACGGGCGGGCACGGGTGAAGCTGCGGCTGGGTCGCGGGACGCACGTCGTCCGCGCGGTGTACGTCGGCAACGCCTCCTTCAAGCGGTCCGTCGACCGGGTCCGGGTCACGGCGGTACGCCGCTGACCGACACCTGATCGCAGGCGGGGTCCCGGGGCGACAGCTCCGGGACCCCGTCCCGCGCGTCCGCCAGTCCGAACCCGTGCCGAGGAGCCACCGTCCGTGCCCGTCGCCCTGCTCGCAGACTCCCTCGTGGTCGCGTCCCCGGGGTACCGTGGGCGCGCCATGGCCGGACCCGTTGACTCGCCGACGATCCGTGACGTCGCCGCTCTGGCGGAGGTCTCGGCCGCGACCGTCTCGAACTACTTCCACCACCCGGAGCGGATGTCCGCCGCGACCCGAGAACGCATCCGGTCGGCCATGGAGACGCTGAACTTCTCCCCGAACGGCGCCGCGAGCAGCCTGCGTCGCGGCCGCAACCCGGTCGTCGGCTACATCTCCTACGAGCTCGCCAGCGCCCGCACGCCCGCGATCACCAATGCGATGAGCGAGCGACTGGCGGCGGCCGGCATGCAGCTGCTGTCCGCCGTCGATGGCGGCGACCCCGCCCGCGAGAGGGAGTTCCTCGACCTCTTCGAGCGCCAGCGCGTCACCGGCGTCGTGATCACGCCGGTGACCGACATCGAGCCGACGCTGGCCCGCCTGCGGGCACGCGGCATGGCCAGCGTGATCTGCGCCCAGCGCGCCCGCAGCCCCGAGCAGACCTCCGTGTCGATCGACCACGTCACGGGCGGCCGGCTCGCTGCCGAGCACCTGCTGGCCACTGGAAGACGTCGGCTCGCCTTCGTCACCGACACCCTGGAGCTCAGCCAGATCGCCGACCGCTTCGCCGGCGTGACCGCCGCGGTCCGCGAGCACCCCGATGCGACGGTCGAGGTCGTGTGGTCGTCCGCCCGCTCGGTCGACGCCGGGGAGGCGAGTGCTCGTCAGCTCCTGCAGCGTCCCCGCCGGGACCTGCCCGACGCCCTCCTGGGCGTCAACGACCTGGTCGCGATGGGCCTGTGCGGCGGGCTGCGGGGGTCCCTGTCGATCCCCGGCGAGATCGCCGTCATCGGGTACGACGACATCGAGTTCGCGCGCCTCGCCGCCGTACCGCTGACCTCGATCCACACGCCCCAGGAGCGGCTCGGCGAGATGGCCGCCACGCTGCTGCTGGAGGAGGTCGCCGGGGGAGAGCGGCGGCCGGGAGACGCCCCGCGTCCCCAGGTCGAGCTGGCGCCCGAGCTGGTCGTCCGCGGCTCGACCGTCAGTGCCGGCGAGCCGTGATCGCGTGCTCCGGCCGGGCGCCGGGGTGACGGGGACCGGGTCGCCGGCGATCGCGCGGCTGACGCTCGCGGCGGGGATGGCGTCGCTCCTGGACAGCGCCGCGATCATCACGGTGGGCGCGGCGTTGCCCCTGTGGCGGACGGGCCTCGGCCTGGACGACTGGAGCGTCGGCGCCATCAGCTCCTCCTTCACCCTCTTCATCGCCGTCGGCGCGCTGCTGGGCGGCCGGGCCGCGGACCGGCTGGGCCGGGCGCGGATCTTCGCGGGGACGGTGGCCCTCTACGCCGCGGGCGCCGTGGTCCTGGCGACCGCCCAGTCCTCGTCCGTCGTCGTCCTGGGAGTCGTCGTGCTGGGCGTCGCGTCCGGGGCGGACCTGCCCTCCTCGATCGCGCTCGTCGCGGAGCGTGCGCCCGCTCGGGTGCGCGGCCGGATGGTCGCCCGGACGCAGGTGATGTGGACGATCGGCGTCCTGCTGGCGACCGCGCTGGCGCTCGCGGTCTCGCCGTACGGCCTGAGCGGGATCCGGGTGGCGTTCGCGACCCTGGCGGTGGCCGCGCTCGGCACCCTCGTCGTACGGCGCCGCGTGATGCGCACGGTGCGCGTGCCGGTGGGGGCCGTGGCACCCGATCGTCCGCCGTCGGACGGGTCGGCGGCAGGACACGGCGGGAGCCGCCGGCTGCTCGCGCTGGTGGCGGTCTTCTACCTCGTCTTCACCCTGGTCTCGAACACGTTCGGCTCGTTCCGCACCTACTTCCTGGTGGTGGTCGGCGGTGCCGGCCAGACGACCGCAACGGCCATCGCGTTCGCCGTCACCGTGGTCGGCCTCGTCGGAACCCTGATCTTCAGCGTCATCGCCGACGGTCCGTGGCGGCCGCGGGTGTTCCCCGCCGGCGCGGCGCTGTTCGTCGGCGCCCAGCTCGTCCTCGCGCTCAGCGGGGGAGAGCCCCTGCTGGTGGCGCTCGTCGCCTTCACGATGTACGCCCTGGCGTATCCCTTCGTCGGCGAAGGCCTGTACAAGGTCTGGAGCCAGGAGCTCGTCGCACCCGACCTGCGCGCCACCTTCCAGGGCGCCACCATCGCGCTCGCGCGGACCGCCGCCGCCGGCTTCGCGCTCGTCACCCCGGCGCTCATGTCGTGGAGCCCCGCGGGGTTGTTCTGGTTCCTCACCGGCGCCGCCGTGGTCGCCAGCGCGGTGGGCTGGGTGATCACGCGCGCGACGACGACCTGATCCGTCGGCGGCCACCGGTGGCCGGGGCGTGAGCGACGCCGACCCCGGCGCCGGTTGAGGTGCGAGCGGCGCCGACCCGACGCTGGTTGGGGTGCGATCGGCGCCGACCCGACGCTGGTTGAGGTGCGAGCGGAGCGAGCCTCGAAACCCCGTGAGCCGACAGTCGGCCTTGTGGAAGACGAGGGGCAATCGAACTTACGTTCGAGTAGAATCGAGACACGAACCCACCCCGTCGTTGAGCTCTCGGAGGCTCGCATGGACCACCCGATCCGCC
>NZ_DATJTA010000021.1:0-103875 GCF_035503875.1 Nocardioides sp.
GACCGTCACGAACGCGGGCATGCCCGGCGTGAACGCCTCGGCGAGCACACCGGTGACGGCGGTGCCGTCGACCGACGCGGTCAGGTCCGCGGCGTAGTTGATCGTGAAGCTCTGGTAGGCACAGGACAGGGCCTGCGTCCCGGTCAGCTCGGTCGGCTCCGGCGCCACCGTCACGCAGGGCACCGTGCTGTCGTTCCCCATCGCGGTGATGGTGAACGTCGCGCCCGTGATCTCGACGGTCTCGGGGTCCGCCGTACCGGTGCGGGTGCCACTGAGGGCGGGGATGTCGAACGACGTGTTGCCCGCGCGCGCCGGCGAGTAGGTGTCGGTCCCGGTCAGGGTCACCGCCTCACCGTCGATCGTGGTGGCCAGGTCGAGCTTCAGCTTCGAGACCGTCACGAACGCCGGCATGCCCGGCGTGAACTGCTCCGCGAGCGAAGCGGTCACCGCGGTGCCGTCGACCGACGCGGTCAGGTCCGCGTCGTAGTCGATCGAGAACGAGTTGAACGTGCAGGACAGCGCCTGGGTCGCCGTCTCGGTCGACGGCGCGGCCTGTGCCGGCGCGGCCAGTGCGGGCAGGGACACGACACCTGCCGTCACGGCGCCGACCATCAGGCCAGCGAGCTTGCGTAAACGCATTAATCCTCCTCGGATCGACCACACCGCCACCGATGTGGTCTACATCTCACGCGAAGATATACGATATCTCCGCGTTTGCCGAGGGTTTTCGGGAACGTCCCTGTTAATTCGACGTTCCGTCCGCCGTCCCAGCCCGCAGGAAGCAGCGAGCCCGCTACTTCCTGGCCCGCGCCAGGACCAGCCGGGCCTGGCGCACCACGGCCTCGTCGACGAAGCGGCCGTCGTCGTCGACGGCGACACCGGCCCCGGCGAACTCCCAACGGCCGACCAGCCGTCGCGCCGCCTCGACCTCGTCGGTCGCGGGCGTGAAGACCTCGTTGGCCACGGCCACCTGCCCCGGGTGGATGCAGGCACGGCCGACGAAGCCGAGCCGGGCGAGCTCGACCGTCGAGGCCCGGAAGGCGTCGAGATCGCGGAAGTTCGTGGACACCGGCGCGATCGGTGGCCTGATGCCGGCGGCGGCCGAGGCCAGGACGACGTGGGAGCGCGTGTAGAGGAGCTCGCGCTCGTCGGGGCCGGCGGTGATGCCGACGTCGGCCCGCAGGTCGGCCTCCCCGACCTGGAGCCGGCGGACCCGCGGGGCGAGGGCGATGTCGCTCGCCCTCAGCACGGCGCGCGCACTCTCCAGCAGCGGGACGACGCCGGCGGTCGAGCCGACGGAGGCGAGCAACCGGTCGAGGTCGTGCAGCTCGTCGACGTTCTCGGTCTTGGCGACCACGAACCCGGTGAGCGCCGGCGCCCCGGCCATCGCCCGCACGTCCGCCTCGCGGAGCTGGCCCGGGTTGACCCGCACCCACACGCCCACGCTGTCGAGCACCGGCAGGTCGTGCAGCCAGATCCGGGTGATGTCCCGTGCCCGGTCCTTCTCCTTGGGCGCGACGGCGTCCTCGAGGTCGATGATGATCTCGTCGGCGCCGCGCTCCAGGATGCGCTCGAGCTTGGCCTCGTCGTTGCCGGGCACATAGAGCGCGGAGCGGGCCAGGAAGTCCCTCCGGTCGCGGAGACTCACGGCGTTCCTCTCGTCGGGGTCGCGGGGTGGATGGGAGCGCCGACCACCAGGCGCGGCGCTGCGGATCGCAGCAGGAGGTCGGCGACCACGTCGGGGCGGGTCAGCGGGCCGTCGTGCCCGCCGTCGAGGACGTCGTACGGCGTGCCGCGCGCGTCGAGGCGCGCCCGGGTGGTCTCACTCGGGTACGCCGCCGGCGTGTCCGCGAAGAAGACGTACGACGCAGGCACGGTCGGCTCGTCGGTGGACGCCCGATCGAGGGACGGCGCGAACGGAGTGGGGACCAGCCGCTCGTTGAGCCAGGCGGTCGTGGCCTCGTCGAGATCACCGCCTGCGCTCAGGGGACGCGGCGGGATCAGCGTGTCGCGGGGCGGCAGCAGGGCGTCGTCCGGCGGGGCGGGCGCGACGTCGACGGCGCGCTCGCCGGGGTCGGGCACCGCGGCGTCGAGGTAGACCATCCGGCGCAGCCGGCCGGGGACGCGCAGGGCGACCTCGCGGACCACCACGCCGCCCTGGCTGTGCCCCACGAGCACCACGTCGAGGAGGTCCTCGGACTCCAGGAGCCTGACGACCTGGTCCACCCACGTCGCCAGGCCGGCCGCGTCGCCGTCCAGCGTCGGGGCGTACACGTCGTGCCCGGCCGCGATCAGCCGGGGGCGCACCCGTCGCCACGCCCAGCCGCCGCGGAAGGCGCCGTGGACGAGGACGAAGGTGCTCACGAGGGCAGGTGCCCGGGCTCGTCGAGCACGACCTCGAGGTACTCGCGCGGGTAGGACTCGTAGGGCCGCAGGTGCTCGTACATCGCGAGCAGGTGGTCCTGGTACTCCGGGTGCTCCGTGCACGACTCGTAGTCCGCCACCGAGTCGAAGTAGCGCAGGTGGGTGAAGTGCGTGCGATCCTCGACGCCCCGGACCAGCCGACGGCCGCGGTAGCCGGGGTGGTCACGGAAGAAACGGCCGAACTCCTCGGAGAGCGAGATGTACGCCGAGGCGTGCTCCTCGCCCGGCTTGGTCCAGGCCTGGCTGACGACGACGATCACGGCGCTCTCCTCCGGTTCCACCGCAGATGCAGTGACAACGTAGATCATATATCCGTAGCATGGGGTCATGACGAGCAGCACACAGACCAAGACGATCCACGAGTTCCTCGCCGAGGCTCCGGACGTCGACCGCTCCGAGCTCTGGGCCGCCCTGTGGGGCATCCTGAGCGAGGCCAAGGACAAGATCACCGCCGAGCTGGACGTGCAGCCGCACGCCTCGGGCGCCGGGCTGGACTACTGGACCAGCGAGGACGGCGGCTACGAGGGTTCGCTCCACCCGTACGTCGGCGACCCCGACGAGGGCGTGGAGTGGCTCGTGCACTCCTGGATCGGCAACCGCAAGGCATCCATCCTGGACATGAACCTCCAGGTGTGGCTGGGGCCGCACATCGACGTGCCGCACCTGGTCATCGTGTTCGGGACCGTCCCCAACGTGTTCCACTTCAGCGACCTGGTCCCCCGGCGCGACCCGATGGTCGACGTCGACTACCTCAACCGCTACTTCGAGCCGCAGAACGCCTCGTGGCTGAAGCTGCGCGGCGACGACCGCTTCCTGTGGTCGGTCAGCCACGGCACCTACATGCGTGCCTTCAACTCCCCCGTCGCCAACTCCTACATGGCCACCTGCAGCGACGAGGAGGCCGTCGAGGTGCTGCGCGAGTCGGTCCGCGAGCGGGTCGACACCTGGCTGGGCTGGGTGCGCGAGGCGCAGCCGGTGCCGGTCGAGGAGCGCGCGGCGCTCCGCGAGCGCGACCACCAGGTCCGCACCCTGGGCTACACCATGGACCCGATGAACGAGCTGTCCAAGAAGTTCCTCGGCGCCGAGCGCGTCGAGGAGCTCGTGGCGACCCGCGCGGGCCTCGGCCAGATCCGCGAGCTGGCGGACCGCGCATGAAGGTCCTCGTGATCGGGGCCGGCCTCGTCGGCACCCTCGCGGGCGCCCGGCTGCGCGAGCTGGGCCACGAGGTCGCGGCGACCACCACGACCCCTGGCAAGGTCGAGGGGCTGCGGGAGAAGTTCGACGAGGTCCTCGTCCTGCGGGGCAGTGACCGGGACGCCGTGCGCGCCGCGCTCGAGGGCCGCGACGCGGTCGTCGTCGCCGCCGGGCCGAATGCGCAGAGCTCGATGACGCCCGAGGAACGCGCGGTGACCTACCGCGAGATCCTGGTCGAGACGGCCGAGTCGGTCACCGGGGCGACCACCTCCGGCGACGCGCCGTACCTCGTGGCGTTGTCGTCGACCTCGGTCTACGGCAACGCCCAGGACCAGGACGCCGAGGTCACCGAGGACGGAGCGGTCACGGACTCGACCGACCCGAGCCCGACGATGTTCCTGGCGATGGAGAAGGTCTACCTCGACCGCGCCGGCGACCGCACCTGCGTCTTCCGGTGCGGGGACATCTTCGGCGCCGGCGACCCGCCGGTCGAGGCGAAGGTGGCGATGGCCCACCAGTACCTCGGCGGCTCCGTGCCGTTCAGCAGCGAGGCGCTCTTCTACCGCCTCGCGGTGGAGGACGCCGCGGACGCGGTCGTGCACGCGCTCGAGCACCGCATCACCGGCCTGCACAACCTCACCCACGCCGAGGTGCCGCCGACCAACGCGGCGATCTTCGACGCGCTCTCCGCGGCCCAGGGCCTCCCGGCCCTGACCTACCGCGACGAGATCGCCTCGCCCCAGAAGCCGATCTCGGTCGCGCGTCTGGCGGCGAGCGGCTTCACCGCGAGCCGGTCGTACGACGCCGCCGCCCTGTCGGCGGCGAACGGCTAGTCCCGGAAGTACGAGGGAGCCCCCCGCGACCTGGTCGCGGGGGGCTCTCTCGGTGTGAGCGTCAGGTTCAGCTCTTCTTGCGCGCCACCTGCGGGACGCAGAGCAGGCCGGCCGCACCCAGCAGGGTCAGCGCGAGCGCCCACAGGGCGACGACGGGCAGCGAGTCACCGCCGCCGGTCTTCGGCAGCGTGCCGCCGGAGCTGGTGCTCGTGCCGGGGTCGGTGGTGGCCGGCGGGGTGTCCTCGTCGTCGTCCTCCGCGGCCTCGCTGCCGACGGTCATCTTGCCCAGCGTGGTCCCGCCACCGGGCGCCGTGCAGTCCGCCGAGACGCTGTCGGCCGGGAAGTTGAAGGTGAAGGTGTTGACCTTGACCTCCAGCTCGTCACCGTCGACCTCGACCTCGCCCTTCAGCGGCGGCACCGCGACCGGCGACTTCGCCGGGGCCTTGGCCTGGGTGGACGCCTTCAGCGTGGTCTTCTCGCCGCCGACCTGGACGCCGAGGGTGACGTCCATGACGCCGTCGATCGGGACGATGGAGATGCCGGGGATGTCGGCCATCTTCGCCGTCAGCGAGACCGGGTCACCGGCGCTCTCCCGGTAGCCCGAGACACTGATCGTCCCGGGGTAGGAGAACTCGCTGTTGAACGGCATCAGCATGCAGGTCAGCGTGACCTTCCCGCTGGCCGGCTTCCCGGACTTGGAGCCGTTGCCATCACCCGCGGAGCCGGAGGGGGACGGAGTCACGGTGGCGGTCACCGTGGTGGTCACCGTCGGCTTCACGGGGATCGTCGGGACCGAGCCCTCGGTCAGGGTGAGCGTGCCGAGCGCCGCCCCGCTCGTCACCGAGCAGACGCCGGTGAAGTTGAAGGTCGGCGAGTACGCCATCACGAAGCCGAAGCCGGTCACCTCGACGTCGACCGCGTCCTCCGTCGACTCGAACGTGCCCTGCAGGTCCGGCATTGCGAACGACGTGTCCGCCGGAGCCGTGACGCGACCGCTCCCCTGGAGCTTCACCGGCGTCCCGTCGATCTCGAGGGAGAGCTCGTTGGTGAACGCCAGGTCGTCCATGTCCACCGGGGCGACCGGCGACATGTCCGACACCTTCGCGACCACGCCGACGGTGGACGACCCGGTCTCCCGGCCGGCCGTGAGCGTGATCTGCCCGTTGTAGGCGAATGCGGGATAGCCGGCGGAGCCGTCGGGCGTCACGACGCAGCTGAAGACCGTCGTGCCGACCAGGTCACCGGGGGCCGCGGAGGCCGGCGCGGAGCCGCCCATCGCGGCCACCGAGCCGACGACGACACCGCCGACGGCCAGGAGCGCGGCGAGCGGGTGCCGGAGCCGACCGAATCTGGTGCGCGCCGTCATCGGTTGGCCTCGGCCCGCCGGCGGCCCGGCACCAGCAGCATCACGCCGGCACCGGCGGCGAGCAGCGCGGTCGCGCCGAGCAGCAGCACCGGGACGGAGTCACCGGCACCGGTCTTCGGCAGCGTGTCGCCGGTCGTCGGCGTAGCGGCCGTCGTCGCGGCGACACTCGGCTGGGCGCTCGGCGTCGGCTCGGCCGCCGGCGCGGCACCGAAGCTCATCTTGATCACGTAGGTGTTGGCCTTGACGGTCGCGTCGTCGGCGGCACCCGGCAGCGGACCGGCGGCGATGACACAGGTCTCCTTGGTGCAGTCGACCGCGCCGAACTTCTCCTTGACGACGATGTCGAAGGAGGCGACGTTGCCGCTGCCGTCCGCGTCGCGGAACTTCGCGCCGCCCTGCAGGTTGCAGTCGCCCGGACCGACGTACCCCTCGCGACACTGCCCGATCGCGATGCCCTTCAGGCCCGCCTCGAAGCCGGCCCCGGAGATCGTCACGGTCTGGCCGTCCTGCAGGTTCTGCGACGCGCTCACGGTCAGGGTCGGCGCCGCGAAGCTCGGGGGCGCCGTCACCAGCACCACGGCCAGGGCGGCCACCGCGACCAGCGATCGGGTCAGGATGGTCATTCGTCTCTTCACGACGATCTCCTCAAGGTTGTTCATCGGCTCGTCACGGGCTGGATCGGGTCGGTCAACGGATCGGGGGTGATGGCCCCGTGGTCGCTCGCGAGCCGCAGCCCGGAGCGGTGGATGGCGGCCTGGTCGGCGCCGAGGTACGACGTCACGACCGCGGGGTCGTTGCGGACCTCGTCGGGGCTGCCGGTCGCGATCACGCGCCCGAGGTTCATCGCGAGCATCCGGTCGGACAGCCGCGACAGCAGCGGGAGGTCGTGCTCGATGACGACCATGGTCGTGCCGAGCTCCTCGCGGATCGAGAGCAGCAGGTCGCCCAGGGCGTCGCTCTCGCTCTGCGCGATGCCGGCCGACGGCTCGTCGAGCAGCAGCACGCGCGGCTGCAGGGTGAGCAGGCAGGCCAGCTCGACCACGCGCCGGGTGCCGGTCGACAGGTCGCCGACGGCGTGGCGGGCGTAGCGGGTCAGGCGCATCCGCTCCAGGACCTCGTCGGCGGCCAGCGCCTTGTCCTTCTCCGCGGAGGCGACGCCGAGCGCCGAGGTCCACAGCCGGGTCGGCTCGGCCCGCTCCTGGGCGACCATCAGCGTCTCGCGGACGCTGAGGGTCGGGAACAGCGCGGCGTCCTGGAAGGACCGGACCAGGCCCTCCTGCGCCCGCTCCTCCGGGCTGGCGTTGGTGACGTCCATGCCGTCGAACACGACGCGACCCCGGTCCGGCTTCGTGAAGCCGGCCACGATCTCGAAGCAGGTCGTCTTGCCGGCGCCGTTGGGGCCGATGACACCGAGGATCTCCCCCGGCGCGACCTGGAACGACACGTGGTCGACCGCGACGACGCCCCCGAAGCGCCGGCCGACGCCGTCGACGGCGAGGATCGATCCCGCGCTCCGCGCCTCGACGGGCACCCGGGGCACCAGTCCCTCCAGCCGCGGTCGCTCGTGCAGCGGGGACGAGACCTGACCGGTCAGGTCGACCACGCCGTGCCGCTCGCGCAGCGGGTCGAGGCCGTGGCGTCGCGCGAGCGCGTCGTACAGGGCGTCGCGACCGCGGACCAGCACCCCGCCCAGACCGTCGGGCAGGAAGATCACCACGAGCAGCCAGCCCACGGCGAGCGCCGCCTGGCCGACCATGCCCATGCCGATGAGCGCGGGCAGACCCACGATCAGCAGCGCGCCGATGAGGGGGCCGAGGGTGACGGTCAGACCGCCGACGACGGTCAGGGCGACGACGTCGATGCTGGCGTCGGCCGGGAACGAGTTGACCGTCAGCTGCGACTGACCGTGGCCCACGACGATGCCGCCGAGGCCGGCGAGCGCGCCGGAGACGGCGTACAGCTGGATCATCCGCATCCGGTGGCCGACGGTGAAGGCCCGCGCGGCGTCCTCGTTGTCACGCAGCGCCTGGAGCATCCGGCCGAAGCCGCCGTGGCGCAGGTTGTTGGTGACCCACACGCCGATGCACAGCGCGAGCAGGGCGAACAGGTAGTAGTCGACGGCGAACGACAGGGGGTAGTTCCACCAGGTCGGCTTGGCCGGCGAGACGCCGTCGCCGAGGAACAGGTCCTGACGCAGCAGCCACGTCGACGTCGCCAGCGCGAAGGCCAGCGTCGAGACCGCGAGCGCCAGTCCGCGCAGCTTCATGGCCGGGATGCCGACCAGGGCCGAGGCGAGTGCCGCGGAGAGGACACCGCACAGCAGGCCGAAGAGGAAGTTGCCGGTGGAGTCGACGACGTGCACCGAGGCCGCCGCGGCGATGCCGGCGTAGGCGAACTGGCCGAGCGAGAGCTGTCCCGAGACGCCCGTGAGCAGTCCGACGCTGAGCCCGACGAGCGTGTAGCCGCAGACCAGGGTGAGCACCGACGCGGTGTCGTTGCTGATGACGTAGGCGAGGCCGACCGAGACGGCGATGCCGACGGCGACACCCACGCGGGGCAGCCACACGATGCTGCGGACGTTGCGGTAGGCGTCGGGCAACGGCGCGAGCACCACCCGGCGCCACCGGCCCTTGTCCGAGCCGGCACGGCCGAGCTGCGGCTGGCGCAGCAGGGCGGTCACGATGATCAGGGCGATCACGACCGTGACCAGGCCACGGGTGTTGGGGTTCGACAGCAGCAGCTGCTCGATCACGCCGATGCCCAGCGAGGCCGCGATGGCGATCGGGATCGACGACATCCGCGCGATGACGGCGCCGGCGAGACCCTTCAGCAGCAGGTCCGGGCCGAGGCCCTCCATGCCGGAACCGGCGGTCGTGGGGGTCACGAGGATGGCCGAGAACGCCGCGATGCCGCCGGCGATCGTCCACGCAAGGGTCGCCATCCAGGTGGCCGGGATGCCCTCGAGGCGCGCGGTGTCCGGGTCGTCCGCCGCCGCCCGGATGGCGATCCCCATCCGGTGGTGGCGCAGGAACCAGCCGAGCCCGGCCAGCAGCACCGGAGCCAGCACCAGCATCGCGACGTACGGCGTCCCGATCGGCAGCGACTGGATCTCGAAGGTCGGCAGCTGGGTGGGCTTCGGGAAGGTGAAGCCGCTGACGCCGTCGCTGTTGATGAGCAGCGACATCACCAGGATCAGCTGCGAGAGCCCGAGGGTCGCGATCATGCCGACCAGGCTCGGCCGGCCGGCCAGGCGCCGGACGACGACGACCTCGATCAGCCCCGACAGCAGCGCGGCCAGGACGATCGCGATCACGAAGGCGAACCAGTACGGCGCGCCCCAGTCGACGACGAAGAGCGCGAGGAGCGAGGCGCCGAACGCGCCGACCGAGCCGTGCGCGAAGTTCACGAAGCGGCTGGAGCGGTAGACCAGCACCAGGCCGACGGCGAGCAGGCCGTAGGTCAGGCCGGTGAAGAGGCCGATGACCAACCGGTCGACGCCGAAGTCGAAGCCGCTCATGCCGTCACCGCCGCGTGCCCACCGAGCATCAGGGTGCGGACCCGCTCGGGATCGGCGGCCAGCGTGGCCGCGGACTCCTCGGCGATGATCTCGCCCTTCTCCATCATGTAGACGCGGTCCACGAGCGAGAGCGCAACGTTGACCGACTGCTCGACGAGCAGGATGGCGCTCCCCCGTTCATTGAGTCTGCGGACCAGCTCCATCAGGCCGCCCACCACGACCGGAGCCAGGCCCAGGGAGAACTCGTCGATGACGAGCACCTTGGGCTCCGAGACGATCGACTTGGCCAGGGCGAGCATCTGGCGCTCGCCTCCGGAGAGGGTCGAGGCGGGCTGGTCCCGGCGGGCGTGCAGGCGCGGGAAGACCGCGAGCGCCGCCTCGACGGCCTCCTTGGTCCACTTCCGGTCGCCGCTGGTGTAGCCGTGCATCGACAGGTTCTCGGTGACGCTGAGGGAGGGGAAGGTGGCCTGGCCGACGACCTGGCACAACCCCATGCCGACCCGCTTGCGGGTCGCGAGGGACGTGACGTCGACCCCGCCGAGGCTGACCGTGCCGGCATCGGGACGCAGCAGGCCGCCGATGACCTTCAGCAGGGTGCTCTTCCCGACGCCGTTGGGTCCGAGCAGGGCGACCATCTCGCCCTGCTCGACCACGAGACCGGCGTCGAACAGCACCTGGACCGGGCCGTAGGAGGCCCGGATGCCGGAACAGGCGAGCGCCGGAGCGCTCCCTGTCCCGGTCCCGGAGTCGTTCAGGTCACTTGTCATCGAACGGGACCTCGGGTCCTTCGTAGACGAAGTTGCCGGTCGCCTCGTCGAACCGCAGCACGCGGTAGGAGCCGATGGCCGCCCGGCCACCGTCGCCCAGTGCGTTGCCCGCACCCGACGCGGACTGGAACTGCGAGCCGTCGCGGTCGACCGCCTCGGCCCAGGTCGCGGCGTTCAGGTCGCCGCTGTTGCCGTCCGCGCCCAGCTTGAGCAGGCGGGTGGCGTCGCAGTACGGCAGCGCGACCCGGGCCGACTCGCGGCTCTCGAACTTGATCCCGGCGGCGGCGTACATGTCGATGCACGAGGTCTCGGCCTCGCCGGTCGGGAACTTCAGCTGGCTGTCCGGCACGTCCTGGGGCGGGTGGAAGCCGATGCCGACCATGCCGTCGGTCGTCCCCTCGGGGATCGTCGTCGGGTTGTTCACGAAGAACGACGGGTTGTCGAAGCTGGAGATCGCGTACTTCGGCGCGAAGCCCTCCTGGGACCCGGCCACGGTGGCGAAGACCGAGGCCATCCGCGAGCCGCCGAGGAACATGACCCGCTCGACACCCTTGCTGCGGAAGGTCACGCCCGCCTGGTCGAGGCCCTGCAGCAGGGTGCTGGTGTCGGTCGTGTCGACCCAGGCCACCTCGGGCTCGACGCCGACGTCCTTGAGCAGGGGCAGCGCGAGGTCCTCGATCGTCTTGCGGTTGATCGGGGAGTCCGAGGCGACGACGCCGACCTTGCTGCCGTCGAAGAAGTCCTGCTCGTCGAGCACCTTGACGTAGGAGCGGACGAACGTGTCGTACTCCGGGAAGCTCGCGGTCCACAGGAACGGCGAGTACTGCTCGAGGAACTCCTCGTTCATCGCGTAGAGCGACGCGTCGAGGACCAGGACCTGGCGGTCGGCGTAGCAGGGCCGGGCGTTGGTCTGGTACTGCCCGGTCATCACGACCGCGAACGCCTTGTCGTCCTGGGTGATCTTGTTGCACAGCTGCTCCTCGGCAGCCGGCGAGTCGGACTGGGCGTCGTAGATGCGGAAGACCGCTTCCATCTTCTTGCCGCCCAGGCCGCCGTTGTCGTTGACCCAGTCCTCGAGCGCCTGGATCTGCTTCTTCTGGTCACCCACGGGCGCCGTCTGGAAGCCCGTCATCTTCTGGACGGCGTCCAGGTCGACAGCGACGAAGACGACCTTGACGGAGTCCTCGGTCACGCCGGGTCCGTTGCCCGCCGCGACCGCCGGGCGACCGTCCGAGCCGGTGGTGTTCCCGCCCGGCATCAGCGTGCCGCAACCGGCGAGCATGAGCGCCAGGCCGGCCCCGACCGCTCCGACGCGCAGTAGCGCGGACCGGTCCCGGGTCCATCTCCTCGTGGTCTGCACCTGTGACGTCACTCCGCTCGGTCGGTAACTGGCTCGGGAAAGTTCGGTGAAGAATATACGATATTAAGAAGCACGGGGAGGCTTCTTCGCGGCCGATCTCTGCCACCACGACTCGGCGGCATCGAGGTCCACGACCGCGTCGCCGGAGTCCAGGGAATCCGCGGGCGGCGGCAGCAGCACCGGGTCCGAGAGCGCCCCGACCGTCACCGTCGTCCCCGGCGCCTTCGGGCGCGTCCCGGTGCCGTTGCGGTAGGCCCACCACGCGTCGGCAGCGGTCAGGTCGACGACCGCCTCGCCGTTCTCGGGCAGGTCGAGGGCGGCCGCGTTCGACTCTCGGCGCAGCCCCAGGCGGCGCTGCACCCCCCAGGCGAGCAGGGCGAGGGCGACCGCGTTGAGCGCGAAGAGACCCCACGGGTACGTCGACCACTCCAGCGCGAACGCGCCGGCGTCGGTGTCGCCGATCTGGCCGACGACCTGGTACGTGCCGAACGCCGCCATCGGCAGCTCGAGCGGGACGCTCACCACCTCCCGGCCGCCGGGCGGGAGGTCGCCGATCTCGGCGGCGACCGGCTGCGGCTCCACGTCGTCGGAGCGACCGACCGAGACCCGGACCACGGGGTCGACCACGGCCTGCGCGCCGACGTTCTCGACCAGGAAGATGAGGTCCCGCTCCGGAGAGCCGCCGAACAGCTCGGCGAGGGTGGCGTGTCCGTCGAGGCGGACCTCCGAGACCGCCAGGTCCTCGGTGGCGTCGACGACCGGCGCCCCCGGGGTGGGCACGATGACGGGGACGTCCCCGGGGATCGGGATGTCGGCGGGCGGCGTGACCCCGGCATCCGGGGTCGAGCCGGTATCGGTGCCGGTGCCCGTGCCACCCGAGCCGGGGGCCTGACCACCCGGGTCCAACGGGTCGTCGATGGGGGCCTCCGGCTCGTCCCCGTCGGCCGGGGGGTCGACGGGAGCGCCGCCCCCGATGACGCCTGAGATCAGGTACACCGAGCCGATGTGGCTGCTCGTGCGCGCCTGGTCGACGATGACCGACTTCGTGACCGGGTCCGACACCTCGTACTCCGCGGCGAAGGTGCCGGTGGCGCTGACCGCAGCGGTGAGCGCCGGGTCGTCCGTCGTCGCGGCGGAACTGCTGGGCCCGGCGTACCCGCGGATCGTCACGGGGCGGTTCGGGTCCCAGCCCGTGCCCGTGAGGGTGACGGTGGTGGAGTCCTCACCGAGCTTCTCGTCCGCGGCGACGATCTGGACACCGAGCACCGCCAACGGCGTACTGACCTCGGTGACGCCGTCGCTGGCGCGCAGCAACCCGGCGCCCACCGGGGCGCCGCCCGGCACGGTGACCGTGGCCGTGGCCGTGCCGTCGGGCTCGGTCTCGACGTTGCCGGCGGCCGCACAGGCTCCGCCTTCGCCGCACAGCTTCACGGAGGTCGAGGTGGACGAGGCCAGCCCCGCGAGCTCGACGGTGACCGTGTCGCCCGGGCGAGCGGTGTTCAGGACGGCCTGGTCGGCGATCGCGGTGATCGCAGCCGAGCTCGTGGCGACGGCCGTGAAGTCCGCGAGGAGGTCGGTGGGCTCCGGCGTGGTGACCGGGTTGATGCCGCCGGGCGCGCCGGCGTCCTGCCCGTTGCAGGTCACCCGGAACGACTCGGCCGGGACGTCGAAGTCGACCGACTCCAGGCGCACGCGGTAGGTGCCCGCGGCGGTGATCGGGACCTCGGCCTCGGCGAGCAGCTCCTCGACCGGGTCACCGGCCTCGGTCTCGAACTCGACCTCGACCGGCTCGTCGAGCGGCTCGTCGTCGACGGAGAAGTAGAAGGAGGCGACACCCGTGACGTCGTCGGTCTCCGAGATCACGGGTCCGCTGGCGATCGTCGCCGTCGCCGTACGGGTGCCACCCGCGACCGTGGCTCCCCCGGTCGCCAGGCTGAAGCCGCCGTCGGGCACGGTCGTCCAGGGTTCGAGAGCCGTCGAGATGTCGCTGCCCGGGTCCGAGCCGGAGGCCGGCTCGTGGGTCCAGCAACCGCCCGCGGGCGACGCGACCGCAGCAGCCGGACCGACGACGACCACGCCGTACGACGCCGCCGCCGCGACCACTGACATCGCCGCGAGTGCGCGTACGACGGACCTCATCCACAACCTCCGCTCGGTCGCCCCAAGTGGCGATCCTGCGATGATATATTCATCGAGTGGGCAAAGTGTGGACTTCGGTGACACGGATCACCATTCGGGCAGCCGCCGAGCTGGCCGTCACGGCCGGCCTGGTGCTGGCGATCTTCGTCTTCTACCTGCTGGTGTGGACGAACCACCGGACGGCGGCGGCGCAGGACGACCTGCGTGACGACTTCCAGGCCCAGCAGAAGTCGGGGCGGGACGGGGCCAGAAAGCCCGCTGCCCCGAGCTCGGGCGAGGGCCTCGGCATCCTGCACATCCCGGCGCTCGGCGACTGGGACTGGGTCGTGGTCGAGGGCGTCGACGACGAGGACCTCAGCCGTGGCCCGGGCCACTTCCCCGAGACCGCGCTCCCCGGCGAGGTCGGCAACTTCGCCGTCGCCGGCCACCGGGCCACCCACGGCGAGCCCTTCGCCGACCTCGACCGGTTGAAGGAGGGCGACCCCATCGTCGTCGAGACCGTCGACGGCTGGCTCGTGTACGACGTCACCTGGGTCCGCATCCTCAGCCCGAGCGCCACCGAGGTCCTCGCCCCCGTCGCCGGCCACCCCGGCGAGAAGGCGAAGCAGCGCACCATGACCCTGGTGACCTGCCACCCCCGCTGGAGCTCCTCCGAGCGGCTCGTCGTCGGCGCCCAGCTCGTGGAGCGCCGCGCCGCCGACGCCGGCCCCCCGGCCGAGCTCGCCTGACCCCTCCCCCACCCCCCGAGTCGGCAGAACCTGCCCGCCGAGTCGGCAGGAGTTGCAGGTCGAGTCGGCAGAACTTGCGCGCCGAGTCGGCAGAACCTGCACGCCGAGTCGGCAGAACCTGCACGCCGAACACCGCCGCCGCCCACGATGGCTGACCTGTTGCGCACACGCGGACCATCGAGGTCGACCCACAGCCTGCCGGCGCGGTCGCCCTCAAGCAGAACGTCGAGTCGGCAGCAACTACTGCCGACTCGACGGGCAACTTCTGCCGACTCGGCGGGAGGGGGCGGCGGGTGCTACTCCCCCACGGTGATCTTGTCGAAGGGGAGGTGGGGCTCGACGGCTGGGAAGACCCAGCCGAGCAGCACCCAGCAGACGAGGGCGAGGAGGGCGACGGCCTGGACGACCTTCAGCCAGGTCGGCCCGGGGAGCAGGCGCCAGAGGGCGACGTACACGTGAGCAGCCTAGACCGGCGGTCAGTGGTCGCGGAGCAGCGAGCCGTAGCCGTGCAGCTTGTCCTCGATGCCGTTCTCACGCAGCGCCATCCACCAGGTCGCGGCGTTGATGGCGATCACCGGCTTGTCGAGCCAGCGCTCGGCCTCGTCGGCGAGCTCGGTCATGCACAGGTTGGTGCCGCACTGGACGATCGCGTCGACGTCGGAGTCGTTGATCTCGATCAGCGACTCGCGCAGCGTGCGCTCGGTGACCTGTGCGATCTCGACCGCGCTGTTCACGCACAGGCCCTTGATCTGGCCGACCTCGAAGCCGAGCTCGGTGAAGAACTTGCGGACGTTCGCGTCGCCGATCGGCGTGTACGGCGTGACCACGGCGATCTTCTTGGCGCCGTACAGCTTCAGCGCCCGCTCGCAGCCCTCGGCGCCGGTGGCGACACCGAGGCCGCCGGTCAGGTCCTGGATCTGCTTGACGAACTGGCGGTTGCCCTCGACGCCGTCCCAGAAGGTCTCGGCGCTCATGCCCATGACCATGTAGTCGGGCTGCATGGTCATCAGGCTGCGCACGCAGTCGTCCATGTTGGCCCGGATCTGCACGAGCAGGTTCTCCATCCCCTCGTCGGTCGCGATGCGGCCGTCGGGGATGAAGATGCGTCCGTAGTGCGAGGTGACGCCGGGGACCCGCATCATGTCGAACTCGGGCTGGACGATCGTGTTCGTGCTCGGGGCGATCACGCCGAACTTGCGGCGGTAGCCGAGCCGGTCGATGCCGCTCACGCGGGCACTCCCGTCTGGTCGTCGACGGGCTCGGTGCTCGCCGGCGTCCGCGTGTACTCACGCAGCCAGAGGGCGCCGAGCAGGAAGCAGAGCTGGACCGCCGAGTTGGTGAGCTGGGCGGCCCACTGGTTCTCGAGCGACTGGTTGGGCTGTGCGGCCAGCGGCGGCAGGACGTTGGTGCCGATCGTGTAGATCACGAACAGGACGCCGACCGAGGTCTTCTTGGCCCGGAAGGCGATGATCGCCAGGCAGACCGCCATCACGCAGGCGGCCACGGCCGCGGCGATCAGGAGCGGCCAGTTCTTGTACTCGCCGGCCGACCAGCTCATCCAGCCCGCGCCGAGGCCGGCCCCGAGCGGGAACGCGACGAACGGCCACGGAGTGACCTCGCGCCCGCGCAGCACGCACATCGCCGCCCACGCCGTCAGGGAGAAGCCGGTGGCGATGCAGGGGAAGAGGAGGTTCTCCAGGATCGGGTACTCCCAGCAGCCCGTGGCCACCAGGATCTTCCAGGTCGCCTTGCACAGGCCGCCGACGGTGACCAGTGCGCCACCGATCAGGGCGACCGGGTAGGCGCGCGGCACCTGGGCGCGGACCGCCTGGGCCAGGACCCAGAACGCGATTCCGGCCAGCACGACCGGGACGAAGTCCTCGATGGCCAGCGCCACGTTGTACTCGGTGCAGACGTCGATCTCCGCAGCTGCCAGCATCATGCCCCCTGTGCGGCGAAGAGATCGCGCTTCTTGAAGCTCGCCGTCATGAAGCGGCGGGCCGCCTTGCCGTTGGTCAGCCACGCCACGCGGGCGCCGTTCTTCTGGGCACCGAGCACCCGCTCGGCGAGGTACGGCGTCACCGTCTCCACGGTGTCACCGAGGATGTTGAAGACCTTCTTGGCCTTCGCGAAGGCCTCGGGGTCGCCGTCGTAGTCGCCGACGAGCAGGTCGGTCAGCACGATGCCGGGCGAGAGGAAGCCGATCTTGACCGGGCTGTCCTTGTGCTCCTTGACCAGCGCCTCGGTGAGGTAGCGCAGCGCCCGCTTGGACGAGCCGTACACGCCGATGCCCTCCTGGACGCGGCCGTCGGAGCCGAAGCCCTCCATGTTCCACACCCAGCCGCCACCGCTCTGCGCGGCCATGCCGCGCGCGGCGACAGCGCAGCCGTTGTGCGACCCGGTGAGGTTGACGGCGAAGACGTTCTCGACGATCGACTGGTCGGTGTCGACGAGGGAGCGCTTCGGCGCGGAGATGCCCGCGTTGTTCACCCACACGTCGACCCGGCCGAAGGTGGCCACCGCGTGGTCCCACAGCGCCTGGACCGAGGCCCGGTCGGTCACATCGGTCGCGAGGCCGGTGGCTCGGTCGCCGGCCGCGAGCGAGGCGAGGCCGTCGCGCACCGCGGCGTCGGAGCGTCCGCAGATGACGACGCGCGCACCACGGGCCAGGAACTCCCGCGCGAGGCCGAGGCCGATCCCGCGGGTGCCGCCGGTGACGACGACGACGCGGCCCGAGGCAGCGCCCGTCATCGTGGCTCCCACGCCAGCGAGCCGTGCACGTAGTGCGTGGTGGTGTCGCCGGTGAACAGCTGCCAGACGACGGCGAGCTCACGGGTGGTGGGGTCGATCAGGAACTCGCGGCCCCGGATCTTCTCCACGCCGGTGTGGTCGGCGCCGACGAGGTGCTGGCTGGTGAAGAGCGCCCGGCCGTACGACGTCGCGTTCCCGAAGACCTCCGGGCCCTCGTACATCGTGCGCGCGCCGTCGCGGTAGCGGTCGAAGGTGTAGCGCCGCTCCAGACCGCCCTCCCAGGTCACGGTCTGGCGCGCCGAGCGCAGCGACGTGGGGTCGTGGTCGATCCGGACCCGGACCTCGCCCTCGGTCGTCTGGTCGGCCCCGTTCAGGAACAGGGTGCCGGTCCAGGCGCCGGCCTCCTTGGTGGGGAGCACCTGGGGCTTCGGGCCGCGCTCGACCTCGAGCGCACGCCACTCGTCGACGTACTGCTGGGTCGCCGGGTTGGTCTCGCGGTCCGTCGTGCGCTTGTAGACGCCGTTGAACACCGCGCAGACCGACCAGCCGTCGTGCAGCACCGAGGAGTAGACCTGGGTCTCGCCGTCGGCGAGCACCTGGTTCCAGGTGCGCAGGTCGGCCTGCCAGCCCGGGGAGTAGTAGTGCGCGTCGACGAACAGCCCGTACGGCTGGCCGGTGCCGTAGAAGTCTGGACCGGTGTAGACGCGGTTCTCGTCGGAGTCGACGACGCCGAAGTCGAACTGGGCACCCAGCTCGAAGCGGTTGCGCAGCGGACCGGCACCGGACAGCTTGGAGTCCATCCAGTACCGCGCGCCCTCGGCGGTCACCTCACTGGCGCGGGCGATCGACTCGAAGCCGACGTGGTTGCCCTGGGCGTCGAAGAGCCCGGGGATGCCGTGCCACTCCCCCTCGATGCGCTTCTGCCACTCGCTGGTCTCGACCTCGGCGACGGCCTCGCTCGTCGCGCTCATGCGGGCAGCTCGTTGTCGACCAGGAGGAGCCGGATCTGCTCGGCGACCGGCTCGGTGAGCAGGCGGGAGATCTGCGCCCAGACCTTGTCGACGTCCGGGTTGAACAGCAGGCCGCGGTTGCGGGCGTCCCGCACGGCGAGGTCGGTGTCGGCGATGTCCGCGAGCACGTCGCCGGGCACCTCGCCCTCGAGCAGGGAGAACCAGTGGTCGAGGTACGACGCCACCGGGGCGTCGAGCTGCTTGAAGGCCTCCTCGGTCGCGCGGAAGGCGAGCATCCACGACGACATCACGGTCAGCTGGCGCGGCTCGAGCGCGGCCTTGGTGTAGCCCGGGTTGCTGCGGACGGCCTCGAAGGTCTCGGTCAGCGGCCGGTGCGCCCAGTCGTTGTAGGCCATGTGGGTGCCGGCGTCGACGCGCTGGATCAGGTCCAGGTGGAAGGCGTGGTAGCCACCGGCGTGCACCGAGTCCAGGGTGAAGTGCGGGACCGGGCTGTCCGCCGAGGTGAAGGCGAACACCATGTGGCTGTCCATCTGGATCTGCGGGACCACGATGCCGACGTACACGGCCTTCGCGATCCGGTCGCCGGTGAAGACCCGCGCCTCGCCGACGCTCATCGGCTCACCGAAGGCCGCCGTGGTCAGCGGGAGGTACGGCGCGCCGTCGGGGCCGGTGACCTCGGTGAGGTTGCCCCGCTCGACGAGGGTGTCGAGCGTGCCGTGGCACAGGGTGCCCGGCAGGCTGGTCGTCACGTCGGTCATGCCTTGATCTCCTCGATCGTCGACTTGCTCTCGGTGGCCCCGTCGGTGCGGGGTACGTCGCCACGCGCGACGCGCTCGGTGTTGCCGCGGAGGATCTCCTTGCTGCGGACCTCCTTGAAGTTCCACGCGCTCGCGAGCTCGGGGACCTCCTTGCGGATGGGCGACGGGATGACCCGCGCCTCGACCCGCGCCGGACCCTCGCCGACGATGGTGTTGCCCTCGACGCTCCAGCCGGCGTCGATGAGCTCCTGGCGGCGGCGCCGGTAGAGCACCGCGTTGTAGTCGCTCTTGACGTGCAGCTCGTCGGAGAGGTCGAACGGCAGCAGCTCGGGACGGACGGCGTCCACGATGACCTGGTCCTCGTAGAGCACCTTGAAGACGCGGCGGCGCGCGTCGCGGTCGGCCCACTTGCCCTTGAAGAACGTGCGCAGCGCGACGAACTTGACCAGGGTGGTCTCCTCGTCGATCGGCACGTTGACGTCGAAGATCTTCATGTCGCCCATGGGCGTGCGGACGTGCAGCAGCAGCAGGTTCGGCAGCCACCAGGTGGTGGAGACCGGGACCGGCGGGCGCTCCTTGAGGTCCTTCTGCTTGTTGGGGTTGATGACGCCCCAGATGCCCTTGGACCGGGGCGGGTGCAGCTCGACCGACACGGTGCAGTGCCACTCGGAGCTGTCGATCTTGAACTCGGGGACCTCGGGCTTCTCCTTGTTGCCGAAGACGCCGCCGTGCACGAACGGCGTGTGCGCGACGTCCACGCCGTTCTCGAGGATCCGCTCGTAGTTCGACTTCCACAGGAAGGAGCCGTTGACGGCGCGGTAGGTCTCGGTGTCGTCGATGTCGGACCAGTCCGGGATCGGCGGCCGCTCCTCCTCCGGGATGTCGCCCATGAAGATCCACACGAAGGAGTACTTCTCGACGACCGGGTAGGAGTCGACGCGCGCCTTGCGCGGGATGCCCTTGTCGGGGTGCGCGGGGATCTTCTGCACGGCGCCGTCCGGCTTGTACTCCCAGCCGTGGTACGGGCACACGATGCAGTCGCCCTTGACCTCGCCGTCCGACAGCGCGGCGCCGCGGTGCACGCAGAGGTCGGACATGGCGACGATCGAGTTGTCGCTGTTCTTGCGGTACAGCACGAGCTGCTGGCCGAGGAGCTTGACCTTCTTCGGCTCGCCCGGCTTCACGTCCGAGCTGAACTCGACGGCGTACCAGAAGTTCTTGAACACGGTGTTCTCCTACCTGCGCCGGATGGCGGCGATCTCGGGCTGGGGCTGCTCAGCAAGCTGGTCGAGCTGCGACTTGGCGGACGGGGCGCTCGTGAGGTGGGCGGCCAGGAACGTCGCCACCACGTCGCCGAGCACCTCGCGGAGGCGGTCGTGGTCGGCGTCGGTCGGCGTCTCCAGGAACCCGCGTGCGGTGGACGGGTCCTCGGGGTGCGCGGCCAGCATGTGGCCCGCCCCGGCCAGGTGGACCAGCCAGCACTCCGTGGTCGAGGCCACGGCCTCGCGCCAGGTGCGCTCGACCGGGTCGTGACCGGCCGCGCCGGCCTGCTCGCCGTACCGGATGGCACTCGCGGCGACCACGCCGTCGTCGGTGCCGGCGATGATCATGGTGGGCGCCTCGACCGGCGCGTGGAGCAGGGTGTTCGGCGGGTAGCCGATCATCTGCGAGGCCATCGTGTGGGCGCCGTAGGTGACGACGGCGCGCACCTCCGGGAACCACGCGGGGCTGATGGACTGCAGCAGCACCGTGCCGCCGGCCGAGTGACCGACGACGCCGACCCGCTCCAGGTCGAGCAGACCCGCGAGCTGGCCGGACTCGTTCAGCGCGGCGACCGCGTCGAGCACCGGCCGCAGGGCCGGCGTCGTCGGCCGCTCGCCGTAGTGGTCCGGACCCGCGGCGACGATGTCGACGCCGGGGGTCAGGCCGTACTGGCCGGGGAACAGCTCCCCCACCCAGTCGTAGCTGACGCAGACGTTGCCGGCCTCGACCAGCCGGAAGGCGAGCCAGCGGTAGGCGTCGGCGGGACAGTTGACCCCGGGCACCAGCACGACGACGGGGTACGGCGCGCCGGCGGCGTCAGCGGCGAGCGCACCGCTCATCCGCTCGACGTCGTCGCGCGCCGGCAGGGCCGGATAGCGCACAGTGACGTGCACCGTGTCGTACGGCGCCGCCACCCCGGGGACGCGGGTCGCCGTGCGTACGGCGCGGACCAGGACACTCACGTGGGTCAGGCCTGCTCATGCGCGCGCGGGAGCTCGCGGTCGCCGCCCCACAGGGCGCGGACCAGCGTGTTGGTCAGCTCCTGACCGAAGAACCGGTCGCCCATCTCGTTGGCCGGGTCGCGCTCGGCGATGTTGCGGCGGGTCAGCAGGTCGTCCGCGGCCAGCGCGGCCTGCTCCTCGGCGGGGACCCGCTCGGCCGCGTCGACCCAGCCGAGCCAGCGCTCGAGGTGGTCGGTGGCGAGCTTCGAGACGAGGTCGGTGGTGCGGCTGTCGGTGGTCGCGGTGTAGGCGTGCGCCATCGGCGACAGGCTCGCGCGGACGAAGCCGCTGCGGCTGACGAACGGGTCGAGGAAGTCGTTCTCGTGGCGCACCTGCTCCCACTCGGCGTTGAGCGGGCCGAAGTAGCGGTCGTAGGAGTCGGTGTCGACGAGCAGGTTGGTGCGCGGCACGGAGTCGACGAAGATCCAGGCCTGCGGGAAGGCGCCGAGGGCGAGGCCGAAGTGCGGGACCTTGACCTGGGGACCGAGCCAGATGGTCAGGTGGATGTTGGCGAAGCCGAGCTTCGCGTTCTCCATGTGGGAGTGCACCATCCAGTCGATCTCCGGACCGGCGTAGGCACGGATCCGGCCGGTGGGACCGCCGTTCTCGCCGCCGAAGCTCTCGAGCACGTTCGACGAGGGGTCGCGGGTGAGCTCGAACCGCTCCGCCACGCGCGCCTTCAGGCCGTCGACCAGGTCCATCCAGGTCGCGAAGATCTCCGAGATGTCGGTCGTCGGCGCCTCGTCGTAGAACTCCTGCACGGACTTCAGGGTCTGGCTCATCGTGCTCCTCGGTCCTGCTCAGTGGGTGGTGACGAAAAGTATATATAATCTACGAGGCGAGAGGGAAGCGCTTCGCACGCGTCCGAGCCAGCATCCGCCGAAGTCGGGACCAAAGTCCCGGACTTCGGTCGCGAATCGGTATCAGCCCGGGTACGCCGCCGCGCCGAGACCGGCCCCGCCCGCGCGGAAGGCGCCGGGCGCGTGCACGACGCAGGGCTGGGTGTGCTCGAGCACGCCCTCGTCGCCGTACTCCCGTCCCCAGCCGGAGCGCTTGATGCCGCCGAAGGGTGCACGCAGCGACATGCCGGTGCGGTTGTGGGTGTTGACGAACGTGAAGCCCGCCTCGAGCCGCGCGGCCACCGCGAAGGCGCGCTCCTCGTCGGCCGACCATACGGAGGCGGCCAGACCGAGGTCGCCGGCGTTGGCGAGCTCGAGCGCCTCCTCGAGGGAGTCGTAGGCCAGCACCGGGACGGTCGGACCGAACTGCTCCTCGGTCACCAGCGGGTCGTCGGCGGACACGCCGAGCACCAGGGTGGGGCGCAGGTAGTGGCCCCGCGACAGGTCGGCACCGGCGTCGACGGTGCCGAGCACGACGGCCTCGGCCCCGCGCTCGCCGGCGCTCTCGACCAGCGCCCGGACCCGGGCGGCCGAGTCGGCCGTCACGACCGGGCCGATGGTGACGCCGTCGGCGAGCGGGTCGCCGAGGCGGAGCACGCGGTCGGCGGCGGCGCGGTAGGCGGCGACGAACTCGTCGAGCCGAGCCCGCGGGACCAGCAGCCGCTTGACCGCCATGCAGACCTGGCCCGACGTCGCGAACGTCGCCATCACGAGCCGGTCCATCGCGTCCGGGCCGAGGTCGGCGTCCTCGAGCAGCAGGGCCGCGTCGTTGCCGCCGAGCTCCATCAGGGTCGGGGTGAGGGTCTGGCCGGCGAGGGCAGCGATGGCCCGGCCCGCGCGTTCGCCACCGGTGAAGGCCACCCGGTCGACTCCGGAGTGCCCGACCAGCGCGGTCGCCGTCTCGGCGTCGCCCTGCACGACCTGCACCACGTCGTCGCCGAGGGCGGAGCCCAGCAGCTCGACGACCCGGGCGATCGCGAACGGCGCGAGCGGGGACGGCTTCACGACCACGACGTTGCCCGAGACCAGGGCCGGGCCGAGCTTGAGCGCGGCCAGGATGACGGGCGCGTTCCACGGGGTGACGGCCGCGACGACGCCGTACGGCCGGCGCCGTACGACGATCCGGCCGGCCTCGTCGTCGATGACCTCGTCGACGAGGAGCTCCTCGGCGCGGTCCGCCGACCAGCGCAGCACCGTGACGGCGAAGCCGAGCTCGCCGCGGCAGTCCGGCAGCACCTTGCCGGTCTCGCGCGCCATCAGCTCCGCGAGGGCGTCGAGCTCGGCGGCGATCCGGTCGGCGCCGGCACGGACGGCCGCGCAGCGCGCACCGAGCTCCGTGGCCGCCCAGGCCCGCAGGGCGATGCGGGCCCGGGCGACCGTCGCGTCGACCTCGGCCGGATCTGCGGCCTCGACGCTGCCGACGAGCTCGTCGGTCCGGGCGGGGTTCTCCCGCTCGATCGGGGCTCCGGCCATCAGGGCGCCTGGACGCCGACCATGTCGACGACCTTGCCGGAGCGCAGCGAGTTGATCATGGAGGTGTTCAGCAGGTGCTTGCGCATCCGCTCGCGGTCGGAGGCCAGCTCGCGCAGCTCGTCGTGGTACGCCTTGATCGCGTCGGCGTCGTCCTGACGCAGCTTCTCCCAGTTGTCGTGGGTGATCGTCTTGACGTACGACAGCGCCACCTGGCGGCGCGCCTCGCACGCCGTGTCGAGCTGCTCCAGCGTGCCGTCGCCGCGCAGCAGCGCCAGCAGCGCCGTGGTCTCGACGTACGCGTCGTGGATGCCGCTGTTCATGCCCATCCCGCCGAGCGGGTTGTTGATGTGGGCGGCGTCGCCCATCAGCAGCAGCCGGCCCTTGCGGAAGGAGTCCGCGACCCGCTGGTGCACGCGGTAGAGCGTGGTGTGCAGGACGTCCCACTCGCGGCCCAGATCGGCCACGCCGCTCAGCCGCTCCTGGATCCGCGCCGGGTCGATCTCGACCTCGTCCGCGGTGTCCTGGGCGGTCGGGAAGAGGATCCGCCAGTGCTCCGGCGTGCGCAGCAGCACCAGCCACTCAGTCGGGTCGAAGACGTAGTTGACCGCCGAGATGCCCGGCAGGATCGTGTCCAGGTCCTCGGTGGTCGAGGCGACCAGGAAGCGCTCGGGGTAGGTCATGCCCTCGAAGGAGAAGCCGGCGGTCTGCCGCACCTGCGAGTTCGCGCCGTCCGCGCCCAGGACCCAGTCCGCGGTGAACGTGTCGCCGACCTCGGTCGTCACGGTCGCCGTGGAGCCGTCGCTCGCAGCCTGGACGACCCGCTGCCCGAAGTGGACGCTGACGTGGTCCATGCCCTGGAGGACCTCGAGGATCACCGGGGTGAGCTTGGACTGCTCGATCTGCACCCGGAACGGGAAGCGGGTGTCGCCCTCGAGCACGCCGAGGTCCAGGTCGGCGATCGGGCCGGTACGGCGGTCGCGGTACTGGAACCCCGTGGACACGAGCCCGCGCTCCATCAGCGGCTCGAGCACACCGAGCTCGTCGAGCATCTCCAGGCTCGGCGGGTGGAAGGTCGAGGCCCGCGACTCGGCGGCCAGGGTCTCCCCCGCCTCCAGGACGGTGACGGAGATGCCCGCGCGCGCGAGGATCAGCGCCGCGGTCAGGCCGACCGGGCCGGCGCCGGCCACGAGGACGGTGGGGTGCTGCTGGGTCATGGGTGCTCTCCTGCGGCGTACCGCTGCTCGAGGGTCAGGAGGTCGGGCAGGCCGACCAGGGACGTGAGGTCGTCCCAGCCGAGCCGGTCGACCGGGGCGGCGTCGCCGGTCGCGGCGATCGCGGCGTACACCCGGGCCTGGGCGTGAGCGGCCGCGAGCAGCGCCGAGACCGGGTGGATGACGATGCGGACGCCGAGCTCGCGCAGCGACGCCTGGTCCAGCGGCGGCTCGGAACCGGCCGCCTCGGACCGGTTGACGACCAGGGGCGGGCAGGAGCCGGCGGCGCGGACGACGCCGTCGACGACCTGGGCGAGCTGGTCGGGGCTGGCGCCCTCGACGAACACGGCGTCCGCGCCCGCCTCGGCGAAGGCCACGCAGCGCTCGGTCGCCGACGCCACGCCCTCGACGCCGACGGCGTCGGTGCGGGCGACGACGACGATGCCGCTCGTGCCCTCCGGGGCCGCGTCGACGGCGGCGCGCACGCGCGAGGCCGCCTCGTCGACGTCGACGACCTGCTTGCCGGCGAGGTGGCCGCAGCGCTTCGGGGCGACCTGGTCCTCCAGGTGCAGGCCGGCGATGCCGGCGGCGGCGTACGACCGGGCGGTCGCGCGGGCCTGCAGCGCGTTGCCGTAGCCGGTGTCGGCATCGGCCAGCAGCGGCAGCCCGTCGAGCGCCGGCGTCACGCTCTGCGCCACCTTGACGATGTCGGCGGCGTGCACGAAGCCGAGGTCGGGCAGGCCGAGCGCCACCGCGGACGCGACCGCGCCCGACAGGTGGGCGCCCGACACGCCCGCACGGGCGGCGAGCCGGGCACTCACCGCGTCGTACACCCCGGGCAGGTGGACCAGGTCCGGTCCGCGCAGCAGCGCGCGGAGCCGATCGGAGGGAGCGTCCATGGTCACTTGCCGTGCAGGGCGAAGCCGCCCTCGACACCGACGACGCGGGCGCCGGTGAAGATCCGGATGGTCTCCAGGGTGCCTTCCTCGCCGAGTCCCGAGAGACCCCAGGCGGGGCGGGGCGTCATCAGGTGCAGGCTCATGATCGTCGAGCCGTTCACCTTGACCTCGCCGGCCCGCACCTGCCGGGCGAACTCCATGGCGCGCTCGGTGTCGGCGCCGAGGACGTAGCCCTCGAGGCCGTACGGCGTGCCGTTGGCCAGCGCGAGCGCCTCGTCGAGCGTGTTGTACGCGTGCACGGTCGCGACCGGCCCGAACACCTCGTGCTGGGCCTCGGCGGCCGGCACCCCGGTGAGCAGCGTCGGCGCCAGGAAGTGACCGCGCTCGGGCAGCGAGGTGCTGGTGCAGGTCACTCCCCCGACGGCGACCTTCGCCTCGAGCTCGGCGTGCACCCGGCCCAGGTGCACGGAGTGCACGAGCGGGCCGAGGTCGGTCGCCGGGTCGAGCGGGTCGCCGGCGCGCAGGTCCGCGAGCCGGTCGAGGGCGAGACCCACGACCTCGTCGGCGATCTCGGCCGGGACGACGAGCCGCCCGAGCGCGCGGCACCACTGGCCGTTGAGCGTGGTGAGCAGGTCGACGGCGGCGCGGGCCGCGTCGGCGGGGTCGGTGTCCGGCAGCACGACCAGCGGGTTGTTGCCGCCGAGCTCGAGCTGGGTCGCGGTGAAGTCGGCGGCGCAGGCCGCCGCGATCGCGCGACCGCCGGGCAGGCCGCCGGTGAAGGACACGGCCCGCACCCGGGGGTCGCTCACCAGGCTGCCGCCGACGCCGGGGCCACCCTGGACGACCTGGAAGGTGCCGGCGTCGACACCGGTGCCGAGTCCGGCCTCGGCGAGGACACCCGAGACGATGCGGCCGAGCTCGGTCGTGCCGTACGGCGCGTACTCGCTGGGCTTGAGGATCGTCGGGCAGCCGGCGGCGAGCGAGCTGGCCACCTTGTGGGCGGCCATCGGGGCCGGGGCGTTCCAGGGCAGCAGGCACAGGGCCGGCCCGAGGGGCAGACGGTGCACCTCGACGGCGTTGCCGGACATCCCCTCGTAGTCCTCGCGGAGCACGCCGTCACGCAGCGCCTGCGCGACGAGGCGGAACGCGCCGGGGACGATCATCGCGACGATGCCGGTCTGCGTGACCGGCACGCCGGTCGCGAAGGCCTCGAGAGCGGCGAGCCGCGGGACCTCACCCTTGAGGGCGTCGGCGACCCGGTCGAGCACCTCGGCCCGGGCGTCGGGCGACATCCGCGCCCATGCGCCGGACTCGTAGGCGACCTGGGCGGCCGCGGCCACCCGCTCGCCGTCCTCCGCCGAGGTGGCGGCGGCGTGGCCGAGCTGCGTGCCGAGGTAGGGGTCCTCGAGGATCAGGTCGAGCTGCTCGGTGGGCGCCGACCAGACCCCCGCCACGAGCTGCGCGGGGAGCGGCAGCTCCAGGCGGGGCGTCTCGATGCCATCCTGGGTGGTGGTCAACGCGTCTCCTACTTGGCGGTCTGGGTGGGCTTGGCGAAGCTGTCGCTGGTGGTGAGCCCAGCCCAACCCTCGTTGTCGACGATCATCTTCGCCAGGTCCAGCTTCCCGCGCTCCGCGGGGAACGCCTGGACGAGACCCATCGCGGTGTCGCGGACGGCACGGCCGATGGAGTTGCCCATCAGCGCGCCGGAGGTGCCGCACATCTTCAGCGCCGACAGCGCCACGTCGTGGGCGTGCTCGCAGATGGCGCCCTTGGCGAGCTTCCAGCTCTGCACGACCTCGTTCTTGGGCAAGATCGGCGGGTCGCTGGCCTCGAGCTCGATCTGGCGACGCAGCCACAGGTGCGCCTCGGCGAGGTGGCGCTCTCCGTCGCCGATGATCACCTGGTGCATCGGGCTGGAGGCGATCGGCTTGCCGGTGTCGGCGAACTTCGCCGCCATCACCCGGCCCAGCGCGAAGTCCCAGACGCCCTGGGCGATGCCGGCGTAGATCGAGGCGATGGCGATCTGGTTGCCGACCCACGAGCCGCGGGACATCGAGGTGGCGCGGGTGAAGGCGCCGGGCACGGCCAGGGAGAGTTCGTCGGGGACGAAGCAGTCCTCCATGATCAGGCCGTTGTTGTCCGAGGCCCGCATGCCGAGGCCGATCCACGGCGCGCGGGGGCGCGCGCCCACGGCGTCGCGGGGCACCAGGAACAGGGTGAGGGCGTCGAGGCCCTCGACGTCCTCGCGGCGCGCGGTGACCAGGTAGTAGTCGGCCGAGCCGGACAGGCAGCCGAACGACTTCTCGCCGTTGAGCAGCCAGCCGCCCTCGGTCCGGGTCGCGGTGGTGCGGATCAGCACGTTCGCGTTGGAGGCCTTGACCGCCTCGCTGGCGAAGTTGCCGATCGCCTTCTTCTCGGTGCCCATCAGGTGCAGCACCTTCTCCGCGAAGGCGCGCACGACCGGCGCCTCCTCGTCGTCGTACAGACCGGCCTCGAGCGCCGCCAGCGGCAGCATGCCGCGCGAGGACGAGGAGCAGTGGAAGAAGTACGCCAGCGCGGTGGAGCCGCACACGGTGCCGAGGGTGTACGTCGTCGCCGCGAGGTCACGCAGCCCGCCACCGAGGCCGCCGTACTCCTCGGGCACGACGAGGCCCAGCAGGCCCGCGTCGCCGAGCAGCTTGAGGTGACCCTCGGGCAGGGCCCCGGCCTCGTCGGCCGACTCCGCGGCCGCGGCGATCGCCGGCAGTACCGACTCGACGCGGGCCGCCCGCTCGCGCTCGGCGGCGGTGAGGTCGGGGAGGAGAAACTCGGCGGTCAGCTTTGCCGTCATCCTGCGGCTCCTACTACTGGATCGGTCGTGGCCGGGCCGGCC
The DNA here is from genome assembly GCF_035503875.1 of Nocardioides sp. Taxonomy (GTDB): domain Bacteria; phylum Actinomycetota; class Actinomycetes; order Propionibacteriales; family Nocardioidaceae; genus Nocardioides. The sequence goes on from NZ_DATJTA010000021.1 coordinate 28,427, forward strand.
GCGAGGTCATGGGCACCGACGCTGGCGTCGGAGCGGTTGGCGACGGCCGAGCGGAGGTCGTCGGCGACCCGGCCCAGCTGTCCGCCGTCGGCGGGTGAGTCGACATCGAGCTCACCGAGGAGCCGGACGAGGTCCTCGGTCGCGACCGCGCCGTCGAGGCCGGCGAGCGTGGTGTCGAAGTGGTGCACGCCGCTCTTGAGAGCGGTCAGGGCCTTGACCAGGCCGAGCCGGTCCCGGTCACCGAAACACGCCCGCAACGGCACCGGCCGGGCGAGCCCGACCGCGTCCTGCAGCACCGCGCGCACCTGGAGCGGGGTCGCGGCGCCGTTGCTGTCGGCCATCCCGATCTCGCGGACGCGAGCCTCCGAGAAGGCCACGACCGCCGACAGCACCGCCTCGGTGCGGTGCGGCGCGAACGCGTCGTCGAGCACGATGGCCACGCGGTCGGCGACGCCGTCGATGATCGCGAGCGTCTCCTGCACCGCACCGGGCCGGGCGGCGTCGACCGCGATCTCGACCGCGTCGAGGTCGAGGGCGAGCGCCCGGTCCAGCTGGCTGCGGTTCGCGACCAGGGCCGTGGCCCCGGCCGCGAGGGGCTCGGGGACGGCGACCGGGTCGCCCTCGTGGTCGGTCAGGTCGAGCACCCGGACGCGCACACCGCTGGTGGCCACGTCCCGGGCGGTCTGGAGCACCCCGTCCTCGGGGTGCTGCTGGCGCCGCAGGGCCGCGACCAGGCCGCTGTCGGCCAGCGTGGCCACGTCGGGCAGCACGTCGGCGAACTGGCCCCACCCGCGGGAGTGGAACAGCAGTGGCGCCGTACGACGGGCCGCGTGGCCCGCGAGCACCTCGCCCACGAAGATCGTGTGGTCACCGCCGGGGTACTCGTGCAGGACCCGGCAATCGAGCCAGCCCAGCGCGGAGTCGAGCAGCGACACGCCCGTGGCGGCGGTGGTCCAGGACTCGCCGTCGAAGCGGTCCTCCACCTCCAGCCCGGGCACCATGCCGGCGAACCGGCGAGCGACCTCGGCCTGGTCCTTGGCGAGCACGTTGACGCCGAAGACGCCGCCGCGCGAGATCAGCTCGTGGGAGTAGAGCCGCTTGTCCAGGCAGACAGAGATCAGCGGCGGGTCCAGACTCACGCTGGAGAACGAGCTCGCGGTCATGCCGTGGCGCACGCCGTCCACCAGCGTGGTCACCACCGTGACACCACTCGGCCACTGGGCCATGACGTCACGAAATGTTGCGGGGTCGACCATCTCGCACCTCCTCTCGGCTAGAGAATATACAATATCGGATAGGTGAATCGCGCAAGCGGATTGGGACAATCCACCCGCGGACGTGCCACGATTGCGCCGGCGTACGACCCCCCGCACGCCGAGTACCACCAGATGTCAACGAGGAGATGCCGCATGGCGCGTACGCGCACCGGAGCGCCGGTTCGTCCGATCGCCCACCTGTCCCTGGTGGACCGGGTCACCGACGAGCTGCACCGCGCGATCCTCAACGGCAACATCCGCCCCGGCGCCGCCGTGTCGATCGTCGAGCTGTGCGAGCAGTTCGACGTCAGCCACATCCCGGTGCGCGAGGCCCTGCGCCGCCTGGAGAGCGAGGGGCTGGTCAGCCTCCGCCCCGGGCGCTCGGCCCTGGTGGCGCCGCTCAGCGTCGACGACCTGTCCGGCATCTACCGACTGCGCAAGGTGATCGAGGGCGACCTCACGATGCGCGCGATGGAGGTGATGACCCCGGAGCGGATCGAGGCGGCCCAGGTCGCCCTCGACGAGTACGCCCAGATCGAGCGGGAGCCGGCGGCCCTCGCCGCGGCCCACCACGCCTTCCACGCCGCGATCCTCGACGACGTCACCGGCACCGTCGACCGCCGCGTGCTCGAGATCCTCTGGCACTCCGCCGACCGCTACCTCCACCTCGGCATGGACAACCTCGACCGCGCCCCGGAGACGACCGAGGCGCGCATCAGCGAGCACCGGGCGCTGCTCGACCTGGCTCGCGAGGGCAAGGCCGAGGCGCTCCGCGACGCCTGGGTCGCGCACCTCGACTCCAGCGAGGTGGCCCTGCAGGCCGCCCTCAGCGCCCAGTCGGCCGCCGACGAGGTCGCCGGCGCCTGAACTCCACAGCCCGCCTCCGAGGTGTCGGAGGTGGGCTGGAGCATGCCTCGGAGCCGCGGGCTCATCACGGTATGCAGATCAGTTCGCACCTCCCACGGCGGGTACGCCGTGGGAACCGCAGGCTCGTCTGCATCCCGTGATGAACCTGCGCGGCCCCGGCCAGGCGGAGGCCGGGCAGCCCGCCCGACCTCCGCCGACGGTGGCGCTCAGCCGCCGACCGGAGCGACCAGCACGTCCGCGATCTCCCAGGGACGGCCGTCGACCAGGTCGGTCCCCTTGCTCACGAAGCGGTTCGTCGCGCAGGCCGGTCGCAGCGTGGCGACCTGCACCGAACCGGTCGCGAGGACCGGGTCGGGGCGGCTGATGACGCCGGTGAACGGTCCGCGGTCCGGCGCCCACAGCGTGAAGTCCCCGGACAGCGGGAACAGCGCGCCGCCGCCGGCGGCTCCGCGGCGGCTGGCCACGGCGACGTTGATCCGGTTCTCCGCGGCGCGCTCGAGCAGGAGCGGGTCGAGGTCGGCCGGGGTCTGCGTCGTGAACGGGACGGCGACGACGTCGACGTCCTGGAAGGCGGCGAGGCGGAAGGTCTCGGGGTAGAGCGCGTCGTCGCCGACCACCAGCGCGAGCCGGCCCCAGGGCAGGTCGACGACCTGGAGCCCGTCGCCGAGCGAGCTCACCCAGTCGAGGCGCGCGCACGCGTGCAGCTGAGGCTGCCGCAGGACGACGCCGGCAGCTCCGAGCACGAGGCCCACGTGCGCGTCGCCGTCGGCCACGCTGGTCGCGACGAGGGCGTCGGACCCGGCCAGGGCCGCGACGATGTCGTCCGCGGCGAGCTCGGCCAGCTCGGGGAGCACGACCAGCCCGGCATCCGTGGCCAGCGCCTCGCTCAGCAGGGTGCCCAGATCCTCGTCGCCCTCCGGGCTGAGGACGGCCGTGACCAGCTCCGCGGCGCCTGCGGGCCGCCGCCGCCCGCGCGGGGCGTCGAGGATCGGGCCGTAGAGGTCGGGACGGCGCGCCGCCATCACGTCGGTGCCGTCGGGACGGCGCTTGTCGTCGGCCAGCGACACGTCGATATCGGCGACCACGACGGCCTCGCCGGTCAGGGGACCGATCGCGACCACGGTGCCGTCGGGCGCGACGATCTGGGCCTCCCCTGCCCCGTGCAGCCGCTCGACGGGTACGCCGACCCGCTCGGCGACCATGGCGATGCTGTGCGGCGGCACCAGCGGACCGACCTTGTTCGCGGCCACCACCCAGACCCGGTTCTCCACCGCCCGGACGGGCACGTGCAGCGTCGCCTCGTCGAGCGCGAAGGAGTTGATGCTGTTGAGCAGCACCTGGGCGCCGCCGACGGCGAGCATCCGCGGCGTCTCGTTGATGACGCCGTCCATGCAGGAGTAGAGGCCGACCCGGCCGATAGGGGTGTCCACGACCGGCGACGCCTCGATCGCCGGGTCGAGGTGGTCGCGCTCGCTGCCCATCAGCACCTGCTTGTCGGTGACCGCCAGGATCGTGCCGTCGGCGCCGAAGAGGATGTTGCTCCCCGTGGTCCGGCCGTCCTCGCGCGCCAGCGTGCAGTTGGCCATCAGCAGCAGGGAGTGCTCGGCCGCCTTCGCCGCCAGCGACTTCACGAACGGGCTGTCGAGGGTCAGGGCCATCCGGCGCGCGTGGTCGCGGTCGGCGTACCACGAGACGTGGTTGCAGAATTCGGGGAGTACGACGACCTGGGCGCCCTCCGCGGCCGCCTGGTCGGTCATCCGAAGGGCGGTCGCGAGGTTCTCGTCGACCTCCTCGGTCACGGCGTACTGGACGGCGGCCACGCGGACGATCGACATCTCACTCCTATATATGATCTACGCTACGTCGCAAGCCTCGCACACCAGACCCTCGAACCCTAGGAGTCGGCCGGATGTCGGAAGCAACCCGCGATCAGATCGAGACCGAACCGGTCCTGGTGGAGGTGCCGGCCTACGCAGGGAAGCCGCCCGTCACGGTCGACCTCACCAAGGCCGCACCGTTCGGCTGGTGGGTGGCGATCGTCATCGCCCTCGTCGCGTTCATCGACCGCGTCGAGGTCAACCTGATCGCGGGGGCGCTCCCGCAGATCCAGGACCACTTCGGCTTCAGCGACACGTGGGCCGGCGCGATCCCGACCGCGGCCTCGGTGGCCGGCGCCCTGCTGGTCCTGCCGGCGGGCCGCCTGGCCGACCGTGCCCCGCGCGTCGTGACGATCTCGATCGTCGTCCTCATCTGGGCACTCTGCTCGGTCGCGAGCGGTCTGGCGACCAGCTTCATGATGTTCTTCTTCATCCGGATCATCATCGGAGGCGCCGGACAGCTCTACAACCCGCCGGCCTCCTCCCTGCTGGCCGACTACTACCCGGCGCGCAGCCGCTCCAAGGCGTACGGCTTCGAGCGCGCCGGCTACTACATGGGGCTGCCCGCCGGCGTGATCCTCGGCGGTGCCATCGCCGAGGCGTTCGACTGGCGCACGGTCTTCTTCATCGCCGCCGTCCCGGGGCTCCTCGTGGCCATCCTCGTGCTCACCATCAAGGACCCGATCCGTGGGCTCGGCGACCGACTGGAGCAGGCCCGCACCGGCGACCGGGCCGCCACGGAGTCCCAGCACGTGGTCGACACCCGCTCGATCTGGGCGCAGACCGCCGACCTGCTCCGCATCCCCACCCTGCGCGGCGTGACCGTCGCCCTGGCCATGCTGTCACTCGGCGTCGCCGGCCTCTTCTACTGGATCCCCACCTTCCTGGTGCGCGTCGAGGGCGTCAGCGAGGCGACCGGCTCCGCGCTCTCCGGCTCCGTCGGCGGCACCGGCATCGTGGTCGGCATCCTGCTCGGCTCGAAGTTCGGCGACAAGTACCACGGCATCAGGAAGGGTTGGCGGATCAACGTGTCCGCCGTCTTCCTGCTCGTCGGTGCCCTCGGCCTCACCGGCACCGTGCTGCTGCCCGGCGTCGGGGTCCGCAGCGCCATGATCGCCCTGGCCTGCATCGGCTTCGCCGCGGCGATCCCGAACATGACCGCGGCCAACGCCGACGTCCTGCCCGCCAACGGCCGCGGCATGGGCTTCGCGGTGCTGACCTTCCTGGTCACCCTCGGCGGCTCCGCCGGCCCGCTGCTGATCGGCGTCGTCTCGACCCTGCTGGGCGACACCTTCGACCTGGACAAGGCCGCCTCGCTCCAGTACGCGATGCTGATCCTGCTCCCGCCGGTCTTCATCTGCATCGGCATGGCCGCCAAGATCCGCCACACCTACGACGACGACGCCGCCAAGGCCCTCGCCGCCGCCTGACCTCGACCCGGCCAAAGGACAGCGCCCCCGCCCGAGGAACTCGGGCGGGGGCGCTTCTCTTGTACGTCGGGGGGTCAGCCCCAGTGGTGGACGATCGCGCGGCCGGGGCGGGCCGGGACCGGCGTACCGGCGGGGACGAAGGCCCAGTGCCGGTCGCCGGGCCAGAGCACGTCAGCGTCGACGTCGAAGGACTGCTCGGCGAGGTCGTCGTACACGGTGATCGAGCCGACCAGCTCGGGACGCGCGGGGCGCTGCTCCCCCGCGGCCAGCGTGGACACCGTCGCGGCGCCGGACTGCTCGGCGGAGCCGTCGGTCCAGCCGCCCCCGGGGCCGGAGAACCAGACCAGGGCGCTGGTGCCGTCGGCGACGAAGGTCTCCGAGCGAGTGGCGTGCGGCTCGACGACGAGCAGCTCGCCGACCTCGACGGCCTGCCCGCTCATGGAGAGCCCGCCGGAGAGCAGGACCATCTCCTCGCCGGCCGGCTGGTGGCCGACCGCGTCGCGCCGCCAGCCGTCCGGGAAGCGCACCAGCACGCTGCGGGTGCCCCGCTCGGCGTCGGCGTGCAGCATCACGAGCCTCGCCGGCTGGTCGGAGCCGGCGATGTTGTGCTCGAGCCAGGTCAGCTCGGCGGAGTCCAGGTCGAGAACGGTCATGCGGGCTGCTCCTGGTGGGTCGAGGGGTGGGCGAGGAGATGGGCGACGACGTCGGCCTCCGAGAGGACGTCGGCGTACTTGGAGTCCAGGTCGAAGAGGTTCTGCTCCTGCGTCGCCGCGTCGCGGTCGCCCGAGGCGTCGGCGACCACGATCGGCCGGAAGCCGTTCTGGAGCGCGTCGAGCGCCGTGGCCCGCACGCAGCCGCTCGTGGAGAAGCCGAGCACGATCACCGTGTCGACACGCCGGGCGTTGAGGGTGGCGGCGAGGCTGGTGCCGAAGAACGACGAGGCGTACTGCTTGCTGACCACGACCTCCCCCTCCCGAGGCGCGGGCGCGTCGGGGAAGGCGGCGTACGGCGAGCCCTCCTCGAAGACGCTCAGGCCGGGCACCTTCACGGCGAACCAGCCCGCGTCGGCGCCGCCGGGGGCGAGCCGGACCGTGGTGAACAGGACCGGGTGGCCGCCGGTCCGGGCCGCCTCGACGACCCGGTCGGCACTCGCTCGGGCCGCCTCGAAGCGACCCTCGGCATCGGTCAGCGGTCCGCCCTCGAGGTAGGCGCGGACCACGTCGACGACGACGACGGCCGGCCGCTCGCCGAACCCGATCCGGCCCCGGAACCCGACACTGGCGTAGTCGTCCGCGCGGTTGGTCTCCATGGCGTCAGATGATCCCGCGCTCGGCGAGCCCGGCGCGCTCGGCCTCGCCGATGCCCAGCAGCTCGCCGTACACCTGGTCGTTGAATTGGCCCAGGTCGGCACCGGTCCACCGGATCGAGCCGGGCGTCGCGGAGAGCTTGGGGACGACGTTCTGCATCTTCAGCGTGCCGAAGGTCTGGTCCGCGACCTCCACGATCGAGTCGCGGGCCTTGAACTGCGGGTCGTCGAGCATGTCGGCGGCCTTGTAGATCCGGCCCGCCGGGATGCCGCCGGCGTCCATCATCTCGAGCAGCTCCTCGGCGTCGACCGTGGCGGTCCACTCCGAGATCAGCTCGTCGAGGTGCTCCTGGTCCTTGCCCCGGCCGACGTGCGTGGAGTACGGGTGACCCGGGTCCGACCACTCAGGATGGTCCATCATCTTGAACAGGCGCGAGGACACCGAGTCCTGGTTGGCCGCGATCAGGATGAGCTGGCCGTCCTTGGTCGGGTAGACGTTGGAGGGCGCCACGTTCGGCAGGATCGCGCCCGTGCGCTCGCGCTGGTAGCCGGCCTGGTCCCACTCGGTCACCAGCGACTCCATCATCGCCAGCACCGACTCGTAGATCGAGGCGTCGACGACCTGGCCCTCGCCGGTGAGGTGCCGGTGCTGCAGCGCCGAGAGCGCGCCCACGGTCGCGTGCATCGCGGCCAGCGAGTCACCGATCGAGATGCCGGCGCGCGAGGGCTGCCGGTCGGGGTCGCCCAGGATGTAGCGGAGACCGCCCATGGCCTCGCCGATCGAGCCGTAGCCGGCGCGCGAGGAGTAGGGACCGGTCTGGCCGTAGCCGGTCACGCGGACCAGGATGATGCCGGGGTTGACCTCGCGCAGGCGCTCGTAGGAGAGGTTCCACTTCTCGAACGTGCCGCCCCGGAAGTTCTCGACGATGATGTCGGACTTCGCGACGAGCTGCAGGAAGAGCTCCTGCCCCTCCTCCTCGCGCAGGTTCAGGGTGACCGTGCGCTTGTTGCGGCCGACGACCGGCCACCACAGCGACCTGCCGTCCGTACGTCCCCACTGCCGCATCGGGTCGCCCACGCCGGGCGCCTCGACCTTGATCACGTCGGCACCCTGGTCGGCCATCAACGTCGCGGCGAAAGGTCCGGCCAGCAGCTGGCCGGCCTCGAGCACGCGGACCCCGGCCAGCGGCCCGCTCGGAAGAGTCGTCATGAGATGATCGTATATCCGATACGCTTTGTCCGTGAATGAAGTCCAGATCGTCGAGGTCTCCCCGCGCGACGGGCTGCAGAACGAGAAGCAGCTGGTCTCCACCGAGGACAAGGCGACGCTCGTGCGCCGCGCCCTCGACGCAGGCGTACGCCGGATCGAGGTGACCGCTTTCGCGCACCCCGAGCGGGTGCCGCAGATGGCCGACGCCGAGGCCGTGATGGCCGAGGTCCGCGACGACCCGCGGCTGAGCTCGATCGGCCTGGTCCTCAACCGGCGCGGCCTGGACCGCGCGATCGCGGCCGGCTGCGACGAGGTGACCGCCGTCGTGGTCGTCTCCGACGGGTTGGCCCTGCGCAACCAGGGCGTCGACACCGCCGCGCAGGTCGCCGCCTGGCAGGCGATGGCCGAGGACGCCCGGTCCGCCGGCCTGGCCACGACCGTCATCCTCGCCGCCGCGTTCGGCTGCCCGTTCGACGGCGAGGTCTCGACCGAGCGGGTCCTGGAGGTCGCCCGCGGCGTCCTCGACGGCGGACCCGACGAGCTGGCGATCGCCGACACCATCGGCGTCGGCGTCCCGGGCCAGGTGCGCTCGATCGTCGCCGGCCTGCGCGCGCTCGACGCGGACATCCCGCTGCGCGCGCACTTCCACAACACCCGCAACACCGGCTACGCCAACGCGATCGCGGCGGTGGAGGCGGGCGTGAGCGTGCTCGACGCCTCCGCCGGCGGCATCGGCGGCTGCCCGTTCGCCCCGGGCGCCACCGGCAACATCGGCACCGAGGACCTGCTCTACCTCCTGCACCGCTCGGGGTACGCCACGGCGCCCGACGGCGGGCGCCTGGACGCCGCGTCCCTCGCGGCGACCGGCACCTGGATCAGCGAGGTGCTCGGACTCCCCCAGGCACCCGCCCAGCTCGGTCGCGCCGGCGGCTTCCCGCAGCCCGCGTCCTAGCCCCGAAATCCCGCCGAGCCGGCGCGAACTCGCGCCGGCTCGACGGATCTGCTCCGTGCGTTGCTGTGATCAGCAGGACACGCGGACCTCGGCGTTGCGGCAGATGTCGTTGCCGAGCCCGCCCTTGACCACGTCGCGCCCCGGTCCGCCGTCGAGGCGGTCGTCGCCGTCGCGGCCGTTGATCGCGTCGTTGCCGCCGTTGCCGGAGATCCGGTTCGGGCCGTCGTCGCCGCGGATGATGTCGCGCACGCCGCTGCCGCGGACGTACTCGATCGAGGCGAGGTCGGACCGGCCGCCGGCGACCCGGACCCGGCCGGACTCACCGGACTGCAGGTCGACGATGGAGGACCGGCGACCGACGAGGCTGAGGATGTCGTTCCCGTCGCCACCGTCGACGGTGCCCCGGACGTACTGGCTGCCCGCACCGCTCGCGAAGACCGGCGAGAGCACGTCGTTCCCGGAACCGCCGTTGAGGACGGTGGGGATCGCCGGGACCGGACCCTCCTTGACGGAGCTGGCAGCCTTGAGGATGTCGGCGCCCGCGCCGCCGTTGGCGGTGCCGCCGTAGCGCAGGTCGATCGTGTCGGTGCCGGTGCCACCCTCGACGACCGCGGCGTACGCCGTCACCTTGTCCTTGCCCGCGCCCGCGTCCACCGTGCCGCGATAGGCGCGCACCACGTCCGGGCCGGCGCCCATCGAGATGGTGTCGCCGTCGGTGTCGTACTTCGGCCCGACGCTCGAGACGTAGGTGTCGGCCCCGTCGGTGCCGGTGAAGGTGTCGGGGAAGGCGCTGCCCCGGACGGTCCGGATGCCGGTGACGGTCTCGTTGTCGGTGCCGTCGACGACGGTGCCCGCCGCGAGGTCGACCGTCACGCCGGCGGTCGCCCGCTGGAAGGTGAGGACGGTGCCGGCGACGCCGATGAAGGTGTCCTTGCCCGGCCCGGCGAACAGGATCGTGGCGCGGCCCGTGGCCGTCCCGGCCACGTCCTCGAGGATGTCGTCCCCGGCGCCACCGTCGATGTCGGCCTTGGTCCCGGCGACGGCGCAGATGATGTCGTCGCCCTCCTTGCCGTCGACCTTGACGCCGGTGAAGCCCGCCGTGTGGATGACGTCGGCGTTCTCGGTCCCGGTCAGCACCTGGTTGTTCGCCGTGGCGACGATCGTCGCCGCCTGGCCCTGGCACTGCTCGCCCGCAGCCTGCACCGGACTCGCCACCGCGATCCCGGCCGCCACGAGCCCCAGCCCGGACGTCACCACCGCGATGGTCCTGCCTGTGTCACGCTTCGTCCTCATGTGTCCTCCGTGTGATGGCACTCTCTTTACCTTGCCCTTCCTACCCCGTGTGACCGAAAGATCACCTGCGGGCCGTTATCGACACGAACTCGTCATCTCCGCCACGCACCGGTCGGCGCCCGTGCCCCCGTCGGCGCGGTCGCGACCGCCCTCGCCGAAGAGCCGGTCCGCGCCCCGGTGACCACGCAGGACGTCGTTCCCCCGACCGCCCCTCAGCGTGTTGTCGTGGGTGTTCCCGATCAGCACGTCGGCGCGCGCCGTACCGATCACGTCCTCGACGCGCGCTACCGTCGTGACGTACGCCCCCTGCCGGGCACGGCGTCGGCTCAGGTCGACCCGCACCCCGCGCCCGCCGCTCGCCCCGAAGGTGACCCGGTCACGACCGGACCCACCGTCGACGTTCCCCTGGCAGTTCACCCGCGTCGGGCAACGGCTGCCGCTCGGCGCGACGATCCGGTCGTCGCCGGCCCCGCCCTTCGCGGTCGACCGGTCGCCGTAGATCCGGATCGAGTCAGCGCCGGTGCCGCCGTGCGCCCAGCCCCGCATCGTGAGGTTGTCGCGGCCTCCGGCGCCGTACGCCACGTCCGGCGCGCTGTCGGGGCGCATCGCCGCGTCACCGAGGAACCAGTCCGCTCCTGGCGAGCCCAGGAACGTGTCCGAGGCCGCCGACCCCACGAAGGTGCCGATCCCACTGAAAGTGTCGTGCCCCTCGCCGTCGGCCGCACCGTCGGGCACGGAGATCCGCACCCCCGCGGTCCCGCCGAACTGCAGCTCGCTCAGCCGGCGGCCGGATCCGACGACCACGTCGTCACCGGGTCCCGGGACGAGCGTGACCCGCTGGTACGACGGACCGTTCGCATCGACCAGCCGGTCGTCCCCGTCGCCCCCGGTCAGGGAGCCGGCACCGAGGATCCGGAGTACGTCGTCCCCCGGCCCGCCGTCGAGCACGTTGTCGGTCTCGTTCCCGCCTCCCTCGATGCGGTCGGCGCCCGGGCCGCCGCGGGCGGTGATCCCGCTGCCGGGGCCGGTGCAGATGACGTCGTCGCCTCCCCGGCCGTCGATGGTGAGGTGGTGGCGGCCGATCCCGTCGATGACGTCCGGCCCCTCGGTCCCGAGCACGGTCGCCCCGCTCGCGGGCGCCTCGATGGTGACCACCTCGCCCTGGCACAGTCGTACGGCGGCCGCCGGGCCGCTCCCGATCGCGAGCACCGGCGCGGTGAGCGCCACGGCCGCGAGCACCCTGAGCGTCAGCACGACGTCCTCACCTCCGCCACGCACCGGTCCCGGCCCTGCCCGCCGTCCGCGCGGTCCTGCCCCCGGTCCCCCACCAGCGTGTCGGCGCCGCCACGGCCGAGCAGGACGTCGTCGCCGCGCCTACCCACGAGCAGGTTGGCCCGGGCGCTGCCGCGGACGACGTCGGCGTACCTGCTGCCCACGACGTTCTCGACCGAGCCCAGCGACGCCCGCCCACCCTGTGCCCGCGCCCGTCCGGCGCCCAGGTCGATGACGGAACGGCGCCACACCAGGGCCAGGGTGTCGGAGCCCTGCTCCCCGTCGACCCGGCTCCGGGTGCAGTACCGCGGGCAGCCCGCGGACGGGCTGTCGGCGTACGCCGACGGCAGGAAGAGCCGGTCGTTGCCGGCGCCCCCCAGCAGCGAGATCCGACTCGGTCCCGGTCCGGCCGAGTCCATGTCGGCCCCACCGCTCAGCTCGTCCCGACCCGGTCCGCCGAGGGCGGTGCCCGAGGTCTCCACCCTGATCCGGTCGTTGCCGGTCCCACCGACGATCCGGGACCCGGTCCCGGCGGCCTCGTCGTGCCCGGGGCCGAGGTCCACCGACGAGGAGAAGGCCCAGACGCGGTCGTCGCCAGCGCCGGTCCGGATCACGTCGCCGTCGGTCTCGACGAGGTAGTCGTCGGAGGAGGTGTAGCGGTCGTTGCCGTCACTGCCGACGAAGGTGTCCCGGTACGGACTCCCGATCACCGACCGGATGCCTTCGAGGGAGTCGGTGTCGCCCTCGTCCACGGCCTTGCGGTCGTCGAGCCGGATCGTGACTCCTGCGGGCGCGCCGGTGAAGGCCGCGATGGTGCGTCCGTACAGAGCGCCGCGGAGCTGGTCGGCCCCCGGGCCGCCGTACAGCTGAGTGGCATCCTCGATGCCCTCCTTCGGCCCGGTCCTGTCGACCAGCATGTCGGCGCCCGGGCCACCGCGGACGACCGCGCTGGTCCAGGCGGTCGAGCAGACCACGTCGTCGCCGCCACCGGCGTCGACCTGGACCCGGTCGAAACCGACGATGCTGATCACGTCGGGTCCGTCGGTCCCCTGCAGCCGCTCGCCGTCGGCGGTCGCGACGATCGTGGGCGTCAGCCCCACGCACGGCACGACGTCGGCCGCAGCCGGTGGCGTCACGGCGACGAGCGTCGCCGCGGTGACGCCGAGGCCCGCGAGCAGGCCCGGGATCCTGATACTCGGTGAGATTCTCATGCCCGGTCTGATGCACGCGCGGCGCGATCGGTTCATGCGAAATGCACGAGCCGGCGCGAACCCCGGTGAGCGGGATTCACGCCGGCTCGGCGTGGTGGAGCGGGTGGATCAGCGGGTGGCGGTGCCCTCGGTGTAGTCCGAGTCGTGGCTCTTGACCCACGCCATCAGCTTGCGCAGCTCGCGGCCGGTGGCCTCGATCGGGTGCGCCTCGCCCTTCTTGCGGAACTCGGTGAACTCCGGCGAGCCGTTGTCCATGTCCGAGATGAACCGGTCGGCGAACTTGCCGTTCTTGATGTCGGCGAGCACGTCCTCCATGTTCTTCTTCACGTCGGGCGTGATGACGCGCGGGCCGGAGACGTAGTCACCGAACTCGGCGGTGTCGGAGACCGACCAGCGCTGCTTGGCGATGCCGCCCTCGTACATGAGGTCGACGATCAGCTTCAGCTCGTGCAGGCACTCGAAGTACGCGACCTCGGGCTGGTAGCCCGCCTCGGTGAGGACCTCGAAGCCGTACATGACCAGCTGCGAGGCGCCACCGCACAGGACGGCCTGCTCGCCGAACAGGTCGGTCTCGGTCTCCTCGGTGAAGGTGGTCTTGATGCCGCCGGCGCGCAGGCCGCCGATGCCCTTGGCGTACGACAGCGCGAGCTGCCAGGCCGAGCCCGAGGCGTCCTTCTCGACGGCGACGAGCACCGGGACGCCGCGGCCGTCGACGTACTCGCGACGGACCAGGTGGCCGGGGCCCTTCGGGGCGACCATGAAGACGTCGACGCCCTCGGGCGGGGTGATGTAGCCGAAGCGGATGTTGAACCCGTGGCCGAAGACCAGGGTGTCGCCCTCGGTGAGGTTCGGGGCGATCTCCTCGGCGTACAGCTTCCGCTGGTGCTGGTCGGGAGCGAGGATGACGATGACGTCGGCCTCCTCCGCGGCCTCGGCCGGGGTCAGCACGCGCAGGCCCTCGGCCTCCGCCTTGGCACGGCTCTTCGAGCCCGGCTGCAGGCCGATGCGGACGTCGACGCCCGAGTCGCGCAGCGACAGCGCGTGGGCGTGGCCCTGGCTGCCGTAGCCGATGACCGCCACGTTCTTGCCCTGGATCAGGGACAGGTCGGCGTCGTCGTCGTAGAACATCTCAGCCACGGTGGGCTTCTCCTTCGTTGGTGGTGGTGCTGTTGGGGTCTGGGTCACCAGGTTGCGAGGCTCGGCGCCGGGGCGCCTCGCACCTCAACCTGCGGTGGCGGCGGGTGGAGCGGGGATGGCGACCGGGCGCAGGGAGCGCTCGGAGACCGACCGGGAGCCGCGCCCGATCGCCACCATCCCGGACTGCACGAGCTCGCGGATCCCGAAGGGCTCCAGCACGCGCAGGAAGTCGGCCAGCTTGTCGGCGTTGCCGGTGATCTGGATGGTGATGGCGTCGGTCGCGACGTCCACCACCTTCGCACGGAACAGCTGGACGGTGTCGAGCACCTGGCCCCGGGTCTCGGCGGTGGCCGCGACCTTGACCATCAGCAGCTCGCGGTGGACCGACGCGCTCGGGTCGAGCTCGACGATCTTGATCACCTCGACCAGCTTGTTGAGCTGCTTGGTGACCTGCTCGAGCGGCGAGCCCTCGACGTTGACCACGATGGTCATCCGGGAGATCTCGGGGTGCTCGGTCGGGCCGACCGCGAGCGAGTCGATGTTGAACCCGCGACGGCTGAAGAGCCCCGCGATCCGGGCGAGGACGCCCGGCTTGTCCTCGACCAGGACGGAGAGAGTGTGTCGGGTCATCAGAGATCGTCCTCGTCGAAGTCGGGCGCGAGGTCTCGCGCGTACTTGATCTCGTCGTTGCTGGTGCCGGCGGCGACCATCGGCCAGACCATGGCGTCACGGTGCACCCGGAAGTCGACGACGACCGGGACGTCGTTGATCTCCATGGCCTTCTCGATCGTGGCGTCCACGTCGGCCGGGCTGTCGCAGGACAGGCCGACGCAACCGTAGGCGTCGGCGAGCTTGACGAAGTCGGGGATCCGGACCGGGCCGCCGTGGCGCTGCAGGTTGGTGTTGGAGTAGCGCTCGTTGTAGAAGAGCGTCTGCCACTGCCGGACCATGCCGAGCGAGTCGTTGTTGATGACCGCGACCTTGATCGGGATGTTCTCGATCGCGCAGGTCGCGAGCTCCTGGTTGGTCATCTGGAAGCAGCCGTCGCCGTCGATCGACCAGACCGTGGAGTCGGGCATGCCGACCTTCGCGCCCATGGCCGCCGGGACGGAGTAGCCCATGGTGCCGAGTCCGCCGGAGTTGAGCCAGGTGTTGGGCTTCTCGTAGCCGATGAACTGCGCGGCCCACATCTGGTGCTGGCCGACGCCCGAGGTGAAGATCGTGTCGGGGCCGGAGATCGCGCCGAGCCGCTCGATGACGTACTGCGGCGCCAGCGAGCCGTCGGCCGGCCGGTCGTAGCCGAGGGCGTACTTCTTCTTCACCCCGGCGAGGAACTCGACCCAGGCCTCGAAGTCGCCGGTGTTGCCGGCGTCCGCCTCGGCCTGCAACGCGACGATCAGGTCGCTGATCACCTCGCGGCAGTCACCCACGATCGGGACGTCGGTGTGCCGGTTCTTGCCGATCTCCGCCGGGTCGATGTCGGCGTGGATGACCTTGGCGCCGGGCGCGAAGGAGTCGAGGTTGCCGGTCACCCGGTCGTCGAAGCGCGCGCCCAGGCTGATGATCAGGTCGCTCTTCTGCAGACCGGCGACCGCGGCGACGGTGCCGTGCATGCCGGGCATGCCGAGGTGCTGCGGGTGGCTGTCGGGGAACGCGCCCCGCGCCATCAGGGTGGTCACCACCGGCATGCCGGTGAGCTCGGCGAGGACCCGCAGCTCGCGGTGGGCGCGGGCGCGGATGGTGCCGCCGCCGACGTACAGCACGGGGCGTCGCGACTCCAGGATCAGCCGGGCCGCCTCGCGGATCTGCTTGGCGTGCGGCCGCGTCACCGGGCGGTACCCCGGCAGCTGCAGCTCGGTCGGCCAGTTGAAGGTCGTCATCGCCTGCAGCGCCGACTTCGCGACGTCGACGAGCACCGGGCCGGGCCGCCCGGTCGAGGCGATGTGGAAGGCCTCCGCCACCTTCTGCGGGATCTCCGCGGGGTCGGTGACCAGGAAGTTGTGCTTGGTGATCGGCATCGTGATGCCGCGGATGTCGGCCTCCTGGAAGGCGTCCGTGCCGATCAGGGAGGCCCCGACCTGGCCGGTGACGGCGACCAGCGGCACCGAGTCCATGTGGGCGTCGGCCAGCGGGGTGACGAGGTTCGTCGCGCCCGGTCCGGACGTGGCCATGCAGACGCCGACCTTGCCGGTCGCCGCGGCGTACCCCTGCGCGGCGTGACCGGCGCCCTGCTCGTGGCGTACGAGGATGTGGCGGATCGTCGAGTCCATGAGGGGGTCGTACGCCGGGAGGATCGCGCCTCCCGGAATGCCGAAGATGCTCTCGGCCCCCGCCGCTTCCAGCGACTTGATCAGGCTCTGTGCGCCCGTGATCTCGCTCATTCCTTGCATTCCTTACCCGTGGTCTGAGATGCGGTGCTGTGGCAACAAAAAACCCCTCGGTTGCTGGGCAACGAGGGGTGACGCGCTGGCTGAACTGGTCAGCGGGCGCGTCGCGTGCGTACAAGAAGGTCCTGGCGCATGCGACCACGGTAGCCGGTGCGGTCTCGTCGCGTCACCCAGTGTTGCAGTCGTCTTAGGATACGGGACGGCCGTCCTGGGTTTCGAGACGGTCGCTGCGAGCTGGCCGTTGTGAGGCGGGTGGGGTCGTGCCGCTGGTTCATCACGGTATGCAGATGGACCCGCGCCTCCCACGGCGTACCCACCGTGGGAGGCGTCGACTCGTCTGCATACCGTGATGAACCTGCACTTGCCCGGTCGGAGCCCGCGATGCCGTACTCCCGGTCACCGAGCCCGCTGCTCAGACCTCGCGGCCGAGCCAGGTGGTGATGCAGGCCTGGTTGCCCTGCGCGTCGGCAAGCACCCAGAACGACGGCGCGCGGCCGTCGCTCACCAGGGTGCCGCCGGCGTCGACCGCGGCCCGGATCCGCTGCTCGGCGACCTCGGGCGGGACCCGCACGTCGAGGTGGAAGCGCTGCTCGACCCCCTCGGGCGAGCGTCGCTCCGACTCCTGGAACCACAGTGTCGGCCGGCTGCCGTCGGGGTCGACCAGCTCGCGGTCGTCCCCTTCGGAGGTCTCGTAGCCGAGGACCGCTGCCCAGAACGGCATGATCTCGGCCCGGTCGTGGGTGTCGAGCGCCAGCTCCGTGACCGAGACCCCAGCGGGGTCCGCCGCCGCGCCCAGCCGGCCCGCCGCGTCGGAGATCTCGCGCGCGAGCCGGACGTCGCGCTGGGTGATCCCGCCGACGTCGTGGCTGGACAGCCGCACCGTCACCAGCGGGTAGGTGAGGTCGACATCGGGATGGTGGTTCGCGGCCTCGGCCGCCTCTCCGATCGCGTTGACGAGGGCCAGGCCGGTGGCGAAGTCGCCGGTGCGGAACCGGGTGTGCAGCGCGGAGAACATCACCCGCCAGTCGGCGAGCAGCTCGGCCTCGACGGCGTGGCCGTCCAGGCGATCACGGTCGGTGTCGGTCATGGCAGCACCTTCTGTCCGATGGGTCCGGGGTTCCAGGCGATCTCCCAGCGGTACCCGTCCGGGTCGCCGAAGTAGCCGGTGTAGCCGCCCCACTCGCGCTCCTGCCCGGAGTGCACGGGATCGGCGCCGGCGGCTCGCGCGGTGGCCAGGACGGCGTCGACCGCCTCGCGGGTGGCGACGTTGTGGGCGATGGTGAACGGCGCGAGGCCCGGGCCCCGCGCGATCGGACCGACCTCGGCCTCGAAGGCGGACTCGTCCCACAGCGAGAGGACGAGCAGCTCTCCCGCCTGGATCATCAGCACCTCCCCCGGTACGTCGAGGTCGGCGACCCAGCCGAGGCCGTCGCAGTAGAACGACCGGCTGGCGTCGAGGTCGCGCACGGCCAGGGTCAGGAAGCTGATCCGCTGGTCCATGCGCCCGACCCTGCCACGGCGGGACCCGGGCCGCCAGCGTCCCGCGCGAGACCCGCCCGAGGACTGGGGACACGCAGCCCTGCCGGTCGGGACACCGGGCGCCGCAGGCTTCCGGCGTACTCGACCCGAGGAGCCACCATGACCAGCGCACCCCCACTCACCACCGCCCCCTCCCACGCCGCCCCCGACCGGACCCCCGGCGGTCGCGGCTGGGCCGTCGTCGGCGCCATCGCCGGACTCGCGGGAGTGGTCGGCATCCAGGCGTCGCTCTCGATCGACGCCGTCTACAACAAGAAGTCCGCCGGCGACGCCGAGCTCATCACCGAGCGGCTGGAGGACTTCGTCCCGAACCTGCTGACCCTGCACTTCGCGATGATGACCGCGAGCCTCCTGCTGCTCGTGTTCGCCGCCGGCCTGCGCCGGCGGCTCCAGGGCCAGGCGCCCGCCGGGAGCCTGCTGCCCGACGTGGCGGCCGGCGGCCTCCTGCTGACCGCGGTCGCCACCCTGATGGGCGTCGCCTTCAGCACCGAGATCATCTTCGGCATCACCGCCGAGGACCCGCCGATGGACGTCGAGTTCGCCGCCGTGGCCGCCCACTGGATCGGCACGGTGCCGTGGCTGTGGGTCGGCGCCGGCGTCACCGGTCTCGCCGTCGCCGTCGCGGCCATCCGGCACGCGGCCGCGCCGCGCTGGATCGGCTGGGCCGCGGCCGTGCTCGGCGGCCTGACCACGATCGCGGGGATGTCGCCGCTGCAGTACATGGCCGGCTTCACCGGCCCCGTCCTCGTGCTGCTGCTCGGCGCCGGCTTCGCCCTCGGTGACCGGTCCACCGGTCGCACCCCCTGACCCGCCCGTGACGTCGGGTGCGGTCGCCGCTGCCACGTCCCCCCGGCAGGCGGCCGTCGAGCACGTCGTCACGGACGGAGGCCGGCCCCGGACGGCCGCGGTGGGCGCCGCGGCCGCCTGGGGCCTGGCCGTGATCTCGCTGCCGATCCTGCTGCTGGCCGGGCCGGCCGTCGACGCGAACCTGCTCTTCCTCGTCGTCGACGTCTCCGTGGCCTGCCTCTACGGCACGGTCGGCGGCGTCGTGCTGAGCCGGCGCGACCACCCGGTGGCGTGGCTGCTCCTCCTGGCCGCCGTCGGCGGCGGGCTGGCCGCCTTCGGCTTCGCGTACGACGCGTGGTCGGCCACGCCGGCCGGGCCGCCACCGGTCGCGGCGATCTCGACGCTGAGCTCGACAGGCTGGGTGCCGGGCACGCTCGCGCTGTTCCTGGTGGTGCCGTGGCTGGTCCGCGACCACCCGCTCGGACGGGCCAGGTGGGGAGTCGCAGCTGGCGCGGTCCTCTGCGTGGGCTTCGTGGCCGCGTCGACGACCTCGGGAGACCTCTACATCCCGTTCCTGGTGGCGATCTCGGCCCAGGGCCTCGTCACGGCCGCCGCGGTCGAGCGCCGGCGGCGGCACGGGCCGATCGAGGAGCGCAACGGCCTGGGCTGGCTGGCGCTCGGCACGGCCTTCCTGGCCGCGTCGTTCCTGCTCCTGCTGCCCTGGGTCCCGGCCCCGATGTGGGCCGTGCCGGCGTTGCACCTCGCCTCGCAGGCCGTCTTCCCGGCCGCCGTCCTGGTGGTGGTGCTGCGCAACCGGCTCTGGGGCCTCGACCTGGTGGTCAGCCGCGCCGTCCTGGCGGGCCTGCTCACCACCGTGCTCCTGGCGCTCTACCTGGTCGCGACGGCTCTCGTGACCGCGCTGCTGCCCGGCGAGGAGCCGGCGCGGCTGGTCGGGGCGGGCGTCGTCGCGGTGGCCGTCCAGCCGCTCCGGCTGCGGCTGGCCCGCAGGGTCGACCTGCTGGTGCACGGCGAGGCGGCCGACCCGGTCCGGGTGGTCCGGCGGATCGGCTCGCAGCTCGTCGACACCGGCTCGGTCGAGGACCTGCTGAGCGGGCTGGCCGAGGACGTCGGCCGCTCGATGCGGCTCTCCTCGGTGACCGTGCACACCGACGAGACCGACCCGGTCCGGTGGGGCCAGCCCGCGGGTCTGCCCACCGTCGTACCGCTGCGGCACCGCGGCGAGCACGTGGGCGACCTGGAGGTCACCGCGACGGCCGGCGAGCAGCTGTCCGCCCGCGACCTGCGCACCCTCGACGACCTGGCCTCGGTCGTGGCGGCGGCGGTCGCCGTCGCCGGCTCCGCGGCGGACGTCGAGCGGATGCGCGAGCGGCTCTCCCAGGTCCGGTTGGAGGAGCGGCGGGTGATCCGCCGCGAGATCCACGACGGCCTCGGTCCCTCGCTCGCCGGCATCCGGCTCGGACTCCAGGGGGCGCGCAACCTGCTGGCCGACCACCCCGAGGCGGGCCGGGAGCTGCTGGCCCACCTGCAGGGCGAGGTCGACGTCGCCGTCGAGGGCGTCCGCACCCTCTCCCACCACCTGCTACCCCCGGTCCTCGAGGAGCTCGGACTGGAGCCGGCGCTGCGCGAGCTCGTGCACCGGTACGACGACTCCCGGCTGAGCGTCTCGCTGGACGCGTGCCCGGTCGGCGGGCTGGCCCCCTGGACGGCGGCGACGGCGTACGCCATCGCGAGCGAGGCGCTGACCAACGCCGTCCGGCACTCGAGCGCGACGACCTGCCGGCTCACCCTCCGGGTCACCGACGACCACCTGGTCCTCGAGGTGGCCGACAACGGCCGCGGCGTCGCACCGGACGCGGTGCCCGGCGTCGGCACCCGCTCGATGCGGGAGCGGGCCACCGAGCAGGGCGGCTCGGTGGAGGTCGTGGCGCGCCCGGAGGGCGGAACAGCAGTCACGGCCGTGCTTCCACTGGTAGGAACGGACCCGTGAGCGAGATCCGCGTGGCCGTCGTCGACGACCACCCCGTCTTCCGGCTCGGCATGGCCGGGCTCCTCGACTCGTTGCCCGGCATCAACGTCGTCGCCCAGGCCGAGTCCGCCGCCGAGGCGATGGAGCGGGTCGACGACCGGGTCGACGTCGTCCTCATGGACCTGCACCTCGGCGACGACTCCGGGATCGAGACCACCCGCGACCTGGTCCGCCGCCGCCCCGAGCTGGCGGTGCTGGTCGTGACCATGGACGAGGACGACGAGTCGGTCGTGGCGGCGATCCGGGCCGGTGCGCGGGGCTACCTGCTCAAGAGCTCCTCGCCCGAGCAGGTGGAGCGGGGCATCCGCGCGGTCGCCGAGGGCGAGGCGATCCTCGGTCCGCAGGTGGCCGCCCGGGCGATGGCCAGCCTGATGGCGGGACGCACCGCCGTCCGCCTGCCGTTCCCGGAGCTCTCGGACCGCGAGCGCGAGGTGCTCGACCTGCTCGCGCGCGGCTACGACAACGCGACCATCGCTCGCCGCATGGTGCTGAGCCCCA
Source organism: Nocardioides sp. (assembly GCF_035503875.1). Classification (GTDB taxonomy): domain Bacteria; phylum Actinomycetota; class Actinomycetes; order Propionibacteriales; family Nocardioidaceae; genus Nocardioides. The sequence continues at coordinate 49,495 of NZ_DATJTA010000021.1, forward strand.
AGACCGTGCGCAACCACGTCTCGAACGTGCTCACCAAGCTCGGCATCCCCGACCGCGCCACCGCGATGATCCGCGCGCGCGAGGAGGGCCTCGGCGGTGACTGAGGCGGCGGCGACCGCCACGGCGGCCCGCCGCTGGCACCTGCTCACCGCGGTCGTCGTCGTGGCCGCACTGCTGCTGCAGCTGGTGCTGGTCATCGACGGCGGACGGGTGCTCGACGACCAGCGCCCGCCGGACCTGGGCGTGCGGCTCGGACGCCTGGTCTCCTACTTCACGATCCAGAGCAACCTGCTCGTCGCGATCGCGGCGATCACCCTCGCCCGCGACCCGTCGTACGACGGCCGCTGGTGGCGGGCGGTGCGGCTGGCCGGTCTGGTGGGCATCACGGTCACGGGGCTGGTGCACTTCGTGCTGCTACGGCCGCTGATCGACCTGTCCGGCTGGGACTGGGCGGCGGACAAGCTGCTGCACATGGTGGTGCCCGTGCTGGCCGTCGTCGGGTGGCTGCTCTTCGGCCCGCGGCCCCGCGTCGGCCTGACCGAGGTACGCCGGGCGATCGCGTGGCCGGTCGCCTGGCTGGTCTGGACGCTGGCCGTCGGCACCCTGACCGGGTGGTACCCCTACCCGTTCCTCGACGTCGACGCCGAGGGCTGGGCGAGGGTGCTGGCGGCCGCCGGGATGGTGACCCTGCTCTTCCTGGCGCTGTTCGCGGCGGCGTACCAGCTGGATCGGCGCTCCCGCCCGGCGCCGTCCGGGGCTAGCGTGTCGTCATGACCGTCGGCATCGACCCCACCGCCCCACCGAGCGGCACCGGCTGCACCGAGTGCGACCAGGGCGGCGGCTGGTGGGTCCACCTGCGCCGCTGCGCTCAGTGCGGGCACGTCGGCTGCTGCGACTCCTCCCCCGCGCAGCACGCCACCGCCCACTTCCACGCCACCGGCCACCCGGTGGTGCAGAGCTTCGAGCCGGGCGAGGACTGGTTCTGGGACTACGGCCGCGAGGTCGGCGTCGTCGGTCCGGCGCTCGCCGAGCCCACGTCGCACCCGGAGGACCAGCCGACGCCCGGGCCGGCCGGGCGGGTGCCGGAGAACTGGCGCGACCTGGTGCGCTGAGCGCTACGCGAGGGTCTGGGTCAGCTCGCGCTGCTCGCCGTCCAGGACGAGCCTGCCCAGCGCGCCGTTGACCAGGGGCAGGAACGGCTGGACGTGGCCGCACTCGACGTCCAGCACGACCGGGATGCCGAGTCCGCCGAGGGCGTCGGCGACGGCCTCGCGCTGGGTCATCAGGTCGGCGTCGGGGGCGCGGGTACGGCCGATGACCACGGCGCTCGCGTGCTCGAACCACCCGGCGAGCCGCAGTCCGTGCAACGACCGGCAGATGTCGTACGCGCCCTGCTCGCAGGCCTCGAGGTAGACCAGCAGACCCTCGTCGGCGTGCGCGCGGCCGTACGCCGCGACGTCGCCGTACGGCGTCCCGGCGAGGTGGCAGACCGTCTCGATGCAGCCGCCGATCAGCCGGCCGGTCACGTCGACGGGCGCCCCGTCGAGCGAGCTCCAGCCGCCCTCACGGTCCAGGCTCATCGTGCGGACGCCGGGGTCGCCGACGTAGTCGTCCCAGCCCTCGCCGCGATAGCGGCCGGGGCTGCGCTGGGTGAACGGCTCGGTGGCGGAGGCGACGTCGAGCCAGTGCAGCAGCCCCTCCGGCGGGTCGTACGGCGCGTCCATCAGGTTGCTGCCGTGCAGCGTCGCCCACCCCGTGCGCAGGCTCAGCGGGAGCAGCACGGTCGACAGATCGCTGAAGCCCACCAGCCAGGTGGGCTCGGCCTCCTCGAGCGCGAACCAGTCCACCTGGTCGAGCAGGTCGATCGCGGTCTCGCCGCCCCAGGGCGGGACCACCGCGCGGATCGCCGGGTCGGTGAGCATCCGGGTCAGCTCGGCGGCGCGCTGCTCCTTCGGCGCGGAGACGACCCGCTCGGCGCCGAGGCACTCGCCGAGCTCGACCCGGTAGCCGCGGTCGCGCAGGTGCGCCACCGCCGCGTCGAGCCGGCCCTTCATCCGGTCGTCCACGCCGCTGGAGGGCGCCGTGACGCCGATCGTGTCACCGGGACGGAGCGGTCGGGGGAAGCGCATGCCTCAGGGTGTCAGGGCGTCGAGGACATCGCGAACCGTTTCCAGCCCGCGCCGTACCTCGGCGAAGGAGGTGGACAGGGGCGACAGCCCGATCCGCAGGCCGTCCGGGTCGCGGTAGTCGGGGATGACGTCACGCGCCCAGAGGGCGGCCGTCGCCTCGCGCATCAGCGGGTGCTCGAGCGAGATGTGGCCACCGCGCCGGGCGCTGTCGCGGGGGCTCGCGAGGGTGACCCCGTGGTCGCCCAGCAGCTCCTCGGCGACCTCGGCGGCGTACTCGGTGAGGGCGACCGACTTGGCCCGCACCGCGTCGATGCCGGCCTCGCTGACGAGCGCGAGCATGTCCTGCAGGGCCAGCATCCCGACGATCGGCGGCGTGCCCGAGAGCATCCGGCGGATGCCCGGCGCCGGGGCGTACGACGGTCCCATCAGGAACGGGTCGCGGTGTCCCATCCAGCCCGGGATCGGCTGGGCCAGCTGATCGTGGAGCCGCTCGCGCGCGTAGACGAACGCGGGAGAGCCGGGGCCGCCGTTGAGGTACTTGTACGTGCAGCCCACCGCCAGGTCGACGTCCCAGTCGTCGAGGTGGACGGGGACCGACCCGGCCGAGTGGCACAGGTCCCACAGCACCAGCGCGCCGGCGTCGTGGGCGATGCGGGTGAGGTCGGCCGCGTCGGCGAGGTACGCCGACCGGTAGGCCACGTGGCTGAGCACGACCAGTGCGGTCCGCTCGCCCACCGCCTCGCGCAGCAGGTCGGCCGTCACACCGGACGAGGTGTCGACGTCGATCCAGCGGATCGTGAGCCCGCACTCGTCGGCGACGGCCTGGGCGACGTACCGGTCCGTGGGGAAGTTGTCCCGGTCGACGACGATCTCGGTGCGACCCGGCCGCGCCGCCACCGCCGTACGCATGGCCTTGTAGAGCAGCACCGTCGTGGAGTCGCCGACGATCGTCTGGCCGGGCGCGGCCCCGAGGCAGGTACGTCCTAGGTCGTCGCCGATGCGGAGCGGCAGCTCCAGCCACCCCTCGTCCCAGCCCCGGATCAGCCGCCCGCCCCACTCCTCCTCGACGAAGGACCGCAGCCTCTCCCCCGTCACCTTCAGGGGCCGCCCCAGGCTGTTGCCGTCGAAGTAGACCAGCGGGGTCTCGGCCCCCACGAAGCGGTCGCGGTACGCCGCCAGCGGGTCGCCGCGGTCCAGCTCGGTCGGGTCGGTCCTCACCCGGCGAGACTAGCCACGGCGGGCGACCTGACGCTGGTCGAGGTGCGAGCGAGGCGAGCACCCTCGCTGGTTGAGGTGCGAGCGAAGCGAGCCTCGAAACCCGCCGAGCCGAGAAGCAAGACCGTGGACAGCCGGTCCTGAGACAAGACGGGTTTCGAGGCTCAGGACTTCGTCCTTCGCACCTCAACCAGCGTCGACGCCCCTCGCTGGTTGAGGTGCGAGGCGCCCCAGCGCCGAGCCTCGAAACCCGTCTTGTCGACCGACCACCCCCATCGACACCGACCCTCGACTCACCAGGTTTCGAGGCTCAGGACTCCGTCCTTCGCACCTCAACCAGCGTCGACGCCCCTCGCTGGTTGAGGGCGAGGCGCCCCAGCGCCGAGCCTCGAAACCCGCCGACCCGAGAAGCAAGACCATGGACAGCTCGTCCTTCGCACCTCATGCAGCGTCGGGGAGGCGCTCTCGGCGGAGGGCGAGGAGCTGCGCGACGGCGAGCCCGACGGCGACGCCGATGACGGTCTCCACGCCTCGGTCCACGAGCAGGTCGCGGGCGGGGACGGGCGAGGCGAGGTGCACCATCAGCAGCGCGAGCGGGGTGATGGCCACCAGCGCCAGGGCGTAGTTGCGGCCGACCAGCAGCTCGGCCACCACCTGCAGCGCGACCACGGTGAGCACGAGCACCAGGCCCTCGGGCTCGAGGGCGAGCACGACGCCGGCGACCACCAGGCCGAGACCGGTGCCGACGATGCGCTGGACGCCCCGGGTCACCTGGGCGCTGCGGGAGCGGGCGGCGAGCGGCACCACGGCGGAGACCATCGCCCAGTACGGGTGCCCGATCCCGACCGCGGTCGCCAGCGAGCCGGCGGCGAGGACGGCCAGGCCGCTGGGGAGGGCGAGGGTGCGTAGCCGGTTCTCGGCCGCCACCTCCCCCGGCGCCGGCGGCGGCTCGACGGCGGGCGCCCGTCCCCGCAGGCGCCGTACCCAGGACCCGGCGTTGCCCACCACGACCGAGAAGGCCGCCGTGGCGCCCGCGACGAGAAGGGCCGTGACCGCGTCGGACGGCGAGCTCGGCACCGAGGCGCAGGCGGTGAACGCGAACACCGGGAACAGCGCGCCGGGCGGGTGCCACTGCCACGTGTCGGAGGCGACCGAGGCGCCGGCGGCCACCACCGCGGCCAGGGGTACGGCGAGCCACGCGCGGCCGTCGTACGACCCGACGAGGACGCCGAGGGTGATCAGGCTGGTCAGGAGCAGCCCGAGCGCGGACTGCATCCGCAGCCGGGACCCGCCGACCCGGGTGCGCCCGTAGAGGGAGGTGAACGCGCCGAACGCGACGTACGCCGACCAGGCCAGGTGGTCGGTGGCCAGCAGCACCAGCAGCGGGACCAGCACCGACACCCCGGCGCGGGCGGCGACCCGGTGCGCGCCGTCGTGCGGCCCGAACCCGACGAGGGAGGCGGCCAGCCTCACTGGAAGCTGACGAACCGGACGCGCGGGCGGATCGCGTGCACGTCGGCGGGGCCCATCCGGTTGACGTCCTCGTCGTAGAACAGCTTGAAGCCCATCGTGAACTGGCGCGGCTTCGCGACGGCGGCGTACGTCGCACGCTTCTCCCGCCGGTTCCCGAAGCCGTCGACGTGCTGGACCGACGCGAGCCCGGGGCGGTTCTTGATCCGCTCGATGTCGGGCAGCATGGAGGTGCGGAACTGGTGCAGCACGAACAGCTTCTCCGGCAGCCGCTCGCGGCGGACCAGGTCGGCCAGCCAGGCGGAGGTCCGGTTCACCTCGCGGGCGTGGACCCGTCCGACGACCCGGCCGGGGACCTGCCCGCTCGGCATCCGCCACTCGGGGTCGAGCGCGAGGCCGACGTACGGGTCGCGCAGCGCCCACTCCCAGCGCTTCGCCACGGTCAGGAAGTCGGAGCGACCGGGCTGGATGTCGAGGAGCAGCAGGACGCCGTGCTTGCGGGCCGCGGCGATGTAGCGGCGCACGTCGGCGCGCTTGATGTCGTGGCTGTAGTCGCCGTCGCGACCGGGGTGCGCGTCGGCGACGGTGACGATCAGCTCGAAGACGGGCTGGACCGGGCGGCCCGGCCGCCGGAAGGCCCGGGCGGTACGACGTACCGCCGCCGCGGCCGCCTCGGGCGGCCGCTCCCCCAGGACCCCGAGCGCGCCGGTGCCCGCCGTGCCGTAGTGCGCCACCAGGAACCGGTGTCCCTCGAAGACGCGGGTCCGTCCGCCCGGCAGGGTGGCCGCGGGGCGGTCGACTTCTGCCGACTCGGCGGGGGCCGGAGGCTCCTCGGCGGGAGGCTCCTCTGCCGGAGGTTGCTCGGCCGGGGGCTCCTCGGCCGGGAGCTCCTCGGCCGCGGCCTGCGGGAGCCCGGGCGCGGCGGGTGCCTTCTGGTAGCCCGCGTCCCAGGCGACGGCCAGGAGTCCCAGCAGCACGAGCAGCAGCAGGACCAGGATCGGCCCGGTCGGCTCCGGGCGCTGGGGAGGCGTCACGGCACCGGGTCGTCGTCGAACGCGGGCAGGCCGTCGATGCTGGTGCGGTTCTTCTGCACCCGGTACGCCACCACGCCGTCGGGGCCGCGGCGCTCCATGTTCGGGGTGAGCAGGTCGCGCTCCTCGTCGAGCGAGAGCAGCGGCAGCGCGTAACCGCACGAGTCGCTGACCCGCTCGACGTCGACCACGATCACCGCGCGGGCCGCGGCGTTCTCGGGGAACCGGGCGGCCCAGGCGGCGAAGTCGGCGTCGTACACCGTGACCACGCGGCCGCGCCCGTGCAGGCGGACCACGTTGGGGGTCCGCTCGAAGGAGCAGAACATCACCGTGATCCGGCCGTTCTGCCGCAGGTGCGCGATCGTCTCGGCCCCGCTGGCGGTCAGGTCGAGGTAGGCGACGGTGTGCTCGTCGACGACCGCGAAGGTGTCGGCGAGCCCCTTCGGCGAGACGTTGACGTGCCCGTCGTCACCGGAGGGCGCCGTCGCGACGAAGAAGACCGGTTGGCTCTCGACGAACGCCCGCAGGCGCCCGTCGATCGCGTCGTACGTCTTCCCCATGCCGTTGCGCTCGGCCGCTCAGCTGGTGACGGCGCCGTGCGCCGCCGACTGCACGACCTTGGCGTACTTGCCGAGCACGCCGCGGGTGTACTTCGGCGGCCGCGGCGACCAGCCCTCCTGGCGGGCGGCCAGGTCCTCGTCGGAGATCTCGACCTCCAGCGTCCGGTTGAGCACGTCGAGGACGATCGGGTCGCCGTCCTGGACGAAGGCGATCGGACCGCCGTCGGAGGCCTCGGGGGCGATGTGGCCGACGCACAGGCCGGTGGTGCCGCCGGAGAAGCGGCCGTCGGTGACGAGCAGGACGTCCTTGCCGAGGCCGGCGCCCTTGATCGCGCCGGTGATGGCGAGCATCTCGCGCATGCCGGGTCCGCCCTTGGGACCCTCGTAGCGGATGACGACGACGTCGCGGGGCTGGATCTTGCCCTCCTCGAGGGCGTCCATGGCGGCGCGCTCGCCGTCGAAGACGCGGGCGGTACCGCGGAAGACGGTGTCGTCGAAGCCCGCGGACTTCACGACCGCGCCCTCGGGAGCCAGCGTGCCCTTCAGGATCGTCACGCCGCCCGTGGCGTGGATCGGCCGGTCGAGGCGGCGGATGACGTCGTCGTCGAGGGCCGGCGGCGCGAGCGCCTCGAGGTTCTCGGCCATGGTCTTGCCGGTGACGGTCAGGCAGTCGCCGTGCATCAGGCCCGCGTCGAGCAGCGCCTTCATGACGACCGGGATGCCGCCGATCTTGTCGACGTCGTTCATGACGTACTTGCCGAACGGCTTGAGGTCACCGAGGTGCGGGACCTTCTCGCCGACCCGGTTGAAGTCGTCGATGGTCAGGTCGACGTCGGCCTCACGGGCCATCGCCAGGAGGTGCAGGACGGCGTTCGTCGAGCCGCCGAGCGCCATCACGACGGTGATGGCGTTCTCGAACGCCTCCTTGGTCATGATCTGGCGGGCGGTGATGCCGTGCTTGAGGAGGTTGACGACGGCCTCGCCGGAGCGGTGCGCGAACCCGTCGCGGCGGCGGTCGACGGCCGGCGGCGCGGCCGAGCCGGGCAGGCTCATGCCGATCGCCTCGGCGACCGAGGCCATGGTGTTGGCGGTGTACATGCCGCCGCAGGCGCCCTCACCGGGACAGATCGCCTTCTCGATGCGAGTGACCTCCTCGCGGCTGATCTTGCCGGCCAGGCAGGCGCCGACGGCCTCGAAGGCGTCGATGATCGTGACGTCGTTGCCGTCGACCTGGCCGGGCATCGTGGAGCCGGCGTAGAGGAAGACGCTGGACAGGTCGAGGCGCGCGGCGGCCATCAGCATGCCGGGCAGGGACTTGTCGCAGCCGGCGAGCAGCACCGAGCCGTCGAGGCGCTCGGCCATCATCACGGTCTCGACGGAGTCGGCGATCACCTCGCGGGAGACCAGTGAGAAGTGCATGCCCTCGTGGCCCATCGAGATGCCGTCGGAGACGGAGATGGTGCCGAACTCCAGCGGGTAGCCGCCGGCCGCGTGCACGCCGTTCTTCACGGCCTTCGCGAGCCGGTCGAGCGAGAGGTTGCAGGGGGTGATCTCGTTCCAGCTGGACGCGACGCCGATCTGGGGCTTCTCCCAGTCGTCGTCGCCCATGCCGACGGCGCGGAGCATCCCGCGGGCGGCGGCCCGCTCGAGACCGTCGGTGACGTCGCGGGAACGGGGCTTGAGGTCGGGGGTGGTCGGGTCCTGCTCGCTCATGCCCACGAGCCTAATCCCGGCTCCGGCGCGGCGTACGGCGGTCTCAGGTCCGGGGTCCTCGAGCGGCGTGCTCGGCGGTCTTCTTCAGGCGGGCGAGCCCACGCTCGAAGTCCCGGCCGACCAGGCGGTCCATGGGGATGATCGGGCGCAGGAAGGACATCAGCCCCTTGGTCGCGCCGCGCATCCGCCAGGTGACCACCGTGGAGTCGGCGACCCGGACCAGCTCGAACCACACCTCGTTCGTCGTGGAGAACGGCTTGAGGAAGTGCAGCACCAGCTCGATCTGCTCCGGCGTGGAGGAGGTGATCTGCATCGAGCCCGCGCCGGCCTTGCGGTTGCCGGACCAGGCGTAGCAGGCGCCCACACCGGAGGGCGCGCCCGTGTGGATCCGCTCCATGTCCGGGTCGATGTCCTCCCACGGCGACCACAGCGGCCAGTGGTGGAAGTCGTTGATGAACGCGTGCACCACGACGGCATCGACCCCGATGCTCGTCGTCCGCACGACCTCGAACGCTCCCATGCCCGCAGTGTGACCCCGGAGTGGCCGGTCTCTCAAAGCGGCGTGGGCGTGTGGTCTGGACGCGTCGTGGGGTCCACCGCCTAGCGTTGTCCTCGTGAATCCGGTCAAGCAGCTGGCCTGGGGCGACGTCGAGGCCGCCCTGTTCGATCTCGACGGGGTGGTCACCCCGACCGCCGAGGTGCACATGCGCGCCTGGGCCGAGATGTTCAACGCGTTCCTGGCGTCGTACGCCGGCCCGGGCGACCGCGCGCCGTACACCGACTCCGACTACTTCGCGCACGTCGACGGCAAGCCCCGGTACGACGGCGTGCGCGACTTCCTCGGCTCGAGGGGCATCGACCTGCCCGAGGGCACCAGCGAGGACCCGGCGAGCGCGGAGACGGTCCGCGGCCTGGGCAACCGCAAGAACGACGCGTTCAACGAGGTGCTGGCCCGCGACGGCGTGGTCGCCTACCCCGGCTCCGTCGCCCTTCTGGACCACCTGCGCGGCCTCGGGATGCCGCTGGCCGTGGTGTCCTCGTCCGCCAACGCGCCGGCGGTGCTGGAGGCCGCCGGGCTGCTCGACCGGTTCCGGACCGTGGTGAGCGGGCGGGTCGCCGAGGAGCTGGGCCTGCGCGGCAAGCCGGCCCCCGACACCTTCCAGCACGCCGCCGAGGTGCTCGGCGTCCCGTCCGCTCGGGCCGTCGTCCTCGAGGACGCGGTCTCGGGCGTGCGAGCCGGGGCCGCGGGCGGGTTCGCCGCCGTCGTCGGCGTCGACCGCGGTGCGGGCGAGCAGGTGCTGCGCGACGCCGGCGCGACCGTGGTGGTCCGCGACCTCGTGGAGCTGGTCCCGTGAACCCGCGCAAGGTGGGTCCCGACCCCATCGACCGGGGCCGGTTCCCGATCGACCCGTGGCGGCTGGTGGAGACCAGCTACCACCCCGACGACCTCGGCATCACCGAGACCCTGTTCACCGTCGCCAACGGCTACCTCGGGATGCGCGGCAACCCCGAGGAGGGGCGGCCGTCGTACGCCCACGGCACCTTCGTCAACGGCTTCCACGAGACCTGGCCGATCCGGCACGCCGAGGCGGCGTTCGGCTTCGCGCGCACCGGCCAGACGATCGTCAACGTGCCCGACGCGAAGGTCATGAAGATCTACATCGACGACGAGCCGCTGACCTTCGGCACCGCCGACCTGGAGTGCTACGAGCGCTCGCTGGACTTCCGCGACGGGGTGCTGCGCCGCAACCTCGTCTGGCGTACGCCGTCCGGGAAGCGGGTGCGGATCCACTCCACCCGGATGGTCTCGATGACCCAGCGGCACCTGTCGTTCCTGACGCTGGAGATCACCATGCTCACCGGCGACGCCCCGGTGGTGATCTCCTCGCAGATCATCAACCGGCAGGACGGTCGTGACGAGTACCAGACGCCGGTCACCCCGGCCTCCGCCGCCGTCACCGTCGACCCGCGCAAGGCCGCGGCGTTCGAGGGACGGGTGCTGATGCCCGGTCTCCACTACGCCCGCGACGACCGGATGCTGCTGGGCTACCGGTGCGCCACCTCCGGCATGACGCTCGCGGTCGCCGCCGACCACGAGCTGATCACGACCGACGAGCACGAGGTCGTGGTGAGTGGCGACGAGGACCTGGCCAAGACGGTGTTCCGGGTCAACGCGACCGAGGGCCGCACCATCACGCTGTGCAAGACCGTCGCGTACCACTCCTCGCGCGGCGTCCCCCTGCGCGAGCTGTCGGACCGGTGCGACCGCACCCTGGACCGCGCCAAGCGGCAGGGCTACCGGCACTACCTGGAGGACCAGCACGGCTGGTTCGGTCGCTTCTGGGCGTCCGCGGACGTCGAGATCGGCCCGCAGGACGACAGTGCGAGCCACGACCTGCGCGCCGTGCAGCAGGCCGCGCGCTTCAACCTCTTCACGCTCGCCCAGGCGAGCGGCCGCACCGACGGGCTCGGCGTCCCCGCGAAGGGGGTGACCGGCTCGGGATACGAAGGTCACTACTTCTGGGACACCGAGGTCTACGTCATCCCGTTCCTCACCTACACGCTGCCCGAGGTGGCGCGCAACACCCTGCACTTCCGCTCGATGATGCTGCCCGCCGCCCGCACCCGTGCCCGCGAGATGGCGCAGAGCGGCGCGATGTATCCCTGGCGCACCATCAACGGCGAGGAGGCGTCGGCGTACTACGCGGCCGGCTCGGCGCAGGTGCACATCGACGCCGACATCGCCTACGCGCTGGTGAAGTACGTCCGCGCGACCGGCGACCGCGGCTTCCTGGTCCGTGAGGGCATCGACATGCTGGTCGAGACCGCACGGATGTGGGCCGACCTCGGCTTCTGGCGCAGCAACGGCGAGCCGAGCTTCCACATCCACGGCGTGACCGGGCCGGACGAGTACACCACCGTCGTGAACAACAACCTGTTCACCAACGTGATGGCCCGGTTCAACCTCGAGCAGGCGGTCGAGGCGGTCGAGTACGTCCGTGAGGCCGACCCGGAGGAGTTCGACCGGATCCGGGCCCGGCTGGACCTCAGCGGCGACGAGGTCGAGGAGTGGCGGGAGTGCGCCGCGGGCATGTCGATCCCCTTCGACGACGGTCTCGGCATCCACCCGCAGGACGACTTCTTCCTCGACCGTGAGGTGTGGGACCTCTCCCAGACCCCGGCCGAGCTGCGGCCGCTGCTGCTGTACTTCCACCCCCTGGTGATCTACCGGTTCCAGGTGCTCAAGCAGGCCGACGTGGTGCTCGCCCTGTTCCTCCAGGGCGACCGGTTCACCCAGGAGGAGAAGCGCGCCGACTTCGAGTACTACGACCCGATCACCACCGGCGACTCCACGCTGTCCGCGTGCGTCCAGTCGATCATCGCGGCCGAGGTCGGCCACCACGACACGGCGCTGCGCTACTTCCACGAGGCCCTGTACGTCGACCTGGCCGACCTGCACGGCAACACGGTCGACGGGATGCACGTCGCCTCGTGCGGCGGCGTGTGGAGCGCGCTGGTCTCGGGCTTCGGCGGGATGCGCGACCACGGGGGCGACCTCTCCTTCGACCCGCGGCTGCCCGTCGGCTGGCCCTCGCTGCGCTACCGGCTCGCCTGGCAGGGGTCGCGGCTGGTGGTCGCGATCACCGAGGACCGGCTGACGATCACGATGGACGCGCCGGCGTGCCCGGACGCCACCGTGGCGCTCAGCGTCCGCGGCACGTCGTACGTCGTCGGCGCGGACGCGCCCCTGGTCGTCGCGCTCGCCGACCAGGGTCCGCGGCTCTCCGGGGTCATCGACGACCACCCGATCACCGGCGGCATCCGCGCGGACGGCAGCACCATCACCGCCGGGGTGCCCGACCCGATCGTGCACGAGCCCGAGACCGGCGAGCTGCCGGCGTTCCTGGAGCAGACGCCGGCGATGGGGCCGCACATCCCCCAGGGCTAGGGACTCTCGCCGACAGCGGACGCGACCGCCGCCTCGATCCGCTCCAGGGCGGCGCGCTGCACCGGGTTGAGCAGGTCGCCGGTGTGGGCGTCGAGCAGCCCGGCCATCGGGCCTAGGTCGACGTCCGGCTCGTCGCCGACGCCCTCGACCAGCGGGACGAGGAACGCGGCCGTCTCCTCGACGAGCCGGTCGACCTCCGCCGGGTCGGTCTCGGCGGTGAGCCGGTCGAAGCGCGCGCCGAGCTCGACGTACGCGGCCAGCCGCTCGGGATCCTCGACCTGCGCGTAGAGCCGGACCAGCAGGGACGTCGCCCCGGCACCGCCGAGCTCGGCGAGGAGCAGGATCTGGTCGCGGTCGAGCGCGGCGAGCCGGCCGGCGTGGCCGGCGTCCACGAGGGCGTTCCAGTGCCGGGCCAGCTCGGGGGGCAGGTCGGGCGTCGCGCCGTCGCGGCGCAGCTCGGCGATCACCGCCCGCTGCTCCTGCAGCCGCGCGACCTGCGCTGCCAGTTCCGCGTCGAGCTGCTCGAGCACGGCGTCGTGCCCCTCGCCGGTGTCCGCGAGCACGCCCGGGATGGCCTCGAGCGCGAGTCCCAGCCCGGTGAGCCGCTTGATCCGCAGCACCCGGACGAGGTCGTGGACGTCGTACACGCGGTAGCCGTTGGCGGAGCGTTCGGGCTCCTCGAGGATGCCGATCTGGTGGTAGTGCCGCAGGGTCCGCACCGAGACGCCGGCCAGCCCGGCGAGCTCACTGCTGCGCATGCGCGTCCTCGAGGTCGGTGGCGTCCGCGGCGACCGGCAGGTCCAGCCACCGCCCGGGTACGGCGGCCGCGGCCGCGACCAGCCACACCGCCGCGATCAGCATGGCAGCCTCGCGGACGCCGGCGTACTCGACCAGCACGGCGGCGACGACGATCGCGAGCGGGCCGGCGGCCGTGACGAGGGCGTTCTGGGTGCCGGTGATCCGGCCGCGCAGCGCGTCGGGGACCCGCTCGACCGTCAGCACCCCGAGCAGGCTGCCGAACAGCCCGCTGAAGACGCCCACCACGAACGCGCCGCCGAGGACGACCCACGGCGAGGCGAGCGTCGCCATCACCCCGAACCCGACGCAGGAGCCGAGCAGTCCCACGACGAGCCAGACCCGGCGCGGGATCCGGCGGGCGGCGGCGACGTACGCACCGCTGCCGAGCAGCAGGCCCGCCGCGAGGGCGGTGAGGACGAGCCCGAGCCGGCCGGGCTGGTCCTCGGCGACGAAGTAGACCGGCAGGACCAGCCCCTGGAAGGCGCCGAGCACGAACACGGAGACCAGCGTCAGCGCGGTGAGCACCACCAGGAAGCGGCTGCGCGCCAGCGCGTGCCAGCCCTCCCGCACCTGCGCCCACGACGAGGTCGTGTCGTCGCCGCGCTCGACCCGGCCGACCACCCGCGGGAGCAGCAGGGTCACCGCAGCCGCGAGCGCCGAGGTGGCGGCGGTGATCCACAGGACCGTCGAGCCGTCGAAGACCGCCATCAGCACGCCCGCCGCCGCGGGTCCGACGAGGAGCGCGACCGCGCCCAGCGCCTCGCGCAGGCCGACGAGACGCTCCACGCCGACGCCGCCGTACCGCGCGACCGCGGGCAGCAGCGCCTCGCGCGCGGTCATGCCCGGGACGTCGCCGAAGGAGCCGAGGGCACCGAACAGGACGAACCAGCCCACGCCCAGCCCCGTGACCAGGTCGACGACCGGCAGCGCCGCGATCGACGCCGCCGACACCAGGTCCGTCACGACCGAGGCGGTACGCCGGTTGACGCGGTCGATCACCACGCCCATGAACAGCCCCGCGAGCACGGCCGGTACGGCGGTCGCCGCAGCCACCGCCCCGGCCGACAGCGGGCTGCCGGTGGTCTGCAGGACGATCAGCGGCAGGGCGATCGCCGCGACGGAGTTGCCGAGCAGGGAGACCAGGTACGACGCCAGGTAGGCGGCGGGGATCAGGCGCATGCCGCCAGGAGAAACCCTGACGTCGCGTCGGGGTCAAGCCGAGGTCGCGTCGGTCAGACCCGCGCCGCGCGCACCACCATCACGTCCGGCAGGTTGGCGACCAGCGGCTGCCAGGTCTCGCCGCCGTCGGTCGATCCCCAGACGGCGCCGTTGCGCGCGCCGACGTACAGGCCGGCGGCGTCGTGGTCGTCGGCGCACATCGCGTCGCGCATCACCCCGACGAAGAACTGCTCGGGCAGGCCCTTCCCGAAGCCCTCCCACGACTCCCCCGCGTCGCGCGAGCGCCACACCATCGCGCGCCCGTCGGTCGGGTAGCGCCCGAAGCCGGCGTTGAGGGGGAAGACGTAGACCGTGTCGGGCTCGTGCGGGTGGACGACGACCGGGAAGCCGAAGTCGGCCGGCAGCCCGTCGGCGATGGAGGTCCAGCTCGCGGCGTGGTCGTCGGAGCGGTAGACGCCGCCGTGGTTCTGCAGGAACAGCCGCTCCGGGCGCGACGGGTGCCGGGCGACCTTGTGGACGCACTGCCCGAAGGCGGGGTACTGCTCGCCCTCGGGCAGGAACTCGGCCCGGATGCCCTGGTTGCGGGCCGTCCAGGAGCCGCCGCCGTCGGAGGTCTGGTAGACGCCGCCGGTGGAGATCGCGGCGGTCACCGACGCCGGGTCGGTCGGGTGCGGGAGGATCGTGTGGAAGGCCTGGCCGCCGTACCCGGCGCCCCACTCGGGCCGCTCGGGGTGGTCCCAGAGCGCGCGCTCCAGCTCGAAGCGCTCCCCGCCGTCGGTGGAGCGCCACACGGCGCCGGGCTCGGTGCCGGCGTACACGACGCCGTCCTCGGCGCCGGGCACCAGCTGCCAGATCCGCTCGACGGAGGCGTCGGTGCCCTCCGGGAAGCGGATGCCTCCGTTGGGAGTCTCCTGCCAGGTCTCGCCGAGGTCGTCGGACCACCGGACCTGCGGACCCAGCCAGCTCGACGACGCACCGGACAGCAGCCGCAAGGTCGACGTCCGGGTGTCGACGAGGCAGGAGTAGACCTCCTCCATGTCGTGGTGCGGGCCGGTGAACGACCAGTCGGCACGCTCGTCGTCCGACCTGCCGATCCACAGCCCCTTGCGCGTGCCCACCATCAGCACCGTGCCCATCCCTGCCTCCTTCGTCGCAGACCTGACCTCGGAACGTGGCCGCTAGGTTGACCCGGTGACCGCCTCGAAATCATCGCCGGTCTCGCCGATCTGGCTGGTGCTGGTCGGGATCCTCTCGGTGCAGTTCGGCGCGGGCGTCGCGAAGAGCCTGTTCGACGAGGCCGAGCCGACCGCGATCGTCTGGCTGCGGCTGGCCGCGAGCGCGCTGATCATGCTGGCGATCGCCCGGCCGGTGCTGCGCGGCAAGACCCGGGACGACTGGCTGGTCGTGCTGGCGTACGGCGCCAGCCTCGGGCTGATGAACTGGGCGATCTACCAGTCCTTCCAGCGGATCCCGCTCGGCCTGGCGGTCACCATCGAGTTCGCCGGCCCGCTGACCATCGCGGTGCTCGGCTCGCGACGGGTCCAGGACCTGCTGTGGGTCGGCCTGGCCGGGCTCGGCGTGCTGCTGCTCGGCTTCGAGCGGAGCGACCTCGACCCCGTGGGGGTCCTGTACGCGCTGCTGGCCGGTGCCGCATGGGCGTCGTACATCCTGATGAGCGCGCAGACCGGCCGCCGCTGGCCGGGCTTCGACGGGCTGGTCGTGGCCAGCTTCGTCGCGATGCTGCTGCTGACGCCGCTCGCCCTGGGCCGCCACGGCGACCAGCTCGGCGACGGGCGGATCCTGCTCCTCGGCGCGCTGGTCGGCCTGCTCAGCTCGGTGATCCCCTACACCTGCGAGCTGGTCGCGCTGCGCTCGATCCGGCCGTCGGTGTTCAGCATCCTGATGAGCCTGGAGCCCGCCGCGGCGGCACTGGCCGGCATGGTCGTGCTGGCGGAGTTCCTGAGCCCGGTCCAGTGGGCGGCGATGGCCTGCGTCGTCGTCGCCAGCGTCGGGGCGACCCGCTCCGGGCAGGTGCTCGCCGAGCCGGCACCGGACTGAGCCCCGCGATCGTTCACGAGGTGGACACGTTGGGGTGATGCCACGGACGCCTCCGAGTCCTACGCTGGAGGCTCCCCCCAGACCTCACCGCCCGGAGCATCCATGTCCGTTGCCGCGTTGTCCGTCTCTGCCGTCGCTCCCCTCACGAACCTGGTCCACCGGGCCGAACGCCGCCTCGACCGCTGGTCGGTCGACTCCCAGCAGCACGCCCGTCGCAACGCGATGGTCGCCTCGACCGCGCTCGCGCAGCGCCGCGCCGAGCGGCTGGAGGTCGAGGAGTACCTCGCCCACCTCGCCGACGCACCCCGCGCGCCGGGCGTCCGCGACGCCCGCTGACCCGTCCCCGCGGGTGGTGCCCGTCAGTAGAGTCGCCGGCATGAGGCGGATGCTCGCACTGGCGATGGCTGCGGGACTGCTCGCAGGATGCTCGCAGGACGGGTCCGAGGTGACCTACGACATCGAGAGCACCCCGACGGCGACGGCGACCGCGCCCCCTTCGTCGGCGGCTCCGACCCCGACCACGGCTCCCCCGCCGGACGCGAGCGAGTCGGTCTCGAACCGCCCACCGAAGGTGGTCGGGACCGTCGCGACCGGGCTGGCGGCGCCCTGGGGCCTCGACTTCCTCCCCGACGGCGACGCCGTCGTCACCGAGCGCGACACCCGCCGGGTGCTGCGGATCGGCGGTCAGCGGCCGCACCGGGTGACCGAGCTCGGCACGATCGACGAGGCGGCACCTCAGGGCGAGGCCGGCCTGCTGGGCGTCGCGGTGTCGCCGACGTTCGCCGAGGACCGGCAGATCTACCTCTACGTCAGCACCGCCGAGGACAACCGGGTCGTCCGCGCCACCCTGCGGGGCGACCGGCTCGGCGAGCCCGAGCCCGTGCTGACCGGCATCCCCAACGGCTTCCGCCACGACGGCGGCCGGCTCGAGTTCGGCCCCAACGGCTACCTCTACGTCACCACCGGCGAGATCGGCGAGCCGGACCGGTCCCAGGACCGCGACGACCTCGCCGGGAAGATCCTGCGCATCACCCCGGACGGCGAGCCCGCGCCGGGCAACCCGTTCGACAACGAGGTCTGGTCCTGGGGGCACCGCAACGTCCAGGGCCTGGCCTTCGTCGGCGACCAGTTGTGGGCCTCGGAGTTCGGCGACCAGACCTTCGACGAGCTCAACGCGATCCGCGCCGGCGCCAACTACGGCTGGCCCGAGGTCGAGGGCAAGGGCGGCACCGACCGCGGCTTCGTCGACCCGCAGGTCACCTGGAACACCGACGACGCCTCGCCCTCCGGCCTCGCGTACGCCGGGGGCCACCTCTGGCTCGCCGCGCTGCGGGGCGAGCGGCTGTGGCGGGTCAGCCTGACCGACGGCAGGGCCACCGACCCCCAGGCGTTCTTCGTCGGCGACTACGGCCGGATGCGCACCGTCGTCACGGCGCCCGACGGGCGGCTGTGGCTCACCACGAGCAACCGGGACGGCCGGACCGAACCCCGCAGCGGCGACGACCGGATCCTCATCGTCCGGCCCTGACACCGGCCTCCGGACCCTCGACGCGGCCGGTCACCGTCGCCCGCCGAGCGGCCCGGCGCAGCGTGGTCAGCACCGCCGGACCGAGGACGACGATCGCCACGGCGGTCGTGATCGCGCGACCGGTGTCCCAGCTTCCGGTCGAGGTCAGCAGCGTGTAGACGAGGAAGGTCTGCAGGTTGTCGACCACGGGCGCGCCCGGGACGTAGGCCAGCGAGCCGGTGTGCCCGGGCACCTGCACGCCGAGCAGGAACGGCCAGCTCGAGAGGTTCATCAGCAGCCCGTAGGCGTACGACGCCAGCACGCCGTACGCCGCCAGCATCGCGATCTCGGCCCGCCCGGTGACCCTCCGCGGCAGCAGGCCCGCCCCGAGCCCGACCCAGGCCGCGCAGATCATCTGGAACGGCAGCCACGGCCCCACCCCTGCCGTCAGCAGCGCGGAGGCGAACAACGACGTACAGCCCAGGACGTAGCCGAAGCCCGGCCCGAAGACCCGTCCGGCGAGGATCAGCAGGAAGAAGACGAGCTCCACCCCGGCGGTGCCGGCCGAGATGCCCCGGAGCACCGCGTTGATCGCGCTCAGCACGCCCAGGATGGCCAGCACCCGCGGGTCCAGCCCGCCCTCGCTCATCTCGGCGAGCACCACCGCGATCACCAGCGGCAGCAGCGCCAGGAAGAGGAACGGCGGGTCGACCCGGGTGGTGCCCGGCTCGACCTGCAGGAGCAGCGGCCAGCAGAGCATCACGAGCCCGGCGACCGACGCGACGAGCAGCACGACGGCCGAGCGGCGCGAGAGGGCGATGGCGCCGTTCACGACCGGCCGCCCAGGGCTGCCGCCACCTCGTCGACGCGGAGCCACGGCGGACCGAGCACCTTGGTGATCTGGGGAGCGAACGCCGGCGACTCCGAGATCACCCGGCGTACCGGACCGGAGGAGACCACCTCGCCCTCGGCGAGCACCACGACGTCGTCGGCGGACTGGGCCACGAACTCCACGTCGTGGGTGGCGACGAGGACGGCGTGCCCGTCCGCGGCGAGGTCGCGCAGGATGCCGGCCAGCACCCGCTTGGCGGCGTAGTCCAGCCCGCGCGTCGGCTCGTCGAGCAGCAGGACCCGCGGCTGGGCGGCCAGCACCAGCGACAACCCGACCGCGAGCCGCTGGCCCTCCGACAGGTCGCGCGGGTGGGCGTCGTCCGGGATGCCCGGCACCAGCCGGTCCAGGATCGCGCGGGTCGCGGGGCCACCCGCGGCGCACTCCTCGGCGACGGTCTCCAGGTACAGCAGGTCCGCCGCGGTCTGGGGCAGCAGCCCCACCAGCGCCCGCCGGTCGGCGGGCTCCAGCCGGGCCGGGTCCAGCTCGCCGACCCGGACCGTCCCGGCCTGCCGCCGGCCGCTGCCCTGCAGCGCCCACAGCAGCGAGGACTTGCCCGAGCCGTTGCGGCCCATCAGTCCGGTCACCCGACCCGCCGGCACCTGGACGTCGACCTCGCGGAGCGCGACGGTCCGACCGTGCACGACGCTCAGCCCGGTGGCCACCAGGCCCGGCGGCGCGTCCGGCTCGGCAGGTACGGCGGGTGCCGGCAGCGGCGGCAGGTCGCGGGCGCGGCGACGGGCGTCGCGCACGCTCAGCGGCAGCGGCGACCAGCCGGCGGCGCGGCCCAGCTCCACGATCGGGGGTACGACGGGTGAGGTGGCGAGCAGCTCGGCGGGCTCCCCCACCGCGACCCGTCCGTCGCCGGTCAGCAGGCACATCCGGTCCGCGAACGGGACGACGCGCTCCAGGCGGTGCTCGGCCAGCAGCACGGACACCCCGAGGTCGTGGACCAGCCGGGTCAGCGTCGCCAGCACCTCCTCGGCCGCCGTCGGGTCGAGCGCGGAGGTCGGCTCGTCGAGCACCAGCACGCGGGGGTGCATGGTCAGCACCGCCCCGATCGCGACCCGCTGCTGCTGGCCGCCGGAGAGGCTGCGCAGGTCCCGGTCGCGCAGGCCCGCGATGCCGAGCAGGTCGAGGGTCTCCTCGACCCGGCGGCGCATCGTGTCGGCGGGCAGGCCGAGCTGCTCCATGCCGTAGGCGAGCTCCTCCTCGACCGTGTCGGTGACGAAGCCGGCGGCGGGGTCCTGCCCGACGTACCCGATCGCGTGCGCGCGCTCGCGGGGCGGCAGGTGCACGATGCTGGCGCCGTCGAGAAGCAGGTCGCCGCCGAGCACGCCGCCGGAGAAGCGCGGGACGATCCCGGTGACCACACCGAGCAGGGTCGACTTCCCGACGCCGGTCGGGCCGGAGACGAGCACCAGCTCGCCCTCGTCGACGACGAGGTCGACGTCGTCGAGGACCCGGCGGCCGTCGTACCCGAAGGTGATGCCGCGCAGCTCGATCATGCGGCCACCATCCTCGGCGGGGGCGCGATCACCGCGGCGGCGAGTCCCGCGAGGGCGCCGAGCAGCGCGAGCCCGGCGACGGAGGGGACCTCGGTCAGCAGGGGGTGCGCGAGCAGTGGGCTCTCGCGGCCCACCCACCAGCACGCCGCGCCGGTCGCGATCCCGGACAGCGCGACGCCGGTCTCGGCCCAGCGCCACGGGTCCGGGCGGTACGTCGTCCGCTCGGCCCGGCGACCCGCGCTGCGCAGGCCCGCGCCCGCCAGCAGCAGGCCCAGGACGACCATCGGGAGGGCCAGGTAGCGCGGGGCGGTCGTGTCGAGCACGGCGTAGCAACCGATGCACAGGCCGCACAGGCCGAGGAGCAGCAGGGCGCCGGTGGTCCGCCGCGCCCCGCGGCTGGCCCCGGAGGTGCGCCCGTAGCCGCGGGTGTCCATGCCCGCCGCCAGCGCGAGCGAGCGCTCCAGGGCGTCCTCGAGGACGGGCACCAGCGTGCGGCGCACCCGGCCGAACCTCCGCTGGTCGCCCGCCCGCAGGCGCTGCGCGGCACGGACCCGGCGGACGCTGTCGGCGAGCTGGGGCAGCACGGTCACCGCGACGACCAGCGCGGTGCCGACCTCGTAGAGAGCCGAGGGCACCGAGCGCAGCAGCCGCTTCGGGTTGGCCAGCGAGTTGGCGGCGCCGACGCAGATGACGATGGCGGCCAGCCGCATGCCGTCGTACAGGCCCGCGAGCAGGCTCTCGAGGGTGACCGGGCCGAGCAGGGTGATCCCCCGGACCCAGCCCGGCAGCGGGATCTCGGGCAGGTCGAGCAGCACCGTGTCGCCGTACGAGCCGCCGAAGACGAGCCGGAAGACCACGCGGACCACGATGATCACCAGGCCGAGCCACAGGTAGAGCCGGAAGGACCGCCCCCACGGCTGGTCGGAGCGTCGCGCCGCCACCACCAGCGCCGCCACCCCGACCAGGAGCAGCAGCACGAACGGGTTGGTGGTCGTCGAGGCCGCCGTGGCGAGCCCGAGCGCCCACACCCACCAGGCCAGGGGGTGCAGGTCACGCGGAAGCCGTCCGACGCGGGCGGCGGTCGTGACGGTCACGGACCCGACGAGTCCGCACCCCGGCGCCGGTGCACCGCGACGGCGCCGGTCGCGCCGAGGAGCGCCACCAGCATGACCACCACGAGCCAGGTCGGTACGCCGCCGTCCTCGGTGGTCTGCTCGGCGGCCGGGACCACCTCGGGCTCGGAGATCTCGGTCGCCGAGGCCGATGGGGTCTCGGTCGGGACTGCGGGGGCCGCCTCGGGCGCGACGGACGCGCTGCCCGTGGCCGTGGCGGTCGGCGTCTCGGACGGGCTGGGCGTCGCCGCCAGCGACGCCGACGGCGTCCCCGAGCTCGCGGCGGCCGATCCCGGAGCACTCACCTGCGGAGCCGGCGCCCGCGTCGGAGACGTGGTCGCGGCCTTCGAGGGCTGCTTGCTCGGCTTGCCGGGTTGCTTGCTGGGCTTCTTGGTCGGTGCCGTCGTGGGCGCCTTCGTCGGCGCGGCGGGAGCCGGCGGCGCGACGCCCGGGGCAGAGGCCGAGCCCCCACCCTGCTTCCAGGCGAAGGCGACCGAGGACCCCGCGGGGACCTTCAGTGCGGACGCGCCGTAGTTCGCGTAGTTCCAGACGCCGTTCTTCCCGTCGGACCACCACAGACCCCAGTAGGCGTCGGTCGGTGGCGTGTCCACACACGGGTCCTGGGCGGGCTTCGCCGAGACCCGGCAGACGAAGCCCGGCTCGTTCTGGACGTACGTGAGCGGGAAACCTGCGGTCGGGAACAGCGACGAGGCCCGTTGGCCGCCTCCGTTGGCGACGCAGGTTCCCTGGATCCCGCCGCCGAGCTCCTTGAAGTCGACGAGGACGCTCACGCCCGACGCGGTGCTGCAGGTAGCGGCAGCCGCCGGGGCCGATCCGGCCGTGAGGGTCAGGCCCGGACCCACCGCCGCGGCCAGGACGACCGCGGCGGTGAGCCGACGAGTGAAGCGGAAGCTCATCGCTTGACCGTGACGACCTTCGTGTTCTTCCGGTTGGCGAACTGGCCGCGCACGACCAGCTTGCCGCGCCCGACCTTGGTGGCCTTGAACCGCAGCGTCGCCTTGCCCTTCGCGTTCGCCTTGCCCCGGGCGACCTTCTTGCCCCGGTAGCTGACGACGACGGACTCCCCACGCACCAGCCCGCCGACCCGAACGGCGAGACGCTTGCCCTTCCGGATCTTGGTGGCGACGGAGACCGGAAGCTTCCTGGCCCCCAGCCCCGTGATAGCGACCGTCTTCGTCTCGCCACCCGCGTCGACGACCGACACCGCGGTCTTGCGCGTACCGCCGGGCAGCTTCACCGACGCGCTGGCAGACCCCGAGGCGGGCAGCACCACGCGGGTGCGGGCGCCGGCCGCGGTCACGCACAGGGTGTCACCCGGGGCGCCCCGGAGCGAGACGGCCTGGGTCGAACCCGCTCGGACGAGCTTGGTCGTGGCGGACACGGTCGTGGCACCGGCCGCGGCGCCACCCGGTGCCCAGAGGAGGGCGGGCAGAGCCTGGGCCGTGGCCCGCGTGGCGACACTGTTGTCGATCTGGTCGAGCGGACCGGACGCCGCGTTCGCGAAGCCGAGGTCGTCCAGCGTCACCGCACCGGCGTCCTTGGCGGCGTACGTCGCGCAGGTACCCGCGTTCGCGAGCTGGTGCGCCCGCAGCCAGCCGGCCGCCTTCCCAGCGGCGGCCGCGTTGCCCGACACGCCGAGCGCCCAGCCGGCCAGGCCGGTCCGGTTGGCGTTGCCGCCCCACGACCCGTCGGCGGCCTGCTGGGAAGCGAGCCACCCCGTCGCGTCCGCGAGCTCCTCGGCGACCCCGGCCTTCTGGCCCTGCAGCATCAGTACGGCGAGCGCGGTCGTGTCCACGCTCGGGACCGCGGACTCGGCGTCGCACGTCTGGTCGGCTGCGTCCTTCGCGGGGAGGTACTCCTGGAAGAACCCGGCCGCGCACTGCTGGCCGAGCAGGTACGCGAGAGCCTCGTCGGCCTCGTCGGAGGCCGCCAGGTCGAGCGCAGCGACGGCGTACGACTGGGTCAGGGTGCTGTTCCAGTCGTCGCCGGTCGTCTCCACCAAGCGGCCGAGCGTGCCCGCGTCGTCGGAGATGTTGCCCTCGAGGGCGTCGACCAGCGCGTCGATGTCCGCGCCCGTACGACCCTGGGCGAGCAGGAACGACGCGAGCTTGGCGCGCGAGCTGCCGCCGAACGCGTAGTCGCCAATGCCGGCCTGGAGCGCGTCGGTGATCTGGGTGAGCTTGGCGGTCTGACCACCGACCGCGTCGAGGGCGTAGCCCGCGTCGATCGTCAGTCCGTAGTCGAGGTAGTCACCCTCGACGGGGGTCGGGGGCGTCGTCGACTCGTCGAGGTAGGAGTAGAAGACCCGGATGATGTTCGAGGCCTCCGGCTGCGCGGCGAGGTACGCGGCGGCCGACGCCGCCGGGGCACGGTCGACCCCGGCCGGGGCGGCGATCGGGGCGGCCTGGGCCGCGGGCGCCGAGACGGCGACGACCGCAGTCGCGGCGAGGGCGGGCGCGGCGAGCAGGCCGGCCACGCGTCGTACGTGGGTGTTCATGGTTCCTTCCCGCTGCTGAACGAGAAGGTCCTGGAGAGAACCCGCCCGCTGCATTCCTCGGCAGCGAATGGTGAGGACGCGTCGCGACAGGTGCTCCGGCTCGTCGGGCGGTACCTCGTACCGCCCGACCCACGGTTGCGGGTCAGCGCCGGAGTTGGACCGGCTTCCCCTGCTGCGGGCGTTGATGGATGTGTCCGAGCACCATAACGCCGCAGTCCGCGCGGAACGTCATGCGGACGGAGCAACCAGTGGCTCCGTCCGCATGACGTCCGTCACTCAGGTCAGGCGAGCTTCTCCAGGATCAGCTCGCGGACGCGGGCGGCGTCGGCCTGGCCGCGCATCTCCTTCATCACCGCTCCGATGAGCGCACCCGCCGCGGCGACCTTGCCGTCGCGGATCTTGTCGGCGACGTCGGGGTTGGCGGCGATGGCGGCGTCGACCGCCGCACCGAGGGCACCGTCGTCGGAGACCACGGCCAGCCCGCGGGCGGCGACGATCTCCTCGGGCGTGCCCTCGCCGGCGAGCAGGCCGTCGAAGACCTGGCGGGCCAGCTTGTCGTTGATGGTGCCGGCGTCGACCAGCGCCTGGACGGCCGCGACCTGGGCGGGGCTGACGCCGAGGTCGACGACGTCGACACCCGCGTCGTTGGCCCGACGGGTCAGCTCGGCGATCCACCACTTGCGGGCCGACTGGGCGGACGCACCGGCTGCGACGGTCTCCTCGATCGGGCCGAGCAGGCCCGAGGCGACCACGTCGCGCATCTCCAGGTCGGTGTAGCCCCACGCCGACTGCAGCCGCGCCCGGCGCTCGACCGGGTTCTCCGGCAGGGTGCCGCGCAGCTCCTCGACCCACTCCCGGCTCGGCGCCACCGGCACCAGGTCGGGCTCGGGGAAGTACCGGTAGTCGTCGGCGTCGGACTTCGGGCGACCGCTGGTGGTCACGCCGGTGTCCTCGTGCCAGTGCCGGGTCTCCTGGAAGATCGCCTCGCCGCCGTCGAGGATCGCGGCGTGCCGCTGCATCTCGAACCGGACGGCGCGCTCGACCGAGCGGAACGAGTTGACGTTCTTGGTCTCGGTGCGCGTGCCGAGGACGCCGGAGCCCTTCGGCGACAGCGACAGGTTGACGTCGGCGCGCAGGTTGCCCTGGTCCATCCGGGCCTCGGAGACGCCGAGCGCGACGATCAGGTCGCGGAGCTGGCTGACGTACGCCCGCGCCACCGCCGGAGCCTTCGCCCCCGCGCCGAGGATCGGCTTGGTGACGATCTCGATCAGGGGGATGCCGGCGCGGTTGTAGTCGACCAGCGAGTAGTCGGCACCGTGGATGCGACCGGTCGAGCCGCCGACGTGCAGCGACTTGCCGGTGTCCTCCTCCATGTGGGCGCGCTCGATCTCGACCCGGAAGGTCTCGCCGTCGACGTCGACGTCCATCCAGCCCTCGAACGCGATCGGCTCGTCGTACTGGGAGGTCTGGAAGTTCTTCGGCATGTCCGGGTAGAAGTAGTTCTTCCGCGCGAAGCGGCACCACTCGGCGATCTCGCAGTTGAGCGCGAGCCCGATCCGGATCGCGGACTCCACCGCCTTGCCGTTGACGACCGGCATCGCGCCGGGCAGGCCCAGGCAGGTCGGGCAGACCTGGGTGTTCGGCTCGCCGCCGAACGTCGCCGGGCAGCCACAGAACATCTTGGTCGCGGTGTTGAGCTCGACGTGGACCTCCAGGCCCAGCGCCGGGTCGTACGACGCCAGCACGTCGTCGAAGCTGACCAGGGTGTCGGTCATCGGAGGTTCTCCTCGGGAGGTGCGAGCGGGCCGCCCCACTGGGCCTGCAGGGCCGCCTCGAGGGCGGCGCCGACCCGGTAGAGCCGGTCGTCGGCGAGCGCCGGGGCGAGGACCTGGAAGCCGACCGGCAGCCCGTCCTCGTCGGCCAGCCCGGCGGGCAGCGAGAGCCCAGGAACGCCCGCGAGGTTGGCGGGGATGGTCGCGAGGTCGTTGAGGTACATCGCGATCGGGTCGTCGAGCTTCTCCCCCAGCTTGAACGCCGTGGTCGGCGCCGTGGGCGAGACGAGGACGTCGACCTGCTCGAAGGCTGCCTCGAAGTCACGCGTGATGAGCGTGCGGACCTTCTGCGCGGTGCCGTAGTAGGCGTCGTAGTAGCCGCTGGACAGCGCGTACGTGCCGAGGATGATCCGGCGCTTCACCTCGTCGCCGAAGCCGGCGTCGCGGGAGGCCCGCATGACGTCCTCGGCGCTGGGGTTGTCGATGCCCTCGGGCAGCACCCGCAGGCCGTAGCGCATGGCGTCGAACTTGGCGAGGTTGGAGGACGCCTCGCTCGGCATGATCAGGTAGTACGCCGCGAGCGCGTGCACGAAGCTCGGGCAGGACACCTCGACGACCTCGGCGCCGGCCTTGACCAGCAGGTCGACCGACTCCTGGAAACGAGCCAGTACGCCGGCCTGGTAGCCATCGCCGGTCAGCTCGGTGATCACGCCGACCTTCAGGCCGCTCAGGTCACCGGCTGCACCCTCGCGAGCGGCGGTGACCAGGTCCGGCAGCGGCTGGTCGATGCTGGTCGAGTCGAGCGGGTCGTGCCCGCCGATCAGCTCGTGCAGCAGCGCGGAGTCCAGGACGGTGCGGGTGACCGGACCGACCTGGTCGAGGCTGTTGGCCATCGCGACCAGGCCGTAGCGGGAGATCCCGCCGTACGTCGGCTTCACGCCGACCGTGCCGGTGACGGCACCCGGCTGCCGGATCGAGCCGCCGGTGTCGGTGCCGAGGGCCAGCGGCACCTCGAACGCGGCGACCGCGGCCGCGGAGCCGCCGCCGGAACCGCCGGGGATCCGGTCGAGGTCCCAGGGGTTGCGGGTCGGACCGTACGCCGAGTGCTCGGTGGAGGAGCCCATCGCGAACTCGTCCATGTTGGTCTTGCCGACGATCGGCAGCCCGGCCGCCTTCAGCTTGGTGACCACGGTGGCGTCGTACGGCGGGATCCAGCCCTCGAGGATCTTCGAGCCGCACGTGGTCGGCAGACCGTCGGTGGCGAGCACGTCCTTGACCGCGATCGGCACCCCGTCGAGGGGGTGCAGCGGCGCGCCGGCCGCGCGGCGGGCGTCGGAGGCGGCAGCCTGCTCGAGCGCGCCCTCGGCGTCGACATGGAGGAACGCGTGGACGTCGGCGTCGACCGCGGTGATCCGGTCGAGGACCGCCTGGGTCAGCGCGACGGAGGTGATCTCGCCGGCGGCGAGCGCGTCGGCCGCCTGCGCGGCGGTGAGGCGGGTCAGGTCACTCACTGCTCGTCCCCCAGGATCCGCGGGACGGCGAAGCGCTGCTGCTCGGAGGCCGGAGCCCCGGACAGCGCCTGCTCGGCGGTGAGGCTCGGCACCACGACGTCCTCGCGGAAGACGTTGGTCAGCGGCAGCGGGTGCGAGGTCGGCGGGACGTCGTCACCGGCGACGCCGCTGATCGACGCGACCGACTCGAGGATGACCGACAGCTGGGGCGCGAGGTGGTCGAGCTCCGCGTCGTCCAGGTCGATCCGGGCGAGCGTCGCCAGGTGCGCGACCTCGTCTCTGGTGATCTCAGGCATGGTCTCCATCCTAGGAGAGTCCGCGCGCCGACCCACGGTCGGTCGGCCCCCGATCTCCCGGACGCACGATGCGCCGCCACCCGGTCGGGTGGCGGCGCGTGCGAGGTCGTACGACGGAGTCCTCAGCAGCGACGGATCTTCTTCAGCTTGATCGGTCCGCCGTCGCCCATCTGGCCCTGGAACTGGAATGCCTCCAGCGTGTAGCGCTTGTCCTTGCGGATCTTGACCGAGACGAGCTTCGACGTGACGCCCTTCTTGACGATGGGGGTCGCGGCCCGGTCGACCTCCTGCTCCCCCTTGAGGACGATCAGGCCGACGCCGACCTCGGCCTCCCGGCCGTTGACGACGCGGGTGACGACCTTCCAGCTCTTGCCGTTCGGCGTCGCCTTCTTGCAGGCCTGCTGCTTGGCTCCGGACCAGGTCTTGATGGTGGTGAACTTCGCCGCCCGCTCGGCGGGTTGGCCCGGGGTGGCCTGGGCGACGGCGGGGACCGCGAGCAGCACGGCCGAGGACACGGTGAGGGCGATAAGACGTCCGTTGAATTGCATGTGCCGAGGTTGGCATCAAGCGGCCGAGCGCGTGGCGAAAGGCAGAAACCAAAGGGGTGAGGTTTGGCGCCGGCGGACCGCGGCGGCTGCTGCTTCATCACGGTATGCCGACGAGTTGGCACTTGCCACGGCGTACCCACCGTGGGAACTGCCGCCTCGTCTGCATACCGTGATGTGCCTGCAACCAGCGCGCCGCGACGCCACTACCCCTCGACCGGCGGCGGCCCGTTCTCCAGCAGCGCGGTGAAGCCCGCCTCGTCCAGCACGGGTACGCCGAGCTGCTCGGCCTTGTCGGCCTTGGAGCCGGCGTTCTCGCCGACGACGACGAAGTCGGTCTTCTTGGAGACCGAGCCGGCGGCCTTGCCCCCGCGGGCAAGGATCGCCTCCTTGGCGGAGTCGCGGCTGTAGCCGTCGAGGGAGCCGGTGACGACGATGGTCAGCCCCTCCAGGGTGCGGGGCGTGGACTCGTCGCGCTCGTCGGCCATCGAGACGCCGGCCGCCGTCCACTTCTCGACGATCTCGGTGTGCCAGTCGACCTTGAACCACTCGATGACGGCGGCGGCGATGGTCGGGCCGACGCCCTCCGCGGCCGCGAGCTGCTCCTCGGTGGCCGCCCGGATCGCCTCCATCGAGCCGAACTCCTGGGCCAGCGCTCGGGACGCGCTGGGGCCGGTGTGACGGATCGAGAGGGCGACCAGGACGCGCCACAGCGGGACGTCCTTGCGTGAGTCGAGGTTGTCGAGGAGCCGCTGGCCATTGGCCGAGAGGACCCGGTCGCCCTCCTCGGTCTTCTTCGCCGCTCGTGTGAAGAGCTCGGTGCGGAGCAGCTGGTCGGCGCTCAGGTCGAACACGTCGCCCTCGTTGGTGATCACCCCCGCGTCGAGGAGCGCGGTGGCCGCCTCGTAGC
Source organism: Nocardioides sp. (assembly GCF_035503875.1). Lineage (GTDB taxonomy): Bacteria > Actinomycetota > Actinomycetes > Propionibacteriales > Nocardioidaceae > Nocardioides. Next base: position 78,165 of record NZ_DATJTA010000021.1, read on the forward strand.
CCAGGCCCTCGATGTCGAAGGCGCTGCGCCCGGCCACGAAGTAGACGCGCTCGCGGACCTGGCCGGGGCACCGCTCGTGGTTGGGGCAGCGCAGGTCCTTGTCGCCCTCCTTCTGCTCGGCGAGCGTCGTGCCGCACGCGGGGCACTCGGTCGGCATCACCCACTCCGCCAGCCCCTCGGGTCGCAGCGGCAGCACCGGCCCGACGATCTCGGGGATCACGTCGCCGGCCTTGCGCAGGATCACCGTGTCGCCGGGGCGCACGTCCTTGCGCCGCACCTCGTGGGCGTTGTGGAGGGTGGCGTTCTCGACCGTCGAGCCCGCGACCCGCGTCGGCTCCATGACGCCGTACGGCGTGACGCGGCCGGTCCGGCCGACGTTGACCTCGATGGAGAGCAGCTTGGCGTTGACCTCCTCGGGCGGGTACTTGAACGCGATGGCCCACCGCGGCGCCCGGCTCGTCGAGCCCAGCCGACGCTGGAGCGCGACGTCGTCGACCTTCACCACCACGCCGTCGATCTCGTAGGGGACGATCGTGTGCCGCCGCTCCCCCGCGTCGGCGATGAACGCCTCGACCTCCCTCAGCGTGGGGACCACGCGGACCGCCTCGCTGGTCGGGAGCCCCCAGGCCGCGAGTGCCTCGTAGGCGTGCGACTGGGCCTTCGGCTCGAAGCCGCGGCGCTCGCCGATGCCGTGGCAGACCATCCCGAGCGCGCGCGTCGCCGTGACCCGGGGGTCCTTCTGGCGCAGCGAGCCCGCCGCGGCGTTGCGCGGGTTGGCGAAGACCGGCTTGCCGGCATCGGTCATCGACTCGTTGAGCCGCTCGAACGCGGCCACCGGGAGGAAGACCTCGCCGCGCACCTCGATCAGCTCGGGCACCGGGAACTCCTCGGTGCCGCTCAGCCGCCGCGGCACGGAGTCGATGGTGCGTACGTTCGGCGTGACGTCCTCGCCGGTCGTGCCGTCGCCGCGGGTCAGGGCGCGGACCAGCAGGCCGTTCTCGTAGAGCAGGTTGATCGCCAGTCCGTCGACCTTCAGCTCGCACAGCAGCTCGGGCGCCTCGATGCCGTCGCGGCCCAGCCGGGCGTACCACGACTCCAGCTCCTCGACCGAGAAGGCGTTGTCGAGGCTCTCCATCCGGCGCAGGTGGTCGACGGCGGTGAACTCGGTGGAGACCGCGCCGCCGACCTTCTGGGTCGGCGAGTCCGGCGTCCGCAGCTCCGGGAACTCCTCCTCGAGCGCCTCGAGGGCTCGCAGCCGCTGGTCGAAGTCGGCGTCGGACAGCGTCGGCGAGTCCAGGACGTAGTAGCGCCAGCGCGCGTCCTCGATCTCCTCGCTGAGCCGGCGGTGCTGCTCGCGGGAGTCCTCGGTGGCGGGCGTCGGCTCGGTCATGCGCCTATCTTGCCGCCCTCCTCCGACACTCGACCGCCACCCCTCGGCACCCACTCGGCCGGTGGTCTGGACCACCCGGGAGGCGGCGGGAACAACTCGCGCCCCCTCGACTGTTGGCGATGAAACGAAACGGTTTCGTTTCATTTGTGTCGACCATCACAGGAGAGTTCAGATGACCCCGCCCGAGGCAGCCGTCCAGCGGCCCCGCGTCGAGGGTGACCGCGAGCAGGAGATCCTGGCCGCCACCCTCGAGGTCCTCGCCGACGTCGGCTACGACCGCCTCACCATGGACGCTGTCGCGACCCGGGCCAAGGCCTCCAAGGCGACGCTCTACCGCCGCTGGACCAACAAGGTCAGCCTCGTCGTCGATGCCGTGGCGAACTCGAAGGGACCCCAGCAGGTGCCGGACACCGGCAGCCTGAAGGGCGACCTGGAGAGCATGTTCTGCGGCCTGGGCGGCCTCGCCGACCCCCAGGCGGTCGCCACGTTCGGCGCCGTCGTCACGGCCCTGACCCGCGACCCGGCGTTCGCCGAGGCGTTCCGCCGCGACGTGATCGGCCCCAAGATCGCGACCTCCCGCCTCGTCTGGGAGCGCGCCGCCGCGCGCGGCGAGCTCCGGGAGGGTCTCGACCTCGACCTCTTCGAGCCGGCCCTCGCCGGCATCGTCATGCACCGCGTCTTCGTCATGGGCGAGGTGCCCGACCCCCACCTGATCACCAGCGTGATCGACCAGATCATCGTGCCCGCAGCGACCCGCTGAGCGCCGACCCGCACCTTCCGACCACCACACGGAACCCAGAGAAGGAAATCCCTCCATGACCGACCTCGCGACTCCCGAGGCCCAGCCCTCGGAGAAGAAGCTGCACCTGGGTTGGGCGCTCGTGCTCATCTCGATGGCGCAGCTGATGGTGGTGCTCGACGCCTCCATCGCGAACATCGCCCTGCCCTTCATCGGCAACGACCTCAACATCGACGACGCCAACCTCACCTGGATCGTCACCGGCTACGCCCTCGCCTTCGGCGGCCTGCTGCTGCTCGGTGGCCGGCTCGGCGACCTCTACGGCCGGCGCCGGATCTTCATGGTCGGCCTGACGATCTTCGCGGTCGCCTCGCTGCTCGGCGGCTTCGCGCAGAACGAGGCCATGCTCCTGGCCTCCCGCGGCCTGCAGGGCCTCGGCGCCGCCCTCGCCTCCCCCGCCGCCCTGGCGCTGATCACCACGACGTTCCCGGCCGGCCCGGCGCGCAACCGCGCCTTCGCCGTGTACGCCGCCATGTCGGGCGCCGGCGCGGCCGTCGGCCTGATCCTCGGCGGCTGGCTCACCGGCCTCGACCCGATCCTCGACCTCGAGGGCTGGCGCTGGACGTTCCTGATCAACGTGCCGATCGGCCTGGTCGCGGCGTACCTCGCCCCGCGCTTCCTCAACGAGTCCGAGTCGCACCCCGGCGAGCTCGACGTCCCCGGCGCCATCACCGGCACCCTCGGCCTCCTCGGCCTGGTCTACGGCTTCACCCGCGCCGGCGAGGAGGCGCACGGCTGGGGCGACCCCTGGACCATCGCGTCGCTGGCCGCCGGTGCCGCGCTCCTCGCGGCGTTCGCGGTCGTCGAGTCCCGGGTCGAGCACCCGCTGCTGCCGGTCCGGGTCTTCGCCAACCGCACCCGGGCGACCAGCTTCCTGGTGATGATGGTGGTGCCCGCCGCGATGTTCGCGATGTTCTACTTCCTCAGCCTCTTCATCCAGCTGGTCGTGGGCTACAGCCCGCTGCACACCGGGTTCGCGTTCCTGCCGTTCTCCATCGGCATCGTGATCGGCGCGGGCATCTCCTCGAACCTGGTCAACCGGATCGACCCGCGGTTCATCGCCGGCACCGGGACGCTGATGGCGGCCGTCGCGCTCTTCGGCTTCTCCCGCCTGGAGGTCCCGACCGGCGCGGCCGACCTGCTCGCCCTGGGCAGCGGCGGCCACCTCGGCGCCGACGTGAACTACTGGACCTCGGTCTTCCCGTTCATCATCCTGATGGCCGTCGGCATGGGCGCGGTGTTCGTGCCGCTCACCCTGACCGCCGTGCACCACCTGCGGCCCGAGGACTCCGGCATCGGCTCCGGCGTCCTCAACACGATGCAGCAGGTGGGGGGCGCGCTCGGCCTGGCCATCCTGAGCACGGTCGCGCTGCACTTCGCGGACGGCACCAAGACCGACCTGGCCCGCGACCTGGTCGCCCAGGGCGTCCCGGTCGAGGACGCCGGCGCGCTCGCCTTCCTCGGCTCCTTCACCGAAGGTGCGACGGCCGCCTTCCTGGTCGGCGCCGCGCTGGTCGCGATCGGCTCGATCGCGGTGTGGGCGTTCCTCAACGTCAAGCACGAGGAGCTCGCCACCGACGGCCCCGAGGGCGGTGTGCACGTGGGCTGACCCGCCCCTGCGCACGACGTACGACGGCCCGCCCGGCCACCCCGGGCGGGCCGTCGTACGTTCCGGCACGTCCCGTTCACGGAAAAGGTGTGGCGACGGGGCCGCCCGAGTCCTACGCTGACCCGAGGACGAAACGAAACCGTTTCGTTTCATGAACGGTGAGCAGACCGGGAGTGCCGATGACCCCGCCCGACCCGGCCGCCCTGCGGCCCCGCGTGCAGGGCGACCGCGAGCTGGAGATCCTCGAGGCCACCCTCGTGGTGCTGGCCGACGTGGGCTACGACCGGCTGACCATGGACGCCGTGGCCACCCGGGCCAAGGCGTCGAAGGCGACGCTCTACCGGCGCTGGACCAACAAGCTCAGCCTGGTCATCGACGCGCTCGTGCACTCCAAGGCGATGGACGAGGCGCCGGACACCGGCAGCCTCCAGGGCGACCTGGAGGCGGTGTTCTGCGGCATCGGCGGGCTCGCCGACCCCAACGGCGTCGCCACCTTCGGCGCGATCGTCACCGCCCTGACCCGTGACCCCGAGTTCGCCGCGGCCTTCCGCCGCGACGTCCTCGGCCCCAAGATCGAGGCCTCGCGCGCCATCTGGGCGCGCGCCGCCGCCCGCGGCGAGCTGCGCGACGGCCTCGACCTCGATCTCTTCGAGCCGGCCCTCGCCGGCATCGTCCTGCACCGCGTCTTCGTGATGGGCGAGGTGCCCGATCCCACCCTCATCAGCCGGGTGATCAGCCAGATCATCGTGCCCGCAGCGACCCGCTGAGCGGCGCGAAGCCCGACCTCCGGCGACCCCGGAACCAGCGAAGGAACGACTCCCATGACCGACACCACCCGCGTGGAGGAGCCTGCCGCTCCCGGCGCCGGCCGGCACCTGGGCTGGGCACTCGTGCTCATCTCGGTGGCGCAGCTCATGGTCGTGCTCGACGGCACGATCGTGAACATCGCCCTCCCCTACATCAAGGAAGACCTCGGCATCTCGGCCGCCAACCTGACCTGGGTCGTGACCGGCTACGCGCTGGCCTTCGGCTCGCTGCTGCTGCTCGGTGGGCGCCTCGGCGACCTGTACGGCCGGCGCCGGATCTTCATGACCGGCCTGATCATCTTCGGCGTCGCCTCGCTGCTCGGCGGCCTGGCCACCAACGAGGGGCTGCTGCTCGCCGCCCGGGGCCTGCAGGGCCTCGGCGCCGCGCTGGCCTCCCCCGCCGCCCTGGCGCTGATCACCACGACGTTCCCGGCCGGCCCGCCCCGCAACCGCGCCTTCGCCGTGTACGCCGCCATGTCGGGCGTCGGCGCGGCCGTCGGCCTGCTCCTCGGCGGCTGGCTCACCGGGCTCGACGGCATCTTCGGACTCGACGTCGAGGGCTGGCGGCTGACGCTGCTGATCAACACCCCGATCGGCATCGTGACCGCCCTGCTGGCGCCGCGCTTCCTCGCCGAGTCCGAGACGCATCCCGGCGAGCTCGACCTGCCGGGCGCCGTCACCGGCACCCTCGGCCTGCTCGGTCTGGTCTACGGCTTCAGCCGCGCCGGAAGCGAGGGCTGGAGCGACCCGTGGACCATCTCCAGCCTGGCGGCCGGCGCACTCGTCCTGGCCCTGTTCCTGTTCATCGAGAGCCGGGTCGAGCACCCGCTGCTGCCCTCGCGGGTCTTCCTGAACCGCACCCGGGCCGCCAGCTTCGGGGCGATGTTCCTGGCCCCGGCCGCCATGTTCGCGATGTTCTTCTACCTGAGCCAGTACATCCAGGTCGAGATGGGCTACAGCCCGTTGAAGGCCGGCGTCGCGTTCCTGCCGTTCTGCCTCGGCCTCGTGGCCGCGGCCGGCATCTCCTCCAACCTGATCAGCCGGATCGACCCCCGCTACCTCGCGGGCGTCGGCACCATCCTGGCGGCGAGCGGGCTGTTCGGGTTCTCGCGGCTGCCGTACGACACCACGGCGCCGGTCGTGCCCGAGACCGGGAGCTACGCCACCGACCTGCTGCCGTTCATCCTGCTGATGTCCTTCGGCATGGGGATGACCTTCGTCCCGCTCACCCTGACCGCGGTCCACCACCTGCGACCCGAGGAGACCGGTATCGGCTCGGGGGTGCTCAACACCATGCAGCAGGTGGGCGGCGCACTCGGACTCGCCGTGCTGGCCACGCTCGCCACGCAGACCTTCACCGAGCGGGCCCAGGAGCTCGGCCCGGCGATGGCCGACCCGGCCGTCCAGAGCCAGGTGTTCACCGAGGGCGCGACCAACGCCTTCCTGCTCGGCGCGATCCTGATGCTGGGCGCCTCGCTCATCACCTGGGTGTTCCTGAACGTGAAGCACACCGAGCTGGCGACCGACGGCCCTCCGGGCGCCCACGTGGGCTGAGTCCGACGGACCGGGCGGACGGGGCTGCCCCGTCCGTCCGGTTCACCGCAGGACATGGTCTATATGATCTATCCTGCGGCCGTGACCGACTCGACCACTGCCGCCCCGACGTCCGGTCCGGCCGTCGGCGCCCACCTGGGGCGCGCCCTCGTCCTGATCTCCGTCGCCCAGCTGATGCTGGTCCTCGACGGCACCATCACGAACATCGCCCTGCCGCACATCGCCCGCGACCTCGGGATGGGCGCGGCCGCGCTGACCTGGGTGGTCACGATCTACGCGCTGGCCTTCGGCGGCCTGCTGCTCCTGGGCGGTCGGCTCGGCGACCTGCTGGGCCGCCGTCGTACCTTCACCATCGGCCTGGTCGTCTTCGCCGCCGCGTCGCTGCTCGGCGGCGCGGCCACCGAGGGCTGGATGCTGCTGGCCGCCCGCGCGCTCCAGGGCGTCGGGGCGGCGCTGGCCTCCCCCGCCGCCCTCGCCCTGATCACCACGAACTTCCCGGCCGGTCCCCCGCGGAACAAGGCGATGGGCGTCTTCGCCGCGATGTCGGGCATCGGGGCCGCGACCGGCCTGCTGCTCGGCGGCTTCCTGACCGGACTGGACAGCATCTTCGGCATGGACGTCACCGGGTGGCGCCTCACCCTGTGGATCAACGCGCCCATCGGCCTGGTGGCCGCCCTGCTCGCGCCGCGCTGGCTCGCCGAGGCCGAGCGCAGCCCGAGCCGCCTCGACATCCCCGGCGCCGTGACCGCCACCCTCGGCCTGTTCTGCCTGGTCTTCGGCCTGTCCCGGGGCGGCGAGGCCGACCACGGGTGGAGCGACCCGGCGACCGTGGTCACCCTCGTCGCCGGCGTCGTGCTGCTGACGGCGTTCGTCCTGATCGAGCGCCGCGTCGCGAACCCGCTGCTGCCGCTGCGGATCGTCCTCGACCGCACCCGCGGCACCAGCTTCGGGGCCATGCTCTTCGCGGCCGCGGCGATGATCTCGATGTTCTACTTCAACGGCCAGTTCGTGCAGCGGATCATGGGCTACGAGCCGCTGCACGCCGGCGTCGCGTTCCTGCCGTTCTCGGCCAGCGTGATGCTCGGCGCGGGCCTGTCCTCGGCGCTGGTGAGCCGGATCGGGGTCCGCGTGATCACCGGCACCGGCACGCTGGTGGCCTCGCTCGCCCTCTTCGGCTTCTCCCGGTACGACGTCGACGACTCCCCCGTCGCCGTCCTGCGGAGCCTGGCGCCCGGCGGAGAGCCGCTCGGTGCCGACGTGTCGTACGCGACCTCGATCCTGCCGTTCCTGGTGATGATGGGCGTCGGCATGGGCATGACGTTCGTGCCGATGACCCTGACCGCCGTCCACGCCGTACGCCGCGAGGACTCCGGCGTCGGTTCCGGCGTCCTCAACACCGTCCAGCAGGTCGGCGGCGCGCTCGGCCTGGCCATCCTCGGCACCATCTCGCTGCACGCGGTCAACGGCCGCACCGAGGACGTCTCCGGGCCGCTGCGCGACGGGCTCGCCGCGAGCGGGGTCGATCCCGACGCGTCGGTGCCCGGCGGCGCGATGTCGTACCTCGACTCCGCGCTCTACACCGCGACGTACACCGAGGGTGCGACGAACGCGTTCCTCGGCTCGGCGCTGCTGATGCTGGTCGCCTCGCTGCTGATCTGGACCTTCCTGCGGGTCACGCCGGCCGAGCTCGCCCCGGCGAAGGACGCCGCGGCGCCGGCACCGGTGGCCGACCCCGTCTGATCAGCCCAGGTGGGACGCCGCGGCCCGGACCAGGGTCAGGGCCCGGCGTGCCCACTCCGGCGAGGCGCCGGCCAGTCCGCAGGCCGGGCTCAGCACGAGCCGGGATCCGACCTCGTCGGGGTCGAGACCGAGCATGTCGAGCCAGCGCAGCACCGACTCGGTGACCTGAGCATCGGTGGGAGCCGTCGCCGGGTCGGTGCCGGGCACCACGCCCAGCGCGACCGTCTCCCCCGCCTCCAGCGCCTCGGCGAGCGCGTCGTGGTCGGCCGCGGCCAGGACGGCCAGGTCGGCCGAGAGCCCCCGGGCGCCCGCCGTGCGCAGCAGCTGCCACGGGGTCCCCGGGGCGCACGAGTGCACCCACGGCTCCGCGCCCTGCTCGGTGATCGTCTCGAACACCCACGTGAGTGCCTGCGATGCCTCGGGCAGGTCGACCGAGCGGTGCTTGTGGAACCCGGAGGCGGTCGGCACCTGCGCGCCCAGCACGGCCGGGAGTGCGGGTTCGTCGACCTGGACGACCAGGCGGTCGACGCCCGGCAGCCGGCGCCGTACGTCGCGGACGTGGTCGCGCAGCCCCTCCGCCAGGGCCTGGGCCAGCTCGCGCCGGGCCCCGTGGTCGGAGAGCACCTTGTCGCCGCGCGGCTTCTCGACGGTCGCGGCGAGCGTCCACGGTCCGGCGACCTGCACCTTGAAGACGCCTTCGTACTCCTGGGCCTGCTCCTCCAGCGCGTCGAGGTCCTGGGCGAGCAGGCTGCGGGCGCGGCGGTGGTCGACGCCCGAGGCGTCGGTCAGCCGCCAGCCGGCCGGCTGCAGGTCCACGCCCAGCTCCGCGACGAGCGCTAGCGCGCGCCCCGTCATCTGGGCGGTGACGCCGCGGCCGGGGACCTCGGGCAGGTGCGGGAGGTCCGGCAGCTCGCCCACGACGACGCGCAGCGCCTCGTCGTACGCGTGCTGGTCGGAGCCGGGCAGCGACCCGACTCCCGTGGCGAGCGTCATGCGGGCTCTCGCTCCGTGGCGGCGATGGTGGCGGAACCGACGACCCGGGTGCCGTCGTACACGACCGCGGCCTGGCCGGGCGCGATGCCGTACGCCGGGGCGTGCAGCTCGACCTCGACCTGGTCCCCGTCGACCGTGACGGTCGCCGGCAGCTCCTCGCCGTGCGCGCGCAGCTGCACGGACCCGGCCAGCCGGGTCGGCACCGTCCCGCACCAACGCGGCTTGATGCCGCGCAGCCGGTGCACCGCCAGCCGGTCCCGCGGCCCGACGGTCACCGTGCCGGAGACCGGTTCGATGTCGAGCACGAAGCGCGGCTCGCCGTCGGGGGCGGGGGTGCCGATGCGCAGGCCCTTGCGCTGCCCGATCGTGTAGGCGTAGGTGCCGTCGTGCCGCCCGAGCTCGACGCCGGCCTCGTCGACGATGGCCCCACCGTGGTTGGGTGCGCGCTCGCCGAGCTTCTCGCGCAGCCAGCCGGCGTTGTCGCCGTCGGCGACGAAGCAGATGTCGTGGCTGTCCGGCTTGTCGGCGACGAGCAGGCCGCGGCGGGCCGCCTCGGCGCGCACCTCGGGCTTCGGGGTGTCCCCCAGCGGGAACAGCGAGTGCGCCAGCTGCTGCTGGTCGAGCACGCCGAGGACGTACGACTGGTCCTTGCCGCCGTCGACCGCCCGGTGCAGCTCGATCAGGCCGTCGCTCCCCGTCCGCAGCTGCGCGTAGTGACCCGTCGCGACCGCGTCGAAGCCCAGCGCGAGTCCGCGCTCGAGGACCGCGGCGAACTTGATCTTCTCGTTGCAGCGCAGACACGGGTTGGGCGTCCGGCCGGCGGCGTACTCGTCCATGAAGTCCTCGACCACGTCCGCGTGGAAGCGCTCCGAGAGGTCCCAGACGTAGAAGGGGATGCCGATCACGTCGGCGGCGCGCCGTGCGTCGTTGCTGTCCTCGATGGTGCAGCACCCCCGCGCGCCGGAGCGGTACGACGCGGGGTTGCGCGACAGCGCGAGGTGGATGCCGGTGACGTCGTGGCCGGCCTCCGCGGCCCGTGCGGCCGCGACGGCGGAGTCGACGCCACCGGACATGGCGGCGAGGACCTTCATGCCTTCGCTGCCCGGGCCCGTTCGACGCACGGGCCGATCGCCTCGACCAGGGCCGCGACGTCGGCGGCGGTCGAGGAGTGGCCGAGCGAGAACCGCAGCGAGCTGCGCGCGTCGGCCTCGCTCCGGCCCATCGCGAGCAGCACGTGGGAGGCCTGCGGCACGCCCGCGGAGCAGGCCGAGCCGGTGGAGCACTCGATGCCGCGGGCGTCGAGCAGCATCAGCAGCGAGTCGCCCTCGCAGCCGGGGAAGGAGAAGTGGGCGTTGCCGGGCAACCGGCGCACCGGATCGCCGTTGAGGACGGCGTCGGGGACGACGGCGAGGACGCCGCGCACCAGCTCGTCCCGGAGCGCCGAGACGCGGGCCGCGTGGTCGGCCTGGTGCTTCACGGCCAGCTCGACGGCCGCCGCGAAGCCCGCGATCGCCGGGGTGTCGAGGGTGCCGCTGCGGATGTCGCGCTCCTGACCCCCGCCGTGGACGAGCGGCGTCAGCTCCAGCTCGCGGCGTACGACGAGGGCGCCCACGCCGTACGGGCCGCCCACCTTGTGGCCGGTCAGGGTGAGCGCGTCGACGCCGGAGTGCGCGAAGTCGACCGGCACCGCGCCGACCGCCTGGACCGCGTCGGTGTGCACCGGCACGCCGTGCTCGGCGGCGAGCGCGACGACCTCCTCGATCGGCTGGAGCGTGCCGACCTCGTTGTTGGCCCACATCACCGAGACCATCGAGACCGGGCGCTCGGCCAGCAGCCGGGCCAGCTCGTCGAGGTCGACGCGGCCGGTGGCGTCCACGGCCAGCAGCCGGACCTCGGCCTCCTCGCCCTCGGCGAGCCAGTCCAGCGGGTCCAGGACCGCGTGGTGCTCGACACTGCTGGAGATCAGCCGCGGGGCGGGGCCGAGCTCGGCGACCCGCGACCAGTGCAGGCCCTTGATCGCCAGGTTGTCGGCCTCGGTGCCGCCGGAGGTGAAGACCACCTCGCCGGGCCGGCAGTTGAGCGCCTGCGCGATGGTCTCGCGCGACTCCTCGACGACGCGCCGGGCGTGCCGGCCGGAGGCGTGCAGCGAGCTGGGGTTGCCGACCTCCAGCAGGTGCTTCGTCAGTGCCTCGACCGCCGCGGGCACCATCGGCGTGGTGGCGGCGTGATCGAGGTAGACGGGGTCGGACATGTCGGGTACCAGCGTACGGCTCGCCGCCCACCCGACCCGCATCCGCTCACCCCGCGACCATTCGCCGGAACCCACGACGGCCCGGTGCCGGGCACCGGGCCGTCGCTGCTGGGATCAGCGGTCATCGCACCTTGACGGTGCCGATCTTGGCCCGCTCGCCCTTGTCGAGCGCGCAGGTCGAGTTGCTGATCAGCGCACCGCCGTTCTGGTCCGAGGCGCTGAACTTGAACGAGCGCGGGATCGTGACCGCCTGGGCGCCGCGCTTGCGCAGCTTGACGGGGGCCGTCTTGCCCGTGGCCCGGATCTTCATCGTCCCGCTCGCGGGCACCTTCTGGTCGGTGAACGCGATCCCCTTCAATCGCACCTTCGTGGCGCCGATCTTGATCTTCGCGCCCTTCGCCGTCCCGGAGAGGCTGGTGACCCCCAGGCCGCGGAGCCCGGCCGTCAGGCCCTCGGGCAGGACGACCGTCAGCGTGACCTTCTTCGCCCCGACCTTCGTGCCCTTGCGCACCTTCTTCGGGAGCGGCACCTTCGTCTTCACGGTGAGGGTCTGGGGGCCGAGCGAGGTCCCGCACGTGTAGGACGCCGATCCGGAGACGGCCTGCGCGGACGGCGAGACCGCGACGAGCGCGGCGGAGCCGACGGCGGCCGCGGCACCGAGCGCGGCGATCCTGGACGTGAGTCGAGTCGTCACAGATGTTCCTCCCTGTCGTGGCGCGCCCTCCCGGCACGCCGCTCCCCCGTCGGTAACCAACGAGGCAGGCGTCACACGGGGTGGGTCGTCAGAGGAGGACGAGGTCGTCGCGGTGCACGACCTCACGCTCGTACGCCGCACCGAGCTCCCGCTTGAGGTCCTTGCTGGAACGGCCGACCAGGGTGGGGACCTCGCTGGCGTCGAAGTTCACCAGCCCGCGGGCGACGGGGACGCCGTCGGGTCCCGCGAGGTCGACCGGGTCGCCCGCGTGGAAGTCGCCGGTGCAGCCGGTGACCCCGGCCGCCAGCAGCGAGGCGCGGCGCTCGACCACGGCGCGCACGGCGCCGGCGTCCAGGAGCAGGGTGCCGAGCGGCTCGGTCGCGTGCGCCAGCCACAGCAGACGGGTGCGGCGCCGCTTCCCGGTCGGGTGGAACAGCGTGCCGACCGGCTCGCCGGCCGCCGCCGCGCCCGCCTGGTCGGCGGACGTGAGGACCACGGGGATGCCGGCCCCCGTCGCGATCCGGGCGGCCTCGACCTTCGTCTCCATGCCTCCGGTGCCGACACCCGCGGCTCCCGCGCGGCCGATCTTGACCGCGCCGAGGTCCTCCCCGCCGTGCACGTCGCTCAGGCGTACGGCGCCCGGCGTGCGCGGGTCGGCGTCGTACAGCCCGTCGACGTCGGAGAGCAGCAGCAGCAGGTCGGCGTGCACCAGGTGCGCCACCAGCGCCGCCAGCCGGTCGTTGTCGCCGAACCGGATCTCCGAGGTCGCCACCGTGTCGTTCTCGTTGACGATCGGGAGCACGCCGAGCTCCAGCAGCTTCGCGAAGGTCTGGTACGCGTTGCGGTAGTGCGCGCGCCGGGTGACGTCGTCGACCGTGAGCAGCACCTGGCCCGCGATCAGGTCGTGGCGGCGCAGCTCCTCGGTGTAGCGGTGCACCAGCAGCCCCTGCCCCACCGAGGCGGCGGCCTGCTGGGCCGCCAGGCCCCGGGGGCGTCGCTTCAACCCGAGCGGGGCCAGGCCCGCGGCGATGGCACCCGAGGAGACCAGCACCACCTCCGTGCCCCGGCCGCGCGCGGCGGCGAGGACGTCGACCAGCCGCTCGACGCGCGCGGGGTCGATGCCGCCCGTGGCCGTCGTCAGTGACGAGGAGCCGACCTTGACGACGATGCGCCGGGCGCCGACCACCTCGGGACGCAGGCTCATCCGGCCGTCCCGGGGTCGTCCTCCGCCCAGTCCGGGTCGTCGGCCGAGCCGATCTCGTACGACATCGGGCCGATGCCCGAGCTCCGGGCGGTCTGGTCGATCCGGCGGGCCACGTCGGCGCGGGTCTCGTTCTCGCCGCGGTCCTCCATGCCCTCCTGGATCTCGCGGCGGCGCGCGTGGGCGGGCCGCTGCTCGTCGAACCGCTGGTCCTCGCCGCGGCGGCCGAGCATCTCAGCGCCGGCCTCGATGCCGGGCTTGAAGTCGAAGACGACCGAGTTGTCCGGGTGGCCGATGAGCACCGTGTCGCCCTCGACCGCGCCCATCGCGGCCAAGCGCTTCTCGACCCCGAGCCGGTCGAGCCGGTCGGCCAGGAAGCCGACGGCCTCGTCGTTGCTGAAGTCGGTCTGGCGCACCCAGCGCTCCGGCTTGGTCCCCCGGACCCGCCAGCCCTCGCCGTCCCGGGCGACCGTGAAGTCGTCCCCACCGTCGGCGCTCGGCGGCCGCAGCACGATCCGGGTGGCCTCGACGACCTCCCGCTCGGCCCGGGCGCGCGCGACCAGCTCGGCCATCGCGAAGGTGAGCTCGCGGATGCCCTCCCCCGAGGCGGCCGAGATCGGGAAGACCCGGAAGCCCCGCTCCCGCAGGTCGTCGACGGTCATCTCCGCGATCTCGCGGCCGTCGGGCACGTCGATCTTGTTGAGCGCGACCAGGCGCTCCCGGCCCTCGAGGCCGCCGTACTGCGCGAGCTCGTGCTCCATGGCGTCCAGGTCGTCGAGCGGGTTGCGGCCCGGCTCGATCGACGCCGTGTCGACCACGTGCAGCAGCGCCGCGCAGCGCTCGATGTGGCGCAGGAAGTCGTGGCCGAGACCGCGGCCCTCGCTGGCGCCCTCGATCAGGCCGGGTACGTCGGCGACGGTGAACGTCGTGTCGCCCGCCCGGACGACGCCCAGGTTGGGGACCAGGGTGGTGAAGGGGTAGTCGGCGATCTTGGGCCGGGCGCGCGAGATCGCCGCGATCAGGCTGGACTTGCCGGCGCTGGGGTAGCCGACCAGGCCGATGTCCGCGACGACCTTCAGCTCGAGCACGACCTCGAGCTCCTCGCCGGGCTCCCCGAGCAGTGCGAAGCCGGGGGCCTTGCGCTTCGCGGAGGCCAGTGCGGCGTTGCCGAGCCCGCCCCGGCCGCCCTCGGCGACCACCAGCTCGGTGCCGGGACCGACCAGGTCGGCGAGCACCTCGCCCGAGCGGGTCTTGACCACGGTGCCGTCGGGAACGGGCAGCACCAGGTCGGCGCCGTGGGCGCCGTTGCGGTGCGCACCGGCCCCGTGGCCGCCGTTCTGGGCGGCCCGCTTCTTGCTGTGGTGGTAGTCGATCAGCGTGGTGACGTCGGGGTCGACGCGCAGGATCACCGAGCCGCCCGGACCGCCGTTACCGCCGTCGGGACCGCCCAGGGGCTTGAACTTCTCGCGGTGGACCGAGGCCACGCCGTGACCGCCCCGGCCCGCGCTGATGTGCAGCGTCACCTCGTCGACGAAGGTGGGGACGGCCATGGCGGGGTTCCTTACGACGGGGGTTGAGGTGCGAGCGAAGCGAGCATCGAAACCATGAAGGGCGCCCCGACCGGGACGCCCTTCAAGGTGAAGCAGGTGGTGCGAGCGTCAGCTCAGGCACCCGGAACGATGTTGACGACCCGGCGACCGCGACGGGTGCCGAACTCGACGGCACCGGGGATCAGCGCGAACAGCGTGTCGTCGCCGCCGCGGCCGACGCCGCTGCCCGGGTGGAAGTGCGTGCCGCGCTGGCGGACGATGATCTCGCCGGCGTTGACCAGCTGACCGCCGTACCGCTTGACGCCGAGGCGCTGCGAGTTGGAGTCGCGACCGTTCTTGGTGGACGCGGCGCCCTTCTTGTGTGCCATGAGTTCAGTCCTTCGGTTTGCTGCCCGAGCGGTCGCTCAGAGGGAGATGTCGGTGACCTTGACCTGGGTGTACTTCTGGCGGTGACCCTGGCGCTTCTTGTAGCCGGTCTTGTTCTTGTACTTCTGGATGATGATCTTCGGGCCCTTGGTGGCACCGAGGATCTCCACGGTCACCGTGGCCTTGTCCAGCGCCTTCGCGTCGGAGGTGACGGTCTCACCGTCGACCGCGAGGACGACGGGAAGGGTCAGCGTCTCGCCCACCCCGGTCGTCACCTTGTCGATCTCGATGACGTCGCCCACGGCAACCTTCTGCTGCTTGGCGCCAGCGCGCACGATCGCGTACACCGCGGTCTCCTTCGTCGTCTTCTGCGTCACTACGGTCTCGGGTCTGGGGCTCCCGGCCACCGCGCACACAGCAACGAGCCTGCGCGTCGGGTGGAGGGCCACTCAGAGACGGCGCGCGTGAGCGCACCGAGGGTCAATACTACGGTTCGGGACCGGCCACAGCAATTCGGCGGCCGGCCCCGGCCCGATCAGGCGGTTCAGCGCTTGCGGGTGCCCTTCTTCTTGACGGGCACGTGCTCGATCACGGGCTCGTCCTGCTCCTCGCCCCCGGTCGACGTCGACTCCTCGCTCGGCGGACCGGCCGGCCGGCTGGCCGAGCGACCACGGGTGCGGGTGACGACCTTGGGCGGCTCGGGCGCCGCCACCGGGGCGACGGGCTCGGCGACCACGGGCTCGGCCGTCGCCTCGACCACGATCGGCTCCGCCGGAGCCGTGGTCGACGCGGGCTGACCCGCCGGCCGGTTGGCGCTGCGCCGGCGGGTGCGGGTCACGACCTTCGGGGCCTCGACCGCGGCCGGGGTCTCGACCGGGGTCTCGACCGGGACCTCGGCGGGCACGGCCTCGGGCTCCGTGACCTCGGTGCCGACCCGGCGCGAGTTCGCGCCGGGTCGCTCGGGCTCGGGGGTCGGCTCGACCGGAGCCGGGGTCGTCTCGGCCTGGGCGGCGCCGCGGCCGCGACGACCGCGCGCGCGGCTCGTGACCTTGGGCGCCTCGGGCTGGGCCGCGGGCTCGGTGGTGGGCTCCGCCGTGGGCTCGGCGACGACCTCGGTGGGCGCGACCTCGGTGGGCGCGACCTCGGTCTGCTCGGTGCCGGTCGACTCGGCGGCCTCGTCGTCGGACTGGGCGCGCGACTCCTGGCGCGCCATCGCCGCCACGTCGGCCGGCGTGGGGGGCTTGGCGGGCGCCGGGGCGTTGCCGCCATTGCTGCCACTGCTGCCGTTGCCGCCGTTGCCGCCGTTGCCGCTGTCGTCCCCACGGCCGCGACCACGGCGCCGGCCGCTGCGGCCACCGCCGCCGCCACCGCCCGAGCCGCTGTCGTCGCCACGGCTGCCGGGGTCGATCGGGTGGTCGTGGACGACGACCCCGCGGCCGTGGCAGTGCTCGCAGTTCTCGCCGAACGCCTCGAGCAGGCCGGTGCCGATCCGCTTGCGGGTCATCTGCACCAGACCGAGCGAGGTCACCTCGGCGACCTGGTGGCGGGTCCGGTCGCGGCCGAGGCACTCCACCAGGCGGCGGAGCACCAGGTCGCGGTTGGACTCCAGGACCATGTCGATGAAGTCGACGACGATGATGCCGCCGATGTCGCGCAGCCGCAGCTGGCGCACGACCTCCTCCGCGGCCTCCAGGTTGTTCTTGGTGACCGTCTCCTCGAGGTTGCCGCCGGAGCCGGTGAACTTGCCGGTGTTGACGTCGACGACGGTCATCGCCTCGGTGCGGTCGATGACCAGCGAGCCGCCCGAGGGCAGCCACACCTTGCGGTCCAGCGCCTTGGCGATCTGCTCGTCGATCCGGTGGATCGCGAAGACGTCCTTGCCGTTCTCGCCCGGCGTGAACCGCTCGAGACGGTCCTGCAGGTCGGGCGCGACGTGCTGGACGTAGGCGCTCACGGTCTCCCAGGCGTCGTCGCCCTCGATGACGAGCTTGCCGAAGTCCTCGGTGAACAGGTCGCGCACGACCTTGAGCGTGAGGTCGGGCTCGCCGTACAGCAGCTGCGGGGCACCGCCCTTGGTCCGCTTCTCGATGTCCTCCCAGCGGGCCTTGAGGACCTCGACGTCGCGGGTCAGCTCCTCCTCGCTGGCCCCCTCGGCCGCGGTGCGGACGATGACGCCGGCGGAGTCCGGGACGATCTCCTTCAGGAGGGTCTTCAGCCGGGTGCGCTCGGTGTCGGGCAGCTTGCGGGAGATGCCGCTCGTGGTGCCGTCGGGCACGTAGACCAGGAACCGGCCCGCGAGGCTGACCTGGCTGGTGAGCCGGGCGCCCTTGTGCCCGATCGGGTCCTTGGTGACCTGCACCAGGACCGACTGGCCCGACGAGAGCACGGACTCGATCTTGCGGGGCTGGCCGTCCTTGTGGCCGAGCGCCGACCAGTTGACCTCGCCCGCGTAGAGGACCGCGTTGCGGCCCTTGCCGATGTCGATGAACGCGGCCTCCATGGAGGGCAGCACGTTCTGCACCCGGCCGAGGTAGACGTTGCCGATCAGCGACGTCTGGGACTCGCGGGCGACGTAGTGCTCGACGAGGACCTTGTCCTCGAGGACGCCGATCTGGGTCAGCTCGTCGCGCTGGCGGATCACCATGACCCGGTCGACGGCCTCGCGGCGGGCCAGGAATTCGGCCTCGCTCACGATCGGCGCGCGTCGGCGACCCGCCTCGCGGCCCTCCCGACGGCGCTGCTTCTTGGCCTCCAGGCGGGTCGAGCCGTGCAGCGAGGTGATCTCGTCCTCGGCGCTGCGCGACTTGCGGACCCGGGTGACGGTGTTCTCCGGGTCGTCGCCGGAGTCGCCTCCGTCGTCGCCCTGGCGCCGGCGGCGCCGCCGGCGGCGGGAGCTGCCCTCGCCGGAGGGCTCCTCCTGCTCCTCGGCCGGACCGGAGCCGCTCGCGTCGCCGGACTCCTCCGCGCCGTCGTCGCTCTTGTCGCCCGGCTTGTCGTCGCTCTTGTCCTCGCCACCGGAGTCGCCGGCCTTGCGGCGGCGGCGACCTCCCCGGCGCCGGCGCCGGCGGCCACCACCAGAGCTCTCGCCCTGGTCGTCGTCGCTGTCGTCGCCGTCCTCCTCGGACGCCTCGCTCGGCGTCTCGGCGGCGGACTCCCCGTCGGCCAGCAGCTCGTCGAAGGTGACCTCGGCGGTCCCCTCGGCGACCTCGGCGACCGGCTCGGCGGTCTCCTCGGCAGCGTCCTCGTCCTCGGGGACGACCTCGGGCTCGGGGGCCGCGACCTTCTTCGCCGCGGTCTTGCGGGTACGGCGGGCGCGGGTGGGCGCGGCCTCGGGGGCCTGGAAGAGCGGAGCGACCCCGGACGCCGCGGGGGCGGCGGGCTCGGCCGCGGGCGCCTCGGCGGCCTCCACCAGGTCCTCCGCCGGGATCGCGGCGGCGGCCTCCGGCGTCGGCTCCGGCTCGGCGCTCTTCGCGGCGGCCTTCTTGGTGGTCTTCTTCGCCGTCGTCTTCTTGGCGGCGGTCTTGGTCGCAGCGGTCTTGGTCGCGGCCTTCTTGGCCGGCGCCTTCTTCGCGGCGGCCTTCTTCGCGGTCTTCTTGGCCGCGGGAGCGGTCTCGGCGGCGACCTCCGCAGCCTCGGCTGCGGGCTCGGCGACGGGCGCGTCGAGCGGGAGCTCGGCGTCGGCCGCGGCGGCCGCGGCCTTCTTGGTGGTGCGCTTGGCCGGCGCCTTCTTCGCGGCGGTCTTCGTGGCGGCGGCCTTCTTGGCCGGCGCCTTCTTGGCGGCGGCCTTCTTCGCCGCGGCCTTCTTGGCCGGAGCCGGGGCCTCACCCTCGGGGGCGGGCGTGGTGGTCTCGGCGGTGGCGGCGACCTGGGTGTCGTCGGGCATGTGCTGCTCCTCGGGCCCGCCCCGGGACGGGGCGGGTGTCGTGCACCGCGACCCGCGAACTCAGGGCCGTCGGCGCAAAGCCTGGCGGTGGCGGCGACCCCCTCCGCGTGTGCGCCGCCGGGAGCCGATGCGTCACCTGCCGCGGTCGCTGGGCCCTGTCCCCTGTCCGGGACGGTGGCGGACCCGCTGTCACCAGGTCTGCCGAGCCGCGTCGCGGTCTGGCGACGACCTGCACCCGCCGTGCCGCCCCCTCTCAGGGACCGGCGAGAACGTCGTCGGATCGGTTCCGGCGGGGGTTCCCGCGCGTCATCGACCGTGGCGAGTATCGCACACAGGTCGTGAATGTCCGCTAACCCGAGATTCCCAGCGGGTCGCCCACGGTGCCGTCCGGCCCGAGCGGCCCCTGCGCCAGCCGGGTCAGCAGCGGCGCCCGGCCGGCGTCCAGGCCGGGGGTCGCGCGCAGCCCGGAGAGCACGTCGTCGGGCCGGACGGACGGGACCCCGTGCCGCAGCACCAGGTCGAGCCTCGCTCCCCCGTCCCGCGGCCCGGCGCTCAGTCGTACGACGGCCGCCCGGCAGTCGAACTCGCGCAGGCCCTTCTTCGTCATCCGCTCGACGCTCACCGACTCCTGGGCGAGGAACGCCTCCACCGCGGACGCCGCGGACGCCGGGTCGGCGTCGACGTCGAGGACCCAGTGGCTGGCCTCCAGCAGGTCGCTCAGCGAGCCGCCGGGCGACTCCGCGACGGCGATCACGTCGAGGCCGTCGGGCAGCGCCTCGGCCAGCGCCGCCTGCACGTCGGCGGGGTCGACGACCTGGGCGAGCCCGATCTCCAGGAACTCGGCCTCGCTCGCCGAGCCGGTGGGCGCGGCGCCGGCGTACGAGATCCGGGGGTGCGGGTTGAAGCCCGAGGAGTAGGCCATCGGCAGCCGGGCACGGAAGATCGCGCGCTCGAAGGCGCGGCTGAAGTCGCGGTGGCTGGTGAACCGGAGGCGGCCGCGCTTGGCGTACCGGATCCGGAGTCGCTGGACCGGCGGGGCCTGCTGCTCGGGTTGCTCGCGCACCGGCCAACCCTACGGCCCGGTGGCCTCCTTCATCGCCACCGAGGGGTACACCGTGCTCACCCGGTCGCCTCCGAGCCAGCAGGAGAGCCGCTCCGCCTCGACGTCGAGCGCCGTCCGCGCCTCGGCGGGCACGTCCTCCAGCAGGTGGACGACGACGGCGCCGTCCGCGTCCTGGACCCAGCAGCCGACGATCCGGCCGTCCCACCAGGCGGTGGTGCCGGCGTTGCCGTTGGTGTCGAACAGCTGGGGACCGAGCCCGCCCAGGTAGAAGTCGCGACCCTGCCAGCCCATCACGGTCGGGTCGAGGATCGGCAGCAGCGCCGCCCAGGGCTCGACCTCGGGCTCGGGGTCGAGATCGTCGGCCAGCACCCAGCCGGTCGCGCCGCCGTCCAGCGCCACCTCAACGGCCGCGACGTCGGCGAGCGCCCGCCGAACGGCGGTCTTGGTCGCGCCGAGCCACCAGACCAGGTCGGCCTCGGTGCCGGGGCCGAAGGTACGCAGCCAGCCCCGGACCAGCTCGACGTACCCCTCGGCCTCGGGCAGCGGCTCGGGCACCTCGCCGAGCCAGGCGGCCATCGAGGCCCACTGCGGACGTGCGGTGCGCCAGTGGGTGGCGTTGCGGGCGCGCACGATCCGGGCCTCGACGCCCAGGAGACCGAGGACCCGCGGCGCGACGGGGACCGACTGCCCCCACCGTCCGCTGCCCAGGTCGACCCGGCCGGCCAGCTCGGGGACCTGTTCGCGCAGCTCACTGGCGGAGAGCTCGGCACCGTCCGCGAGCCGCGCCAGGGTCGCGGCCCGGGCCGCGTCGAGCCACGCAGTGCCGTCCTCGGCCAGCCCGCCCGCCTCCGCCTCCTTCGCCAGCCGCGTGGCGAGGGCCCGGGCGACGCGTGCCGACGCGCTCCCCCACGCCGCGGGCAGCAGCTCACGCGGGAAGACGAACAGGGTCCGCCGCATCGCGAGCTGCTTGACCAGCGTGCGGTCGTCGTACAGGGCGCGTTCGACATCGGCGACGCCGATCCCGTCGACCCGGGCAAGCAGCGCGAGGTGCACCGACGGCGCCTCGGTCGCATGCAGCACGGTCATCGCGCGGCTCGCGGCCAGGACGTCGGGATGCCGGTGTGCCGGGGCGACGCCGTGTCGACGCGCCAGTCGAGCGCGCCGCTCGCTGTCGGGGAGGTGTCGCACCACCCCATCATCACCGGCGCTCGGGGCCGGTGGCAGCATCGGTCGGGTGACTCGCCGTACCGCTCCCCTCTTCCTGGTGGGGCTGGTGCTCCTCTCCCTCAACCTGCGCCCGGCGGCGGTGAGCATCGGACCGATCCTCGACGAGTTGCGCTCGGCCCTGGGGATGTCCCCCGCCACCGCCGGCCTGCTGACGTCGCTCCCCGTGCTCGCCTTCGCTCTCTTCGGCGCCCTGGCCCCGGCCGCGGCCCGCCGCGTCGGCGTGCACCGCACGACGCTCGTCGCGCTCCTCGCGATCGTCGCGGGCCTGGCGGGGCGTACGGCGACCTCGAGCGAGTCGGTCTTCCTGGCGCTGTCCGGTGTGGCCCTCGCGGGGATGGCGGTCGCGAACGTGCTGCTGCCCTCGCTGGTCAAGCTGCACTACCCGGACCGGGTCGGCCCGGTCACCGCGCTGTACACGACGGTGCTCTCGATCGGCCTCACCGCCGCGCTCGTGCTCACGGTGCCCATCACCGACGCCCTCGGGGGCTGGCGCGCCGGGCTCGGCACCTGGGCGGTGCTCGCCCTGCTGGCCGTGCTGCCCTGGGTCGGGCTGGCCGCCCGGGACCGCGCCCTGGAGCCCGCGCCGCGGCGGATCGGGTTCGCCGACGTCGGGCGTACCCGGCTCGGCTGGGCGATGGCCTGCTTCTTCGGGCTACAGTCGCTCCAGGCGTACGCCGTCTTCGGCTGGTTCGCGACCCTGTGGCGCGACAGCGGCTACTCGGCGACGACCGCCGGCGTGCTGGTCGGCCTGCTCGCGGCCACCGCGATCCCCTTCTCCCTGTGGCTGCCCGCCGTGCTCGGGCGCAGCCGCGACCCGCGGAAGATGCTGGTCGCGGTGATCGGCTGCTATCCGCTCGGCTACCTGCTGCTGCTGATCGAACCCCACGACCTGGCCGTGCCGGCCGCGCTGCTGGTCGGCATCGGCACCGTCACCTTCCCGCTGGTCCTGACCCTGATCGGCCTGCGCTCGCGGACCGCCGAGGGCACCGCCGCGCTCTCGGCCTTCACCCAGGCGACCGGCTACCTGATCGCCGGCATCGGGCCGTTCGGCATCGGCCTGCTCCACGACCTCAGCGGCGGCTGGACGGTGCCGCTGGTGGCGCTGGCCGCGCTGACGATCCCCCAGGTCGCCGTCGGGCTGCGCCTGGCCCGGCCGCGCTACATCGAGGACGAGCTCGCGCCCGGGACCGGGCGCGCCGAACCCGCCGCCGTGGGCGGTAGCGTTCACTCGCCCGCCCCACGTTCGGAGGACTCGTGACCCAGCCCCCGCAGTACCCCGGCCCGCCCGATCCGCCGGAGGAGCAGGGGCCGACTCCGCCTCCGCTGCCGCCGCAGCCTCCCGTCTACGGCGCCCCCCAGCCGCCGCCTCCGCCGTACGGCGCCCCCCAGCAGCCCCCGCCGTACTCCCAGCAGTACGGCGGGCCGCAACAGCCGCCGTCGTACGCCAACCCGTACGGCGGACCTGCCTACCCGGCCGGCCCGAGCACCAACGAGCCCTCGAAGGGCATGGCCATCGCCGCCCTGGTGCTGTCGTTCCTGGCCTGCACCTTCGTGGCCGGCCTGGTCTCGATCGTGCTCGCCATCGTGGTCCTGGTCCGCGGCAAGGACGGCCGCAACCACGGCAAGGGCATGGCCATCTCGGCCATCGTGGTCAGCGTCCTCGTGATGGCCCTGACGGTCGTCGGGATCGTCGGCATCGTCCTGGTCGCCGAGGACCAGTCGATCGACAACCTCGAGACCGGGCAGTGCATCAACGCCGACGAGCTGACCGACGCCGACTCCGACAGCATCGGGTTCATCGACAAGGTCTCCTGCAGCGAGGAGCACGACGGCCAGGTCGTCGCCACCGCCGAGCTCACCGCGGCGCAGGCCCGGGCCGCACAGTCCGGCATCGACTGCAGTTCCCTGGTCGACCCCGACCTGCTCGCCACCATCGACCCGAACGAGATCTCGATCTACGGCCTGACCCAGGACGGCTCGCCCGACACCGGCGACGCCGTCGCCTGCGTCGCCGTCCGCGTCGACGGCGAGAGGCTCACCGAGAAGCTCGGCTAGATTCCCGGCGCACCTCGGAGCATCGCCTCGCGTATACGCTTGTTATTCAATCGGTGAATGGATCTGCTCGACGTCGATCTTCTCTCGGATGAGCCTTTCGAGATCGACGTAAACGGTCCGTTGCTCTTCCCTGCCAGCCACCAGCGCACTGGTTGATGGTGGCCGAAGTCGGGGGGCGTGTGCTCGTCGTCCCCCTTGCCCCTCGCGCAGCGGCGACCCTGCACGCTGCCGACCCATCGGCTGCTAAGAGGCCGGCTCCAGCCTCGCCGCGATCTTCAGGAGTGACCGAGATGAGTTCTGAGATGACCCCCGACGAGGAGTACGAGTTCTACTCCGACCCCGCCAACCAGCTGCCGACCGGCAAGCCACGCCGACGTACGGCGAGACTGACGACGCCGATCCCCGTTCGTTTCCCGGAAGAGGTCCTCGACGAGGTCAAGAAGCGCGCCGAAGCCGACGACCGTTCCGTCTCATCCTGGATCCGCCGAGCCGTCGAGCACGAGTTGAACCGCACCGCGTGACCAGTCCCGCGCCGCCACGGAGGGGAGATCGTGGCGCACCTCGGCGAGTCAGACCAGCTCAAACCACGCTGAGCGGCAGCAGCGTCTTCCCGGTGGGGCCGACCTGGATCTCGGTGTTCATCTCCGGGCAGACGCCGCAGTCGTAGCAGGGCGTCCAACGGCAGTCCTCGACGTCGATCGAGTCGGGGTCGAGGGCGTCCTCCCAGTCGGCCCAGAGCCAGTCCTTGTCGAGGCCCGAGTCGAGGTGGTCCCACGGGAGCACCTCGTCGTACCCACGCTCACGGGTGGTGTACCAGTCGAGGTCGACGCCGGTGCCGGCGAGCGCCTGCTCGGTGGCGGTGATCCAGCGCTCGTAGGAGAAGTGCTCGCTCCAGCCGTCGAAGCGGCCGCCGTCGCGCCAGACCTGCTCGATGATCCGGCCCACGCGGCGGTCGCCGCGGGACAGCAGTCCCTCGATGATGCCGGGCTTGCCGTCGTGGTAGCGGAAGCCGATCGCGCGGCCGAACTTCTTGTCCTCGCGGACCGTGTCGCGCAGCTGCTTGAGCCGGGAGTCGGTGGTCTCGACGTCGAGCTGGGAGGCCCACTGGAACGGCGTGTGCGGCTTCGGCACGAACCCGCCGATCGAGACCGTGCAGCGGATGTCGTTGCGCCCGGAGACCTCGCGGCCCTTCTGGATGACCTTCTTGGCCAGCTCGGCGACCTGGAGGACGTCCTCGTCGGTCTCGGTCGGCAGGCCGACCATGAAGTAGAGCTTCACCTGCCGCCAGCCGTGGGAGTACGCCGCCGCGACGGTGCGGATCAGGTCCTCCTCCGTCACCATCTTGTTGATCACCTTGCGCATCCGCTCCGAGCCGCCCTCGGGGGCGAACGTCAGCCCCGAGCGCCGGCCGTTGCGGGAGAACTCGTTGGCCAGCGAGATGTTGAAGGCGTCGACCCGGGTGGAGGGCAGCGACAGCGAGACGTTCGAGCCCTCGTAGCGGTCGGCGAGGCCCTTGGCCACGTCGCCGATCTCGGTGTGGTCGGCGCTGGACAGCGAGAGCAGGCCGACCTCCTCGAAGCCGGACTTGCGGATGCCGTTCTCGACCATGTCGCCGATCGTCTCGATCGAGCGCTCACGGACCGGACGGGTGATCATGCCGGCCTGGCAGAACCGGCAGCCGCGGGTGCAGCCCCGGAAGATCTCGACCGAGTAGCGCTCATGAACCGTCTCGGCGAGCGGCACGATCGGCTTCTTGGGATAGGGCCACTCGTCGAGGTCCATGACCGTGTGCTTCGCGACCCGCCACGGAACGGCCGGCCGATTGGGCGCGATCCGCCGGATCCGGCCGTCGGGCAGGTAGTCGACGTCATAGAACGCCGGGACATAGACCAGGCCGGCGACCGCGAGCCGCTCGAGCAGCCCGGCCCGGTCCCCCGGCCGGCCGGTGGCTTTCCAGGCCCGGATCTCGTCGCTGATCTTCAGCGCCGCCTCTTCGCCGTCGCCGAGCACCGCCGCGTCGATGAACGCCGCGATCGGCTCGGGGTTGAACGCCGCATGGCCGCCGGCGACCACGATCGGGTCGCCGTCGCGCCGGTCGGCGGCATGCAGCGGGATCCCGGCCAGGTCGAGGGCGGTCAGCAGGTTGGTGTAGCCGAGTTCGGTCGCGAACGAGACCCCGAACACGTCGAACGCCGACACCGGCCGGTGCGCGTCCACGGTGAACTGCGGGACGTCGTGCTCACGCATCAGCGCCTCGAGGTCGGGCCAGACCGCATAGGTCCGCTCGGCCAGGACGCCGTCGCGCTCGTTCAGCACCTCATAGAGGATCTGGACGCCTTGGTTGGGCTGCCCGACCTCATAGGCGTCGGGGTACATCAAGGCCCAGCGGACGTCGCAGTCGTCCCAGTCCTTCGCCGTGGCGTGCAGCTCGCCTCCGACGTACTGCACCGGCTTCTGCACCCGCGGCAGCAGCGGCTCCAGCCGCGGGAACACGCTGTCGACGGGCACGGGATCCAGGGTACGGCGGGCA